>NZ_VFVI01000040.1:0-1495 GCF_006442775.1 Mesorhizobium sp. B2-4-6
CACTTCTCGAGGATCGTGCTGACGTAGTTCTTGATCGTCCCCTCGGCCAAATGCAGTTGGGCGCCGATTTCGCCATTGCTCTTGCCTTCGACGATCAGTTTGAGGATTTCGTTCTCGCGCGCGGTGAGGTCGCCGCGCAACGGCGCGCTCGCCGCGGCGTGGCGCGGACGCAATCGCTTGAATTCCTCGAGAATTTTCGCGGCGACACCGGGTGAAAGCGCGGATTGGCCGTTCGCCACGGTGCGGATCGTCGCCGCGATCTCGTCGATCCTCGAGTCCTTCAGCAGATATGCCTTGGCTCCGGCGCTGACAGCCTCGAAAATCAGCTCGTTGGTCTCGAACGTGGTCAGGACCACGATGCCGGTTCCCGGAAATTCGCGCAGGATACGCTGGGTCGCCGTGACGCCGTCGGCGCGCGGCATTTGCAGATCCATCAAGACGACGTCCGGACGGTACCGGCGCGCGAACTCGATCGCCTGCTCGCCGTCGGCCGCGGCGCCGACAATTTCGAAATCGTCGTTTTGCTGGGCAAGCAGCGTGGCAAGGCCTTCCCGGATCAATGTCTGATCCTCGGCGATCAGCACGCGTATCCTTTCGGATTTCAGGCGCGGATCGGTCATCTTGCTACACCCCCAGCTTTCTACGCACCCACGGCGCCGGACCGGTCGTTCGTTGCCGACACGGTCAGGGGAAGGGATGTCCGAACCAGCGTGCCCGCCCCTGGGGCGCTTTCCACCGCGCATTGTCCTCCCGCGAGCTCGGCGAATTCGGCCATTCCAATCAGCCCGAAATGTCCCTGTCTGGGGACGGTCCCGTCAAAGCCGCGGCCGTCGTCGCGGACGTCGACGATGAGTCTTGCGCCAGCTTCGGTTCTTTCCACGACCGCGTCGAACCGGACCCGCCGCGCCTTCGCATGCGCCTCGACGTTGCGCAACGCTTCGCCGAGGATGCGCCGAATCGTCGTCGCGTGATCCTGCAGCCCGGGGCGGGCTGCGTCAGCGATTTGCGTGGAGACCTCGATGCCGGTCTGCTGCGCGAAGTCCGACAGCATCTTCTCGACATCCGAACCCGGTTCGAGGTCGTCGGGCATCCTGAGCCGGGCGATGGCGTCGCGCGCCCGCGCCAAGCCGGTTATCGCGGCTTCCTCGGCAACCGCGAGCCCGTCCGAAACACGGGCTGGATCGGTCGCCAGGAAATGCCGTGTCAGCCGGATTTGCGTCAGCAGCGCGACGATCGAATGCACGAGCGTGTCGTGGAGGTCGCGCGCCAGGCGAAGGCGCGTGCGGGCGAGCGAGGCGAAGCGCACCTCGGAATTGGCGGCTTCGAGCTGCTGCTCCATCAAGCGTCGGGCGCGCCGCTCGCTTTCGAACATGATCTCGGCCTGGCGCGCCGTGAAGTCGGGCATCGCGATCACGACATAGTGCGATCGATCGCCATTCCACAGGATGACCGCGGTGACGGGGCGGTCCAGCCCCGGCAATTCGGCCCGAACGCC
>NZ_VFVI01000041.1:0-1422 GCF_006442775.1 Mesorhizobium sp. B2-4-6
AGCAGCCCGGTAGCTCGTCAGGCTCATAACCTGAAGGTCACAGGTTCAAATCCTGTCCCCGCAACCAAACGCAAAACGGCCCGCTCAACGCGGGCCGTTTTGCGTTGGAGGATCGCAAAACCAACACAAAAAGCCACACTCTCTCGCCAGGGGCCGAATCATTCCGTCCATATCGGCGCGCCTGGTGCGATGCTCGCTTTGAGCTGCGGCTGATGAGGACGTTGAAATGAGAGACACCTATTCTGAGACCTGCGCCCAATTGGGTGCGAAATAACATTAGCCGGTCGAGCTTAAACTCAGCCGGCTTTTGTGTTCCTGTCGCCTCGCAAACGGAGAGAGATCCTGGAATAGGCCGCCCGGCGATCCTTGAATCGGGCGCCGGCGTCCCCGACCCGGCATTTCGACCGCTGCCGATTCGGGTGCGGTTGGATCTTTCACCGAATCGCGTCGGGTGAATTGGAGATCGAATCAAGCAAATTGCTATTTCTTGCTATCTATTGCTATTATCCGCGCCCGACCCCATATCCCCGAGAGGGTTCCACATGCCCAACTACGCTTTGAACGATCACTATGAGCGCTTCATCAGGAAGCAGCTCGAATCGGGCCGCTACAACAATGCCAGCGAGGTTGTCCGCGCCGGTCTGCGTTTGCTCGAGGATTTTGAGGCGGAGCGAGAGAAGTGGCTGCGCGAGGAAATTCCGTCGCGCATGGCCGAGCTCCAGCAAGATCCGGCAAAGGGAATCCCCGCCGAAACGGTGTTTTCCCGGCTTGAGGTCCGTCATCGCGCGCGGCAGGCGAAAGCCAAGTAGGGGATGGAATACCGGATTGTCTTCCACGCGAGCGCGGAAGCTGAACTCGAACAGCTCTATGACGATATAGCCGACCGTGCGTCGCCGGCGGTTGCCTGGGATTTTGTTGTGGGCATCCGCGATCATTGCCTAGGCTTGTCGACATTTCCACGGCGCGGCACTGAGCGGGTGGAGATCATGCCGGGGCTGCGGATCATTGGTTTTCGGCGCGCCGTCAGCATTGCCTTTGCCGTCGACGGCGAGCGGGTGCTGATTCTCGGCATCTTCTACGCGGGCCGGAACATCACGCCGGAATTGCTCGAAGACCGGCTCTGAAACGCTGCTAGGGTTGCTGCGGCGGATGATACTCGCGCCAGGAGCGACAAGCGATTTCCGTGCCGATGGCATGCGCCCGGAGGTGGCATCACAGCAGCGGCCAAAGGCCGGAACACCGCTCCCAGATCAGCCAAGCCAACTCACGAATTTTGACCCCGTGGATATCTCCGCGAGAAATCGAAAAAACATCGCAGATCGGTGTTGACAGTTTGTCTGGGTGGCGACTATATACGGCCCACGAACGAGGGCGGTGCGCCGCTGGCGACGAAGAAGTTTGCTTCTAAGTCTGCCCTCTTTG
>NZ_VFVI01000042.1:0-1167 GCF_006442775.1 Mesorhizobium sp. B2-4-6
GGCAGGGCTATCGCATATGAGTGATCGCATTGATGAGATAGTCGTCGTTCCAGGCGCATTTCTTGATGCGATGGCTGATGGGGACTTTGGCAGCATCGGCGGCCTGAAGGATGTTTCTAGCGAGGCGATTGAGAAGGGCTGTGTTGGCGGGAGCATTGTCCTTGCGGGCACGGCTGAGATCCTCATCAAGATGGACATCGAGCATCCAATGCAGGCCGTTCTCGATCTGCCAATGAGCTCTAGTGAGGTCGAGCGCCTGCTGAGGCGACATGAGCGTGGAGGCCATGAACAGGCGCATCAACGGCTTGGCCTGATCGCGTCGGCTGGTGATGCGGATGAAGGCCAGATGGCCAGGCATCAGCGGCTCGGCCGCCGCCACGATCTCGGCTTGCCGCCATTCGTTGCGGCCGTGGCTGGTCTCGGTCCGCTCGGCAATGGAAGGGGTCGCGTCGGCCAGTTTCAAGTTGGCACGGCGCAGCCAATGACGCCGGTTGCCCTTCAGCGCAAGCAGGTAATCGCCACCTCTTTGGGTAATGGCCGCAGCCATTCGGGTATGACAGTGGAGCGCGTCGGCGGTGACCAATCTGCCCGTAAGATCAATGAGTTCGACGACTTTGAGCGCGGCCTCGACTTCGTTCTCACCATCACTCGGCGAGACTGCCGCCAGGCACAGCCGGGTCTCGGCCGCGAAGGCCGACACCGTCAACGGCGGACTGGCTGCCAAGCCCTTCTCGTAGGCCCGCCGCAAAGCCTTGCCGTCAAGCGATACCACCTCGGGCGTCTCTCGGCTGGCTCGGGCGAAAGCGGCGGCAAAGGCGGCAAAAGCGCGACCGAAGGCCTCCGGATCGAGCAGGCGCAGCAGCCGCGAGAAAGTGTCGTGGCTGGGAGCTGCGTCATAGTCGATCAGCCGCGACAGCGCTTGCTTGCGCTCCTGTGCGAACAAGGCAAATTCCGTCGCATTACTGGCACCGCACAGGCTTGCCGCGATCATCATCACGATCAGGTCGCCAAGCCGGTGCGTGGCGTTGGGCGCGCGGGGATCAGGCACCGCACCAAAGTAGCTCTCAAGGCAGGAAATGGCAGTCGCTCCTTCGCTCAACTGCCTCTCCAAAGAATCCTTTCTCAGCCTAAACTCAACCCCAAAAGCGCCATATGCGATTCCCCTGC
>NZ_VFVI01000043.1:0-1061 GCF_006442775.1 Mesorhizobium sp. B2-4-6
AGGAGCTTCCTTGCGACGGCGATGATGGCGAGCTTCTTGGAGCCGGAGCGGGCAGCAAGTGCGCTGTAGAAGGCCTTGAAGCGCTCACAGGTTCGAATGGCGGTGAGGGCTGCCATGTAGAGAGCGCGGCGCACGCGTGATCGCCCGCCCTGGATCTGGCTCCTGCGGTTGAGCTTGCCGCTTTTGTTGTCGAACGGGGCCAGGCCGACCAGAGCGGCGATTGCTTTGGGCGAGCGCTGGCCGAGCTCGGGCAGGAGCGCCAGCAGGGAGAATGCGCCGACCTTGGAGACACCGGGCACGGAGACCATCAGCGTGTAATCGCGGGCGGTGTCCTCGGCTTGACGAATGACTTCGGCAATCTGGCCCTCGATCGCCTTGATGCGCGTGTCGAGGTAGGCGATCGTCTCTTCCAGATCGGCAATGACGATCTCATTGAAGGCCTCGGCGAGGTGCTTCTTCGCCGTTGCCCGCATCTCGACCAGTTGATCGCGGTAGCGGGCAAGCGATTGAAGCTGCTCGACTTCTTCGCGCGGCGCCGGCTCGGCCTCAGGATTATAGCGACGGCCGTAGTCGCTCAGCATCCTGGCGTCGAGAGGATCGGTCTTGGCCCGCCGTCTCGTCGACTTCGAATAGTGGTGGGTATGCGCTGGGTTGTGCCGCGAGAACGGCACGCCGGCCTTGGCCAGCGCATGGCGCAGAAGCCGGTCATGGACGCCTGTCGCCTCCATGACGACGAAGTCCCGGCTGGGATCGAGGCCCGCCACATACGCCGCGATCGCGTCGGCCTGGTTGTCGATGCGCCGAAGACGGCCACTTGTCTCATCAAAAAAATCCAGCCACTGCTTTGAGATGTCGCAGCCGACATAGTTCTGGGCTATCATGTCCACGCCTCTTCCTGTGGTGCGGGGTCTGCTTGGAACAGCCCCGTGCAACTGTTCAGGTTGATGGTTCACCGGTGGGAAGGGACCGGGCCATGCCACGGCCTGTCCGAAAGGACGACCAGGATTCATTCGGTCTCCTTCCCACTTCAAACCATACACCAGAACCAACACACAGGATTC
>NZ_VFVI01000044.1:0-1044 GCF_006442775.1 Mesorhizobium sp. B2-4-6
TGTTTGGTCCCGGCATTTGCTGGAGCGGATTGAGTTTGAAACGTTCCGGTTGTGAGACCCACGCCTTGCAGATGAACTCGTAGGGTGTGAGACCTTTGAGGGTCTTGAGCCTGCGGGCGAAGTTGTAGGCGGCGACGAAGTCGGCGAGATGGGTCCGGAGCTGATCGTGGCTCTCGTAGTAGAAGCGCTTGACGGTGGCGTCCTTGATAGTCCGGTTCATTCTCTCGACCTGGCCGTTGGTCCACGGATGCCTGGCCTTGGTCGTGCGGTGCTCGATGTCGTTCTTGGCGCAGGCATATTCGAAGGCGTGGGCGCGGAAGATCTCGCCATTGGCGATTGCCTCCTTGATCAGCGGCACCGCCGAGCCACCGGCACCGGGGGTGGTGAACTGGATGCCATTGTCGGTAAGCACGGTGTGGATCTTGTAGGGCACGGCCACGATCAACCGCAGCAGAAAGTCTCTTGATACGGCTGTGGGGGCCTTCTCGTGCAACTCGACGAAGGCGAACTTCGAGGTGCGGTCGATAGCGACGAACATGTGCAGCTTGCCTTGCTCGGTCCTGACCTCGGCAATGTCGATATGGAAGTAACCGATCGGGTAGCTCTTGAATTTCCTCTTCGCCGGTTTGTCGCCCTCGACATCCGGGAGCCGGCTGATGCCATGGCGTTGCAGACAGCGATGCAATGAAGACCGCGTCAGGAGCGGGATGGTCGCCTGGAGCGCATAGAGGCAGTCGTCGAGCGGCAGCAGCGTGTAGCGGCGGAAAGCGACAATGACTGCCTCCTCCTCAATCGAGAGCACCGTCGATCTCGGCTCCTTCGGACCAGTCGCTAGATCGGCGACCGAAGCTCGCCTCTTCCACTTCGCAACCGTCTTCTGGTTAATCCCGTAGCGCTTGGCCAGCGTCCTCAGGCTCTCTTGACTATGCTGTATCGCTCGACGGACCGCCTCTGTCGTTGTGGCGCTCCCATGCAGAACCTGGCCCATAGCGCATCCTTTGATTCGGAAGATAAGGATGCCCCATCAAAGCCTGGGATCAAACA
>NZ_VFVI01000005.1:0-373371 GCF_006442775.1 Mesorhizobium sp. B2-4-6
GCCATCGCATCAAGAAATGCGCCTGGAACGACGACTATCTCATCAATGCGATCACTCATATGCGATAGCCCTGCCCTTGTGGGGGGAGAAGTGGCGCTGCGAAGCAGCGACGGAGCGGGGGAAGGCGATCCTCAAATGCGCCGCCGCTGACAGCTCGCCACAGAGCTCCGATTAAGCCGAGGCATTGCTCGGTTTGAAATAACAATGGCCGAGCCAAGTCGCCCCCCCACTCCGTCGAGCTTCGCTCGCCACCTCTCCCCCGATCGGCGGGAGAGAGGAAGGGCGCGCGCTCGCCGACCTTGGCGCTCTGCCTTTGCCCTCCGAAGGTGTGGGAGTGAGGCGAGGAACCAGGCCCCCGCTCGCAATTGCCGAAAAGCCAAAACATTGCTATCTACGCCGCCATGGAAAAGCTTTTCAGCGATCCGGCCTACAAGGGTTTCGTGCTGCAGGACAGAAAGCGCCTGCCGTCGCGATTTGCCGCGCGGGTCTGCGGCGCGCTCACCTGCCGACTTCGCCGGGCCGACTGATCGAAGTCGCTTGCCGGCCGAAGCCACGCCAGCTTTTCCCATTCTCATATCGACGGATTTACGCACATGAGCGCACCGCGCACCCTCTACGACAAGATCTTCGACGACCACACGGTCGACCGCCAGGACGACGGCACCTGCCTGCTCTATATCGACCGCCACCTCGTCCACGAAGTCACCAGCCCGCAGGCTTTCGAAGGCCTGCGCATGAGCGGCCGCAAGGTCCGCCATCCGGAAAAGACGCTGGCCGTGGTCGACCATAACGTGCCGACCTCGCCCGAGCGCAAGTTCGGCATCAAGAACGAGGAAAGCCGCATCCAGGTCGAGGCGTTGGCCAAGAACGCCAAGGATTTCGGCATCGAATATTATTCCGAGAACGATATCCGCCAGGGCATCGTCCACATCATCGGGCCGGAACAGGGTTTTACCCTGCCGGGCATGACCATCGTTTGCGGCGACAGCCACACCTCCACGCACGGCGCTTTCGGCGCGCTGGCGCATGGCATCGGCACGTCTGAGGTCGAGCATGTGCTGGCCACACAGACGCTGATCCAGCGCAAGGCCAAGAATATGCTGGTGCGCGTCGACGGCCAGTTGCCGGAAGGCGTCACCGCCAAGGACATCATCCTCGCCATCATCGGCGAGATCGGCACCGCCGGCGGCACCGGCTACGTCATCGAATATGCCGGCGAAGCGATCCGTTCGCTGTCGATGGAAGGCCGCATGACGATCTGCAACATGTCGATCGAGGGCGGGGCGCGGGCCGGCCTGATCGCGCCGGACGAGACGACCTTCGCCTATGTGAAGGACAAACCGCGCGCGCCGAAGGGCGCCGCCTGGGATGCCGCGCTCGCCTATTGGAAGACGCTGCAGTCCGACGAGGGTGCGCATTTCGACAAGGTGGTCGTGCTCGACGCCCAGAAGCTGCCGCCGATCGTCTCCTGGGGCTCCTCGCCCGAGGACGTCGTCTCGGTGCAGGGCATCGTGCCCAATCCGCAAGAGATCGCGGACGAGAACAAGCGCACGTCGAAGATCCGCGCGCTCGACTATATGGGGCTGACGCCGGGGACCAAGATCACCGACATCGAACTCGACCGCGTCTTCATCGGCTCCTGCACCAATGGCCGCATCGAGGACCTGCGCGCCGCCGCCAAGGTGGTCGAGGGCAAGAAGGTCAATCCGCGCGTCAACGCCATGATCGTGCCCGGCTCCGGCCTGGTCAAGGAACAGGCGGAAGCCGAAGGCCTCGACAAGATCTTCGTCGCCGCCGGCTTCGATTGGCGTGAGCCCGGCTGCTCGATGTGCCTGGCCATGAACGACGACCGGCTGAAGCCGCATGAACGCTGCGCCTCGACCTCGAACCGCAATTTCGAGGGCCGGCAGGGCTTCAAGGGCCGCACCCACCTGGTGTCGCCGGCCATGGCGGCGGCGGCGGCGATCGCCGGCCACTTCGTCGACATCCGCGACTGGAAGTAACAGCCGGCTTGCGTCTCTCAACAAAGGCCCGGACAGGACGTCCGGGTCTTTTGCTTTCAGCGCTCTATCTGCGAATGATCTCGTGAAACTCCTCGCGCCGGCCGGGCTCGTCGGCGGCGACGACCAAGGCCAACTGGCGCTCGTCGAAAATCCTGAACCACTCGTCCCACTCCACGAGCTCGTAGCCGCCGCTGTTGATCGAACGCTCCGGGCGGTCGGTGTCTTCATAGGCCTGCTGCCCAAAAACCAGCCGCAGCATGGGCTGCGTTCCCGCCTCGGGCGAGACGTCGACGATGGCCGGGAAGCCGGCGCGCGCCGCCGCCCAGGAGCGGATTTCATCGTGGTTCGTCAAAGTGATCGTGCCGGCCATCTCGATCGTCTCCCGTCTGGCGTCTCCTGTCTGGCCGGACAACGCCGCTCCGGCAGGCCGGTTCCGCGTGGCATGCGATGTGCTCGTCGGGGGCTTAACCGCTTGTTTGGGCTTAGGTCCTAGTATCTCCCCCTGGGTAAGTTGGGGAAAGTCGCAGTCCTTTGGACACCGGTCTGCTTATAGCGCTGCTCAATCCGACGATAGCGCTGGCGCTTGGCGCCGCGTTCCTCGTGCTGTTTTCCTATCAGCGTCATCGCCCGTATCTGGCCGCGCTCGGCGCGAGCTACTGCCTGTCGGCGCCGGGTTTCCTGCTGCAGTATTTCACGCTTCCGATCGGCGTGGCGCTGACCAAGCTGATTTCCAATAGCTGTTTCACGATCGCGGCCTGGTGCCTTTCCAGCGCGATCATCGCGCGCTACGGACGGCGCGTGCCCTATGTCGGCATCGGTATCGTGACCGGAGGCGGGCTCGCCGCCTTCATCTGGTTCATGTTCGTCGAGCCGGACCTCACCTGGCGCGTGCTCGTCATGAATTTCGGCTTTGGCGCGCTCAGCCTGCTGGTCGCCGCGGAACTGAGAACGGTGCGCAACAATGGTCCGACCGAAAAAATCCTGTTCGCGCTGTCGCTGCTTTCCGGGCTGAACTTCATCGCCCGCACGCTGATCGTCGTCATCGCGCATGGACCGTTCCCCAGCTATGACGGCTTCTACGGATCGTCCTACTGGACGACGGCGCTGCTTTCGCACGCGCTGTTGTCGCTGCTGATCGCGCTCTGCCTGTTCACAGCCGCGGCGCTCGACGTGATGAGGGCGCTGAAGGCCGAGACCCATACCGATCCGCTCTCGGGCATCCTCAACCGCCGCGGTTTCGAGGAGCGGGCAACCGTGCTGCTCGACCAGTGCGGCAAAGCCGGCTTTCCCGTCGCCCTGGTGCTGGCCGATCTCGACCACTTCAAGGCGCTGAACGACCGGCACGGCCACGAGGCCGGCGACCGGGTGATCGCCGATTTCGCCGCCAAGCTGCGCTCCGCCACCGGCGCGCGCGGGGCCGCCGGGCGCATCGGCGGCGAAGAGTTCGCCGTGCTTTTGCCGCTCAGCGACTTGGGGTCGGCAAGGCTCTTCGCCGAAGCGATCCGTTCCTTCTATTCGGCCGGTACGATCGATGGCCTGCCGCCCGGCACCAGGGTCACGGCCAGCTTCGGCGTTGCCGCCCGCACCGGCAGGGAAGGACTGATGCCGTTGATGCGGCGCGCCGACGAGGCGCTCTACAAGGCCAAGAAGAACGGCCGCGACAGCGTCCGTCTGTCTTACGAGAGACCTGAAACCGCCTTCGCTGCCGAGTCGCTCGCCGTCGGCTGATACATACGGACTCGGCGCACCCCCCTCCTTAGTCCAGAAGGCGATCGCAACGTCCGCGATTGCCCGAAGCTCCTGCAACTTCGTCTTCCTCGGGCTTGACCCGAGGATCCACGCCGTTACCTCTGGCGTAGAATACTGCAGTGCAAATTCTATAATTGCCGCAACGCCTTAATGGAGCGGCATGAGTTCTAGGGTCTGCGCGCGTCGCTCCGCTCCTTGCTTCGCCCTGGAAGGACAAGCGCGGGGGCGTTTGCAGCTAATCGCGGAGGCCTGTAGCCTGCGGTCATGCCTCGGCATTAACGTGTTCTTCGCCCGTCGATGCTTTTCTGTCCGGAACGTTCCGACGAAGGCAGATATGGGCAGCGCCGACTTCATACTGATGATCAACCTGCTCGTCGCCGGGCTGCTGGCGGCGGCATTCATGGCGGTTGCCGTCTATGACACCGGGCGCGTGTCGGCGCGCTGGCTCGCCTTCAGCTACCTGCTCGGCATGGCCTATTTCGCCATCGAATTCAGCATTCCCGCTTTCGCGGACGCCCGACTGCCGGTCGTTGCCGCCTTTGCCGTGTTCCTCGGCGCAACCGTCGCCTTCAATGGCGGGCTCGCCCACAAATATGGCGTGCGGCCACCCTGGCCGCAGATGCTCTGCTTCCTCGTCGTTGCCTCGGTCGCCGTCTATCTGGTGCAGGACCTGCCGCGCCATTCGCTGACGCGGATGATGGCCTACCAGCTTCCCTACGCCGTCATGCAGTTCGCCGCTCTCGGCATCGTGCTGTCCTCCAGGCGAAGGTTCGCGCGGCTCGACCATGTGCTGGCGCTGGTGCTCGGCGCCAGCGCCGTGCAGTTTGCCTCCAAGCCGCTCATCGCGGGTGCGCTGGGCGGCTGGGGCGCCAATCCGCAGGCCTATGTGCAGACGGCTTACGCGTTGGTGTCGCAATCGCTCGGCACCGTGTTCGGGCTGGCGCTGGCGCTGCTTGCCCTGGCCGTGCTGGTGCGTGACGCGCTGGCCGAGGCGACTTCGAAATCGGAAACCGACACCTTGTCCCGGTTGTTCAACCGCGGCGGCTTCGAACGCCACGCCGACCTTGCCATGCGGGACGCCGTCCGGCGCGGCGTGCCGGTGGCGCTGGTGATCGCCGATCTCGATTATTTCAAGCGCATCAACGACAGCTACGGCCATGCCTGCGGCGACCGCGTGATCGAGACCTTCGCCGGTTTCCTGCGCGAAGCCGCCGCCGAACATCATGTCGCGGGCCGCATCGGCGGCGAGGAGTTCGCCATCATCCTGCCGGGCACCAATCTTGCCGCGGCGCGGCTGTTTGCCGAAGGCGCGCGCAATGCGTTCGGCGCCCTGCCGATCGATGGCCTGCCCACCGAACATCGCTGCAGCGCAAGCTTCGGCGTGGCCGAGCTGGCCACCGACGAGGGTTTCGCCGATCTCTTGCGGCGCGCCGACGCCGCGCTCTACGACGCCAAGAATGCCGGCCGCGACTGCGTGCGCGTGTCAGGCGCGCTGCGACGGCGCCAGGCGACGATCTTCAACGGCAAGGGCTGAGATTGGGCATCTCGCCGTCGGAAAGCCCGTACATATAGGAGCGGCCCTTCACCAGCACCGGCGGCTGGTAGCAGCCGGGCGCGCCGGGTTCGTCCGCATCGTCATAGACGACATCCGGCTGGCCGGCGCCGGTGAGTTCGGAAAGCTTTTTCGCAAGCTTGCCCTCGCCGACGACGATGCGCTTGTAGCCGGCGGCGCTGTCGATGACGAGATTGCCGAAGGAATCGGCATAGACGCGGTCGTGATGGCGCAAGCCGGCTTCGGCCGGCGCGGCGATTGCCATGACAAACCCCGCCAGCGCGGCGGCGGCAACGCTTGCCCGCACTGAATTCGAACGCATGTCGCTCTCCCTTGATCGGCGCGACAGATCGCGCCTGGAATCCGATTCGAATCGGAAATTAACTCTTTCTTAACCTTTGTTAAGAGGCGGGAGACCTTCGGCGCCGGGTCTTAAGGAACATGGTTAATTTTCGAGGGCCCGGCTTCCCAGGCAGCAGGGCGGTCGCAGTGTCGATCTGACTCTAGGTCACCTTGATCTTGCAACGTCGCGTGGCTACAGCGGTCCACCGTTTCACAGTAACGGCAAGCGGCTATCTCTTTGTTTCGACACATTCCGGACGGAAGGCCACGGCGAAGGCGCCGAACCCAACCGTTCACACTTTTCCCGGAATTGCTGTAGGGTGCCGCGCACGAAAGGGCAGCGTATGAGCTTTGGCCACACGGTTCGGGTCTCGATCATCATCCCGCTGCTTCTCGCGGCCGCGGCCTGCGTGCCGCAGGACGGCGCGCCCAAGTCGGCCGATGCCGCACCGCCGCCGGCTTCGCCTGCGCCGAACCAGCAGCCCGCCGCGCCAGCGGCGACGTCGATACCGGCGATGCCCCCAGTACCTGTGGCAGCGTCGGTCCCGACAGCGGCCAAGACGTCCGCACCGCCAACCAAGATCGTCACCGACCTTACCGCGCCGCGGTCCGGAATCGGCACGGCCACCTACAGATGCGGCAATGGCGGCATGATCACCATCCAGAATCTGGGCAGCGCATTGCGCGTCATGCGGCCCGATGGCTCGGCCGAGGAGTTCGCCGCCTCGCCCGCCAACCAGAGCAGCCGCTACCAGGAAGCGGCGACGCATGACGCAATCGTGATCGACGGACGCGAGGCACTGGTGATGAAGAAGGGATCCACCCCGCAGACGTGCAGAAGATAGGGCAGTTGTTGCACTGCAGCGAACGCTGCGCCGGCTTCTAAACAATCGCTAATCGATTGAAGCGCGCGGCCTCCAATTTGTCAGACTAAATGATGTTTCCAAAACGATTTTCCGGCTTTGACGCGGTGCAAAAAGAGCATTAGAAACCGGCTGTCCGAAGCCATATATGAGGGCGGCAAACGCCGCATTCCCATCGCGGCTCCAGGATGCCGATCTGGGGGAGCCATGAGCAAATCACCAGCCACCCGCGCAGTTGCCAGACGTGAACGGCCGCTCTCGCCGCATCTGACGGTCTACCGGCCGCCGATCACGATGACGATGTCGATCATCCATCGCATCACCGGCGGCGCGCTCTATTTCGGGACGCTGCTGGTGGCGGCGTGGCTGATCGCGGCTTCGAGCTCGCAGGCCGCCTTCGACTGGGTCAACTGGGCCTTCGGCTCCTGGCTCGGCCGGCTGGTTCTGTTCGGCTACACGTGGGCGCTGATGCACCACATGCTGGGCGGGTTGCGCCACCTCGTCTGGGACACCGGCGCGGGACTGGAAAAGCACACCGCCTCGAAGATCGCCTGGGCGACGCTCGCCGGTTCGATCGTGCTGACGCTGCTGATCTGGATCGCCGGCTACATGGCGAGGGGAGCTTTTTGATGAGCGCGAACAACACCGATATGCGCACGCCGCTCGGCAAGGTGCGCGGCCTGGGCTCGGCGCGCGAGGGCACTGGCCATTTCTGGCGCCAGCGGCTGACGGCGGTCGCCAACATCCCGCTGCTGCTGTTCTTCGTCGGCTTCCTGATCGCGGTCAACGGCCACGGCTATACAGATGTGCGGGCGTCGCTCGCCAATCCCTTCGTGGCGCTGGTGCTGGCGCTGGTCCTGGTTTCCGGCCTCTACCACATGCGGATCGGCATGCAGATCATCATCGAGGACTATGTGCATGGCGAAGGCACGAAGCTGGCGCTGATCGCCCTCAACACCTTCTTCTGCGTGGCAGTCGGCGTCGCTTCGCTGTTTGCCCTGCTCAAACTCGCATTTGGAGGCTGAGGCCTTGGCCAAGGATACAAGCAACACGGCTTCCGCCTACACTTTTGTCGACCATAAATTCGACGTCGTGATCGTCGGCGCCGGCGGCGCCGGCCTGCGCGCCACGCTCGGCATGGCCGAGCAGGGATTGCGCACCGCCTGCATCACCAAGGTGTTCCCGACGCGTTCGCACACTGTGGCCGCGCAAGGCGGCATCGCCGCCTCGTTGTCCAACATGGGGCCGGATTCCTGGCAGTGGCACATGTACGACACCGTCAAGGGCTCGGACTGGCTGGGCGATGTCGACGCCATGGAATACATGGTGCGCGAGGCGCCGGCCGCCGTCTACGAGCTCGAGCATTACGGCGTGCCGTTCTCGCGCACCGAGGAAGGCAAGATCTACCAGCGGCCGTTCGGCGGCCACATGATGAACTATGGCGACGGGCCGCCGGTGCAGCGCACCTGTGCGGCCGCCGACCGCACCGGCCACGCCATCCTGCACACGCTCTACGGCCAGTCGCTGAAGAACAACGCGCAGTTCTTCATCGAGTATTTCGCGCTCGACCTGATCATGGAGCCGGACGGCACCTGCACCGGCGTCGTCGCCTGGAATCTCGATGACGGCACCATCCACCGCTTCTCGGCCAAGATGGTGGTGCTGGCGACCGGCGGCTATGGCCGCGCCTATTTCTCCGCCACCTCGGCGCATACCTGCACCGGCGACGGCGGCGGCATGGCAGCCAGAGCCGGGCTGCCGCTGCAGGACATGGAGTTCGTGCAGTTCCATCCGACCGGCATCTACGGCGCCGGCTGCCTCATCACCGAAGGCGCGCGCGGCGAAGGCGGCTATCTCGTCAATTCCGAGGGCGAGCGCTTCATGGAGCGCTACGCGCCGTCGGCCAAGGACCTCGCCTCGCGAGACGTCGTCTCGCGCTGCATGACGCTGGAGATCCGTGAAGGCCGCGGCGTCGGCAAGAACAAGGACCACATCTTCCTGCATCTCGACCATCTCGATCCGGCCGTGCTGCATGAGCGGCTGCCGGGTATTTCCGAGTCGGCCAAGATCTTTGCCGGCGTCGACCTCACCAAGGAGCCGATCCCGGTGCTGCCGACGGTGCACTACAATATGGGCGGCGTGCCGACCAATTACTGGGGCGAGGTGCTCAACCCGACGGCCGAGCATCCCGACCGCGTGTCGCCCGGCCTGATGGCCGTCGGCGAGGCCGGCTGCGCTTCGGTGCACGGGGCCAACCGGCTCGGCTCGAACTCGCTGATCGACCTCGTCGTCTTTGGGCGGGCGGCGGCCATCCGCGCCGGCCAGGTGATCGACCGCAAGTCGGCGATCCCATCGCCCAACGAAGCTTCGGTCGAAAAGATCATGGAGCGCTTCGACAGGCTGCGCCACGCCAACGGCTCGACGCCGACGGCGGTGCTGCGCGAGAGAATGCAGCGCGCCATGCAGGAAGACGCCGCCGTGTTCCGCACGCAGGAATCGCTCGAGAACGGCTGCAAGCGCATTTCGGAACTCTGGGGCGAGCTCAAGGACATCAAGGTCACCGACCGCTCGATGATCTGGAATTCCGACCTCGTCGAGACGCTGGAGCTGGAAAACCTGATGGCCAACGCCATCACCACGGTCTACGGCGCCGAGGCGCGCAAGGAGAGCCGCGGCGCGCATGCGCGCGAGGATTTCGACAAGCGCGACGACGCCAACTGGCGCAAGCATACGCTGGCTCATCTGAGCGGAGACGGCAAGGTGACGCTGACCTACCGGCCGGTGCACACCGAGCCGCTGCTGGCGGAAAAGGACGGCGGCATCAGCCTGGCCAAGATCGCGCCGAAGGCGCGGGTGTATTGACCATGGCATTGGCGACCACGGGATATTCCGGCACGCCCCTTCCGGCCAAGCTCGGCCTGAGGGACGGCATGGTCGCCGCCTTCATTGCGCTGCCTCCGGAGCTCGACGAGCTGACCGAGGCGGTGTCCTTTGCCGGCGTCGATCGGCTGTCCAAATGGTCGGCGATCTCGGGCCGCCGGAAATACGATGCCGTGCATGCCTTCACCCGGCAGCGCGCCGAGATCGAGGACGGCTTGGCCCACATCGAGACGGCGATCAAGCGCGACGGCATGGTCTGGGTTTCCTGGCCGAAGAAGGCATCGAAAGTGCCGACCGACGTCACCGAGGACGTCATCCGGTCGGAGGCGCTGAAGCGCGACCTGGTCGACGTCAAGGTCGCCGCCGTGAACGAAATCTGGTCCGGGCTGAAGCTCGTCATCCGAAAGGACCGCAAGTAATGGTCGAACTCACGCTTCCCAGGAATTCGAAGGTCCAGCAAGGCAAGACCTGGCCGAAGCCGGAAGGCGCCACGAACCTGCGCGAATACCGCATCTATCGCTGGTCGCCGGACGACGACGAGAACCCGCGCATGGACACCTATTTCGTCGACATGGACGATTGCGGGCCGATGGTTCTCGACGCGTTGTTGTGGATCAAGAACAAGATCGACCCGACGCTGACCTTGCGCCGCTCCTGCCGCGAAGGCATCTGCGGTTCCTGCGCCATGAATATCGACGGCTCGAACACGCTGGCCTGCACCAAGGGCGCCGAGGACATTTCGGGCGCGGTGAAGGTCTATCCGCTGCCGCACATGGCTGTGATCAAGGACCTGGTGCCCGACCTCACCAATTTCTATGCCCAGCACGCTTCGATCCAGCCCTGGCTGCAGACGGTCTCGCCGACGCCCGCCAAGGAATGGCTGCAGAGCCACGAGGACCGCGAGAAGCTCGACGGGCTCTACGAGTGCATCCTGTGCGCTTGCTGCTCGACGTCGTGCCCGAGCTACTGGTGGAACGGCGATCGTTATCTCGGCCCGGCCACCCTATTGCAGGCCTATCGCTGGCTGATCGACAGCCGCGACGAGGCGACGGGCGAACGGCTCGACAATCTGGAAGACCCGTTCCGGCTCTATCGCTGCCACACCATCATGAACTGCGCGCAGACCTGCCCGAAGGGACTCAATCCCGCCAAGGCGATTGCCGAGATCAAGAAGATGATGGTGGAGAGAAGGGTCTGAGGCGAAAAGGGTTTGGTGACAGCAACCGCTAGGTCGCGATCCTTCGCAACCCCCTCTGTCCTGCCGGACAGAGGGGGTTGCTGTCCCTCCAGCCTGAAAGGATAGGCAACTCAATGAGCGAAGATCTCCCCATCCTCTCTCCCACCGAAGCCCGCGTGCTCGGCTCGCTGATCGAGAAGAAGGAGCTGACGCCGGACGTCTATCCGCTGACGCTCAACGGCGCGCACCAGGCGGCCAACCAGAAGACGGCGCGCGAGCCGGTGATGGCACTGGAACTCACCGAAATCCGGCGGGCGCTGAGCTCGCTCGAGCAGAAGGGCCTGGTGCGCCAGGCCTTCGCCTCGCGCGTCGAGCGCTACGAGCATCTGATGGCGCAGCGCTTTTCGCTGACGACGCCGCAGATCGCGGTGATTGGCCTCTTGCTTCTGCGCGGCGCGCAGACCGCGCATGAGCTTCTGGCCCGTTCGGAGCGCATGGCGCGCTTCGCCTCGATCGAGGAGCTGCGCGACAATCTCGACCTGATGATCGGCCGCCGGCCGCCGCTGATCCAGTTGCTCGAACGCGCCCCCGGGCAGCGCGAGGAGCGCTATGTTCATTTGCTGAGTGGGCCGGTGGAAGCGGCAGCGGTGACGGCTCCGTGGCAGCCGGCAGCGACATCTTCGGATAGCGATCTCGAAGCGCGCGTGAAGGCGCTCGAGGAAGAGGTCGCGGCACTGCGCGCGAAGATCGACGCGCTGGGCGCCGGATAACAACCCGGCGTATCACCTCCTGTTGTAGATGCCGCTGGCCTCGCCCGTAGGGTCGACGAGCTTCAGTTCCCCTTCATCCAATTGCCAGCTGAACGAAACCGGCTTCAGGTCTTCAGCGCCAAGTTTCCAGTTTCCGGTGAGGTCCGGCCGGCAGCCATTGAACGATTTGTAGGTTCCCGATCTCGGCGTAAGCACCAGCGTGGAACCGTCCACTCTTGCCGTGCCGGCCATAGACCTCAGCGACTGAACCTGACCGCAGCCTTCGACCAGCGAGGACTGAAACAGGCTGTATTCGGCACGCCCGCCGACGCCGAATGTGAAGGTAATGCTGCCGCCGCTGCCCGGCGCGCAGTCGCCGAGCGGGTCGCAATACTGGCCGGTCGCGGCCGCAAAGCTCCACTGGCCTACGAGCGCCACCGGTATCGGGCCGCGATGCGAGCGGGTCGCCGGCCCGATTCCCTGGCCGAAGCCGCCGGTGGCTGCCAAGGCCAACGATCCCGCCAGCGCAGCCAGGCCAACAAGCCTCGCCCGCCCCAAACGCGAAAGGCCGGTCAGCATCCTTTGCTCGCCACAAGCTGTTTCAGATAGGTGAGCCGGGTGGAGATGACCTGGTTGGCGATGGCCATCTTGCCGGCAGGCGCCATGCCGCCATATTTCTTTGCCGCCGGGCGCGCGCCTTGAGCCGCCGCATAGTTCGCCGTCAATTGACGCAATTCCGCGCAGGACATGCCGGCATATTTGGCCTGCTCCTGCGGCGTGATGACACCCGCCTGCGACGCGGCCGCGGAATCGGCGGCCGCCATGGTGCCGAGGCCGATCGCCGCCGAAAGCGGGTTCAACCCGCCGCCGCCGGCCATGGCGCCGACCGCGCCCATCGCAAGGCCGGCGCCCTGAGGGCTTGTGCAGCCGGCGAGAACGAAAAGGCCGACAAGCGACGATATCGGAAAGACGGGTCTCGCGGTCATGGCCGGCGCTCGCCAAGGCGAGGCGGCAGTTTCAGGTCGCGATGGTCGGCTGCGCCTTTGCCGAGCGCGAGAGACAAAAGGTAGACGCGAGGATTGAAGCCGGCTGACGACAATTGAGACAGCGTCTTGAACAGTTGCAGGTGATACATCGAACCCCCTTCGATCGTTTCCGAATGCGCTGCCGGCTTTGCCGAAGCGCGCCGCAAACTAGGCGAGGCCGGCGAGGGGCAGCTTGGACGAGGCGGCCCTTAAAGCGGCCAAAACGGCCCTGTATTGACGTTTCGGGAACCTCGGCGCATATCAGCGTGCCTCTGGAGCCGGTTCGTCCACAGCGGGAACCGGGCTCTAAAATTGGCGATGGTCCCGCGGGCCATCCGTCAGAGGCAGGGGGTGCCGATGACTGCGGCAAGGGGGCCGTCGGCTTCGTTCAGGTTGGTCACGGACATGGTCCCGGAGCGGGATCGTGTCGAGGTCATGCGCGAGGTCTATGGCCGCACGGTGCTGAAGGTCGATCTCGATCCGCTCGACCCGACGCATGTCGATATGCGGGTGCGCGCGCTGCCGGGGCTGGGCATCGCTACGGGCACCTGCTCGGCATTCCGGGTCTATCATTCGACGAGGCTGATCGACAGCGACGATCTTGTCCTGCTCGCGGCGCTGGACGGCGCAAGCGTGATGAAGCATCGCGGCCGTGAGGAGCCGGTCGGCGGCGGCCACGCACTGATGATGAGCGGTGAAGAAGTCGGCCTCAACGTCATCCAGCCGGGCGGCATCCGCTTCGTCAATATGAGCTTTTCCCTCAAACAGCTTTCGCCGCTGATCGGCGATCCCGCGGTCGCGCTGATGCGGCCGCTACCGACCGGCACCGGAGCGATGCGGCTGCTGATCGACTATGTCCATTCGGTCCAGGATGCGGGCGACGGGCTCAGCCCGGAAGAGCTGCATGTGGCGACAACGCATATCTTCGATCTGGCGGCGCTTGCCATCGGTGGGACGAGGGACGCGGTGGAAATCGCGCGCGGGCGCGGCGTACGAGTGGCG
This sequence comes from Mesorhizobium sp. B2-4-6, assembly GCF_006442775.1. Taxonomy (NCBI): domain Bacteria; kingdom Pseudomonadati; phylum Pseudomonadota; class Alphaproteobacteria; order Hyphomicrobiales; family Phyllobacteriaceae; genus Mesorhizobium; species Mesorhizobium sp. B2-4-6. The sequence goes on from NZ_VFVI01000005.1 coordinate 13,343, forward strand.
CGACTGCGTGCCATCAAGGCAGACATCATCGCCAGAGGCGGCGACCTTTCGGCCGAGGAGGTCGCCAGGCGCCACCGGCTTTCCACGCGCTATGTGCGCAAGTTGTTCGAAAGCGACGGCACGTCTTTGTCGGAGTTCATGCTGCGCCAGCGCCTGCTGCACGCGCATCGCATGCTCTGCGATCCGCGCAACGCCGGGCGCAGCATCACCGCGATCGCGTTCGAGGCCGGCTTCAACGACCTCTCCTATTTCAACCGGGCGTTCCGGCGCCGCTATGACGCGACGCCGTCGGATGTCCGTGCCGCCGCCCTCAAGGATTGACCGCCGAGGGCGACGCCGTTTCCCGTCTCACCCCAATTTCGCGTCCAACGACACCTTGATGGCGCCTAGCGCCTTCGACACCGGGCATTCTGCCTTGGCCTTCTCGGCCAGCTCCTTGAATTTCGCCGCGTCGATGCCCGGCACCTTGCCGACAAGGGTGATGGCGCTGCCGGTGATGCCGGTGCCGGGCACCAGCGTCACCACCGCCTTGGCGTCGAGCTCGGCGGCCGGCGTGCCGTTCTCGGCCAGGAAGTGGGACAGCTGCATGGCATAGCAGCCGGCATGGGCAGCGGCGATCAGCTCTTCCGGATTGGTGCCGGACTTGCCGCTCTCATCCTCGAAACGCGCCTTGAACGAATAGGGCGTGCCCTTCAAGGTGCCGCTCTGGGTGTCGAGCGTGCCTTTGCCCTCTTTCAGATTGCCTTTCCAGACGGCGTTTGCGGTGCGGTCCATGAATTCCTCCTGGTCTGTCGGGGTTTGCGCCGGCAGGCGCCAGCGTTCCCGGGAACTATAGCGCGGGCGGGCCGGAAGACCATCCATGGCCTGGTATGATTGTGGTCGCGCGACGCGCTTCGAAAATTCTCCAAAATAGGCGCGTGCAAAAATGTCGACTTCCCGTCTGCCCGACCGTCCTGCGGGCGGCCATTCGCGGCCAATGGAGGTTAAGATGGACAATCTATTTCTTGCGGTCTGGGGACGGCCGGGGCGAAAAGGCCGGCGACTCGAAGAGTTCTGGCTGGATCCGCCGGCACCCGGCTTCGGCCGGCTGGCGGCGGCAATCGCCATCATCGGCGTCGCGGCATGCCTGCTCGACCATGCGGCGACGGCAAGCAAAACCGACACCGTCGCCGTCGCCCTCTATACGTCATCAACGAAAGGAAGCTCGAAATGAAATATGTCCTGCTGGTCTATGGCGAGGAAAAGGACCTCTTCGCGCTCACCCCGCGGGAATCGGCCAAGCTCGATGCCGATTCGCTCGCCTATGACAGGGAGCTCGACCGGCAAGGCAAGCTGATCGTCGCGCAGGCGCTGCAACCGGTGAAGATGTCGAAGTCGCTCAGGCGGCGCCAAGGCAAACGGCTGGTGACCGACGGCCCCTTCGCCGAAACCAAGGAGCAACTGCTGGGTTTCGTCATGGTCGAGGCCGCGGACCTTGCCGAGGCGCTCGACATTGCGGCCAAGATCCCGCTGGCGGAGCTCGGTACGGTCGAAATCAGGGCGATCTACGACATACCGGGGTCATAAGCCGCCGGTCATGGCACGATGCGCCGGTCGAAGCTGTCTCTTGCGGGAAACATCTTCAGGATTTCCTCGCCGCCGCAACTGTCGCGTGTTGAAGCAGGGCCGCGCTTCTCCTATCGTCTATCGTCGCCGCGATTTCGGGGGAATTCGGCATGCCTTTCCTGATCGCCATCCTCGGCCTGCTCGGAGCGGCCGCCATCTGGTGGTACCGGCTGAAATATATGAGCGACGCCGCGCGCGAGGTCGCCGATGTCGTCGGACGCGTCCAGGGCAACATCCGCCGCAAGAAATTGCGCAACCAGGCCGCGCTTTCGCCGCTGACGGCGATCGACGATCCGGTGGTGGCGGCGGCGACGCTGATCACCGCGATCGTCTCCGAGCACGGCCCGGTCCTGCCGCAGCGCGAGGCGATCATCCGCGAGGTGATCGCGCGGATCGCCGACAGCCCGAAGAAGACCGACGAGGCGGTCGTCTACGCCAAATGGGCCGCCGCGCAGGTCGACGACACGACGATCGTCATCGACAAGCTGGCGCCGTTTTTGCGCGAGCGCCTCGATCCGCATGAACGGGACGATCTGCTCAGGATGCTGGACCGCGTCGCGCAAGGCGGCGAGCGAAGCCTAAGGATCGCCGACCAGCGGATGCTGAGGTTAAGGCAGAAGCTGGGGTTTGAAGTGAACTAAGCCGAAGCTGCGGCGGCCGGATCGACTGCCTTCATGATTGGCCGAAACGCCTCTCGGCAAGCGCTCAGATCGCCTCGCCCTTCAACAGCCGTGGGGTTTCGCCGGACAGCCCCGAAGCCTGGCGGATGAAGAACTCTTTCAGCCTCGGCATGCGCTCGACCAGCCCGAGGCCAAGGTCGCGCGCGGCACGCAGCGGGCCGATGTCGTTGGAGAACAGCCGGTTCAAAACGTCGGTGGTGACGCCCATCTGCAGCGTGTCGAAGCGGCGCCATTGCTGGTAGCGCTCGAGCACGTCGAGCGCGCCGATGTCCTGGCCGAGCCGGTCGGCCTCGACCACGACCTCGGCCAGGGCCGCGACATCCTTGAAGCCGAGATTGAGGCCCTGACCGGCGATCGGGTGGATGCCGTGCGCGGCGTCGCCGGCCAGCGCGAAGCGCGGCGCGACGAAGGCGCGGGCGAGCGTCAGGCCGAGCGGCCAGGCGCGCGGCTTGTCGGCGACGCTTATTTCGCCGAGCTTCAGGCCGAAGCGCTGCTCCAGATCGTGCTCGAAGACGAACTCGTCGCCGTCGACCAGCGCCTTGGCATCCTGCGTGCGCTCCACCCAGACGATCGACGAACGGTTGGTGCCATCCTTGTCCGGCTTCAGCGGCAGCGTCGCGAACGGGCCGGCCGGCAGGAAATGTTCGTCGGCGCGGCCGTTGTGCGGGCGCTCATGCGCCACCGTGCAGACGATGCCGGACTGGCCGTATTCCCATTTTACGGTCTTGATGCCGGCCATGTCGCGCAATTTCGAATTGACGCCGTCGGCGGCGACCAGCAGCCGCGCCTTCAGCGCGGCGCCGTCGGCCAGATGCACGGTGACGCCAGCGCCGTTCACATCGAAGGCGCTGACCGCCATGCCTTCGATGATGTCGATGCCGAGCTTTTCGGCGCGCCGCCGAAGCGCGCCGTTCAAGTCGCGGTTGGCGACCATGTGGGCGAAGGGCTCGCCGGGCGCAACCTCGCCGTCGAAGGTCAGGAACACCGGACGCACCGGGTCGGCCGTGCGCGAATCGGTGATGATCATTTCGGTGATCGCCTGTGCTTCCGGCGCGATCTCTTCCCAGACGCCAAGCTGCTCCAGCATGCGGCTGGCCGCCGCCGCTATGGCCGAGGCGCGGCCGTCGCGCTGCCAGACGCCAGTGGGCGCCGCGTCGACGACGGCGATGGCGAGGCCCGGCCGCGCCTGCTTCAGCGACACGGCCGCGGTGAGGCCGACATAGCCGGCGCCGGCGATGAGCACGTCCAGAGCCTCGCGCTTCCCATCGGCCCCTGCTCCGTCCGGCTTGCGGTCGACCATGGCATCATCCTTTCACGGCTTCGGCCGGCCGCCGCTTGCGGCCTTGACTGCCCGCACGTCCTGTCCGAAACCGGCCATGGCACATCCTCGAAGGATTTCAAACATGACAGCGGCCATGGACGAGCTTCTCGACATTCTCGACCTCGAACAGCTCGAACACAATCTGTATCGTGGTCGCAGCCCCAAGGTCGACTGGCAGCGCGTCTTCGGCGGCCAGACCATCGCCCAGGCGCTGGTAGCCGCGCAGCGTACCGTCGAGCCCGAACGCCATGTGCATTCGCTGCACGGCTATTTCATGCGGCCGGGCGACACCAAGCTGCCGATCGTCTACGAGGTCGACCGCATCCGCGACGGCGGCTCCTTCACCACGCGCCGGGTCGTTGCAATCCAGCACGGCCAGGCGATCTTCTCGCTGGAGGCTTCCTTCCAGCAGGACGAGGTCGGGCTCGAGCACCAGCTGCCGATGCCGCGCGACGTGCCGGCGCCCGACACGCTGCTCACCCAGCGCGAGCTGCTCGGCAAGTTCGGCGAGGCGGTTCCGGAAGGCATCAGGCGCTACTGGGAGCGCGACCGGCCGATCGAGATGAAGCCGGTGATGCTGAAGCACTATACGAGCCGCGAGAAGCTGGAGCCGCAGCAGAACATCTGGATCCGCACCACCGGCCCGGTGCCGGAAAACCGCGCGACGCAGGCGGCCGTGCTCGCCTACCTCTCCGACATGACGCTGCTCGACACCTCGACCTTCGCGCATGGCCGCGCCATCTTCGACCGCGACATCCAGGCCGCCAGCCTCGACCACGCCATGTGGTTCCACCGCAGCCATTCGCTGGACGACTGGATCCTCTACAACCAGGACAGTCCGTCGACCCAAGGATCGCGCGGCTTCACCCGCGGCTCGCTGTTCGCACGGGATGGAACGCTGATCGCCTCGGTCGCCCAGGAAGGCCTCATCCGGCTCAAACGCTGAGCCGGCTTCCGGTTCAAGCCTACTTAATAGGCATTTTCCGAATTTTGCCTATTTTTTGATCCGCCGGCTCGATGCGCTCTCGCACAAACAGTGTGCGCGGGTCACTCGTTCCCTTTGTTTACAACAGGTTAATGCCCTGCTTCGGCAATTGGCACGGAGCTTGAATCCTGCCGAGCACTCTCCGGCTCCTCGGGATCGGTGAAGGTGTGCAAACGCGGGGGACCGCAACAGCAAAGGGTGAAACCTTATGAAAATCGTGATGGCAATCATCAAGCCGTTCAAGCTCGACGAGGTGCGCGAAGCGCTCACCGCCGTCGGCATCCAGGGCCTGACCGTCACCGAGGTCAAAGGCTACGGGCGTCAAAAGGGGCATACCGAAATCTATCGCGGCGCGGAATACGCGGTCAGCTTCCTGCCCAAGATCAAGATCGAGGTCGCCGTCGGCGCCGACATGGTCGACAAGGCCGTCGAAGCCATCACCGCGGCCGCCAAGACCGGTCAGATCGGCGACGGCAAGATCTTCGTCTTCGGCATCGACCAGGCGGTGCGCATCCGCACCGGCGAAACAGACACCGACGCGCTCTAAGCGGCGACCATCCATTCCAACGGAGAGTTCAATGAATATTCCTTCCACCTTGAAGACGACGGGACGCGCGGCCGCTTCGCTCGCGCTCGTGGCCATGAGCACCGTCGCCGCCATCGCGCAGGAAGCCGCCCCGGCAGCACCCGCCGCGCCGGCGCCGGCGCTCGACACCGGCAACACCGCCTGGATGCTCACCTCGACGGCGCTGGTGCTTATGATGACCATCCCGGGCCTGGCGCTGTTCTACGGCGGCATGGTGCGTAAGAAGAACGTGCTCGCCACCATCATGCAGAGCTTCGCCATCACCTGCCTGGTGACCGTGCTGTGGTTCATGTTCGGCTATTCGCTGGCCTTCACGACCAATGACTCCGCCAGCTTGAATGCTTATATCGGCGGCTTCTCGCGGTTCTTCCACCATGGCATCACCGTCTCGACGCTTTGGCTGCCGGGTGTCTCGAACATCCCCGAGTTCGTCTTCTCGATGTTCCAGATGACCTTCGCCATCATCACGCCGGCGCTGATCGCCGGCGCCTTCGCCGAGCGTATGAAATTCTCGGCGCTGCTTATCTTCATGGGCTTGTGGCTGGTCTTCGTCTATGCGCCGATCGCGCACTGGGTGTGGGGCGGCGGCTTCCTTGGCGCGGCCGGCGTGCTCGACTTCGCCGGCGGCACGGTCGTCCACATCAACGCCGGTGTCGCGGGCCTGGTCTGCGCGCTGGTTCTCGGAAAACGCGAAGGCTACGGCACCACCAACATGGCGCCGCATAATCTGGTCTATTCCGTCATCGGCGCTTCGCTGCTGTGGGTCGGCTGGTTCGGCTTCAACGCCGGTTCGGAACTCGCCGCCGACGGGCTCGCGGGTGCCGCCATGATGAACACGCAGGTCGCCACCGCCGCCGCGGCGCTGGCCTGGATGTTCGCCGAATGGATCGTCGCCAAGAAGCCTTCGGTTCTGGGCATCATCTCGGGCGCCGTCGCCGGTCTCGTCGCGGTGACGCCGGCTTCCGGCTTCGTCAACCCGACCGGCGCCTTCATCGTCGGCATCATCGCCGGCGTGGTCTGCTACCTCTCGGCGGTCAAGCTCAAGCATGCGTTCGGCTATGACGACTCGCTCGACGCCTTCGGCGTCCACGGCGTCGGCGGCATCGTCGGCGCGCTGCTCACCGGCGCGCTCGCCGATCCGGCCATCAACGCCCTCGGCAAGGATGCTTCGGTAGGCAAGCAGCTCTACGGCATCGTCTTCACCATCCTGTGGACGGCGATCGCTACCTTCGTGATCCTCTACATCGTTAAGGCCCTGGTCGGCCTGCGTCCGTCGACCCAGGAAGAGGTGGAAGGCCTCGACGTCACCCAGCACGGCGAAGTGGTGCCGTAAGGCCGTCTTCGTCAGGGGCCGGCGGATCCTCCCGCCGGCCCGAATTCCTCCCAAGATCCCGTCGTGACGCTCCCGAAAGGGGCTCACGCCTTGAGGCCCGGGACAACGTTCCGGGCCTCCTTTTTTGTTTGGCGCCTGCCAAGCGAAGTTTCGATCACATTCACTTGATCGAACCTGCGTGAAACATCGACCCTCCAGATTCCGTAATGGGATAGCGAGCGTCATCCAGGCGCCCGCCAAACAAGAGGGAAGGAATCAACTGATGAACTTCAAGAACATCTTCCTGGGAGCAATGGCTCTTTCGATGATCAGCGGCGTTGCACTTGCCGGCGCTCTCGATGAGCCGGCCAACATGGACCCGTTCTTCACCGATTCCAGCATGAAGACCATGAAGCCTGAGGCCGACTTCAAAGCAGCCTGGGCGGCGATGCCCAAGGACAAGCAGGACATGATGATGAAGGAATGCCAGGACGCGGCGATGAGCAAGCCTCACGCCGAGTTCTGCGGCAATCTGGTAACCTACGTCGGCAACAGGTGATCTGCGGCAGGTCGGGTCCGGAAGGGCCCGATCGTTTCGTCATTTCAAGGCAAGGGTGGCGGGCCGCGAGGCCTGCCACCTTTGTTCGAGCCGAGGCCCGGTAAATGGCCATGGTTAATGCGGCCTTAACCTTCCCCCCGATAGTCTGGCGTTCGAATCTGCCGGAATGCGCCATGCGCCCGGCCAGGCAACGATCACGGGGAAGAGCATGCGTTCAGGCGCCTCAGCACCGCTCGCGCTGACCGATACGGGGCACGGCATCCAGGCATTCGCGCGGCGTCAGGTCGGGCGGCTGGTCGGCGCCGGGCTGTTCCTGTTCACCGCCTTCGGCATTGCGGCCTTAGCCACATGGAACGTCGCCGATCCGAGCTTCTCGCACGCCACCAGCAATGTCGTCACCAACGCCATGGGTTATGCCGGCGCGGTGTTCTCCGACCTCGCCATGCAGTTCTTCGGCCTTGCCGCCGTCGCCGGGCTGGTGCCGGCGGTGATCTGGGGCTTCCTTTTGTTTTCCGCGCGCGGCGTCGACAAATTGCCGAAGCGTGGCTTCGCCTGGTTCGGCTTCGCGCTTCTCGCCGCGGCCATCGTCGGCTGCGTGACGCCGCCCAACACCTGGCCGCTGCCGACCGGGCTCGGCGGCGTGTTCGGCGACATGGTGCTGAAAATCCCGGGCATCGCGGTCGGCGGTTACCCGAAAGGGCTTTTCGCCAGCATCATAGCGGTCATCCTCGCCGCGCCGATGTTGTGGCTGTTCGCCTATGGCTCGGCGCTGATCGCGCGCAAGAACGGCTTTGCCGTCATGGAGCGCGCCGCCCGGCCCGATCCGCGCGAGCAGGACGAGATGTTGTTCGACGATGATGAGGACGAGGGCGACGAAGGCATCCTCGCGCTCGGCGCCGTCACCCATTGGTGGCTGTCGTTCCGCGCCTTCCTGCATCGCCGCGCCGAGCGGCGGAGGCGCGAGCGCAACGAATTCGAACCGCCAATGGAACCGAAAGCCAGCGCCTGGCGACGCGCCGCCGAGCGGGTCGAATCGGCCGAGTTCGCCGAGGCCCGCATGAGCCCCGGCGGTCGCGCCCGCGTCGAGCCGGAATTCTTCGCCGCCATGGTCAATGATCGCACCGCTTCGGTTGACCCGGTCGATGAAGACATTTTCGGCGACGAGGATGACGAAGGCGTCGACCTTGACGATTTCGACGACGAAGGACCAGCCCGGCGCCGCGCCGGGCCGGGCGCCAAGGTGCAGAATTTCCGCTCCGATGCGGCGACCCGCGTCGCCGCGCCGGCGGCGCGACCCGTGCCGGGCGGGCGCGTCCAGCGCGAGGCGCAGACCTCGCTGATCGGTTCCGACACGTTCGAGATGCCATCGCTGCATTTCCTGTCCGAGCCGAAGAACGTCGCCAAGGATCCAAGCCTGTCGAAGGACGCGCTGGAGCAGAACGCGCGCCTGCTCGAAGGCGTGCTGGAGGATTTCGGCGTCAAGGGCGAGATCATCCATGTCCGCCCCGGTCCCGTCGTCACGCTCTACGAGCTGGAGCCGGCGCCCGGCATCAAGTCCTCGCGCGTCATCGGCCTTTCCGACGATATCGCCCGCTCGATGAGCGCGATCGCCTGCCGCGTCGCCGTCGTGCCCGGCCGCAACGCCATCGGCATCGAGCTGCCCAACGCCAAGCGCGAGACGGTCTATCTCAGAGAGATCATGGCCAGCCGCGATTTCGAGACGACCAAGGCGAAGCTGGCGCTGGCGCTGGGCAAGACCATCAATGGCGAGGCGGTCATCGTCGATATCGCCAAGATGCCGCACGTGCTGGTCGCCGGCACCACCGGCTCGGGCAAGTCGGTCGCCATCAACACCATGATCCTGTCGCTGCTCTACCGGCTGACGCCGCAGGAATGCCGGCTGATCATGATCGACCCGAAGATGCTCGAACTCTCGGTCTATGACGGCATCCCGCATCTGCTGACGCCGGTCGTCACCGACCCCAAGAAGGCGGTCGTCGCGCTGAAATGGACGGTGCGCGAGATGGAGGACCGCTACCGCAAGATGTCCAAGGTCGGCGTGCGCAACATCGACGGCTTCAACGCCCGCGTCCAACAGGCCGAGAGGAAGGGCGAGAAGATCTCGCGCACGGTGCAGACCGGTTTCGACCGCCAGACCGGCGAGGCGATCTACGAGACCGAGGATCTCGATCTCGAGCCGATGCCCTATATCGTGGTCATCATCGATGAGATGGCCGACCTGATGATGGTGGCCGGCAAGGACATCGAGGGCGCGGTGCAGCGGCTGGCGCAGATGGCGCGCGCGGCCGGCATCCATGTCATCATGGCGACGCAGCGCCCGTCGGTCGACGTCATCACCGGCACCATCAAGGCCAATTTCCCGACCCGCATCTCCTTCCAGGTGACGTCGAAGATCGACAGCCGCACGATCCTTGGCGAGCAGGGCGCCGAGCAGTTGCTCGGCATGGGCGACATGCTCTACATGGCCGGCGGCGGCCGCATCCAGCGCGTGCACGGCCCGTTCGTGTCGGACGACGAGGTCGAGAAGGTCGTCGGGCATCTGAAGCTGCAGGGCGTGCCGGAATATCTCGACGCCATCACCGAGGACGACGAGGACGAGGACGAGGACGGTCCGTCGGGCAAGGGTGGCTCCGGCGGCGGTGGCGGCGGCAATTTCGAGGATTCCGACGATCCATACGACCAGGCGGTGGCGGTGGTGCTGCGCGACGGCAAGGCCTCGACCAGCTACATCCAGCGCAGGCTCGGCATCGGCTACAACCGCGCCGCCTCGATCATCGAGAAGATGGAGAAGGAAGGCATTGTCGGCCCGGCCAACCATGCCGGCAAACGCGAGATTCTGGTGCCGACCGAAGAGGACAAGTTCTAGGGCTATAGAAATCCAGGCGAGGCCGGCCCGGCCCGGATCTCGACAAACCCTGGCCGGCCAGACGCCAGCCCGGGTCAGCAAGCAACCGGAAATCGTCTGGCGCGTTCAATGCGACGGGCTGTGGACCTGCCGCGCACCCGCCAAACTTAAGCCCCAGTGGGAGTCCAGAAACTGCGGCGACACGAATCACAGGAAGCGACCGGCATGAAGACCCAGACAGAATTCGCCATCACCCGCCGCCAGGTCCTCGGCCTCGGCCTGATGCTTGGCGGAGTCGCCGCTCTCAACCTCGTCCCGGGCTACCAGCTCGTGGCCGCGGCGCAGGCCGCCGTGCCGCCGGCGGCGCAGAAGATCGCCGACCATTTCTCCTCGGTGAAGTCGATGAGCGGCGAGTTCGTCCAGTTCGGCCCGAAAGGCGAGCAGACCGGCGGCAAGTTCTTCCTCGAACGCCCGGGCAAGATCCGCTTCAACTATGACGGCTCCTCGAACTTCCGCGTCATCTCCGACGGCAAGTCGGTGGTGATCCTCAACAAGAAGCTCAACACCTCCGACCTCTATCCGCTGTCGAAGACGCCGCTGAAGCTGCTGCTCGACGACCGGATCGATCTCTCCGGCGGGCGCGTCAAGGCCATCAAGGAAGAGGACGACCTGACCACCATCAAGCTTTCCGACAAGTCGGTCTTCGGCAATGCGATGATCACCATGATGTTCGACCCGAAGACCTATGATCTGCGCCAGTGGACGATCACCGATGCTCAAGGCAAGGACACCACGGTGATGATCTTCAACACCAAGGAAGGCGTCAGCTTCCCGCCGGACACGTTTGCCATCGACTATACCGCGAACCGCGAGCTGAATACGAAAACCAGATAAGCTCTTCCTCCCCGTTTACGAGGAGAGAGGCCCGGCAGAGCGAAGAGGGGGAGCGCTGACCTCGACCGTTGTCGCTTAGCTTGTTTTTGTCGCGCTTGGCTGGCACTAGTGCGGCGACTTTCGCCGTCCTGGATTCCGCCGCATGCCCTTCACCATCGCCACCTGGAACATCAACTCCGTGCGCCTGCGCATGCCGATCGTCGAGCGGCTCCTGAAAGAGCACGCTCCCGACGTGCTGTGCCTGCAGGAGACCAAGGTTCCCGACGAGCTGTTCCCGGAAAAAGCCTTCCGCAAGGCGGGCTACGAGCACATCCTGTTCCACGGCCAGAAGGGTTATCACGGCGTCGCCACCGTCGCCCGCCGTCCTATCGAACTGGTCGAGAAGCGGCGGTTCTGCGAGATCGACGACAGCCGGCATCTGTCGGTCAGGGTACGGGCGGGCGGCAAGTCGGTGGTGGTCCACAATTTCTACGTGCCGGCCGGCGGCGACGAGCCGGACCCGGAGATCAACCGCAAATTCCGGCACAAGCTCGATTTCGTCCATGAGATGAACGGCATGCCGGCGTGCCAGGACGAGCTATCCGCCTCGATCCTGGTCGGCGACCTGAACATCGCGCCGCAGGAGCATGACGTCTGGTCGCACAAGCAATTGCTCAACGTCGTCAGCCATACGCCGGTCGAGACGACAAATTTCGAGGCGATGCGCGAGGCCGGCGGCTGGGTCGACCTGATGCGGCTCAACGTGCCCCCCGAGCAGAAACTCTACACCTGGTGGAGCTACCGCGCGAAGGACTGGGAAGCCTCCAACAGGGGGCGCAGGCTCGATCACGTGTGGTCGTCAGCCAATCTGGTGCCGAGCTTCACCGGCTACGAGATCCTGCGGGCGGCGCGCGGCTGGGAGAAGCCGTCCGATCATGTGCCGGTTATTGCACGGTTCGACCTGGATTAGCGTGGGACGGCGGGAGGGGAGGCGCCTGCCTTTGCGGTCGTCATTCTAGGGTCCTGCGCGCGTCGCTTCGCTCCTTGCTCCGCCCTAGAATGACGAAGGCGCTCTCTGGCCGACGCCTACCGCTACCCCGTAAACCGCGGCGCCAGTTCCTCGATGCGGGCGATCATCTGCTGAAATTCCTCCAGGATGCGCGCGTGCAGTTGCACGGCGAGGTCCGGATACTCCTCCAGGATGCGGCGGAACATCTTGCGGCTCAACCGGATCACTTCCGAATCGATCGCCGCAGAAGCGCTGGTCAGCCGCCTGGTGTCGGCGATCAGGGCCAACTCGCTCAGCATCGCGCCCGGGCCAGCCGTGCCGATCGGGACGCGCTCGCCGCCCTGTTCGCGGTAGAGCGCGATGCGGCCTTTGACCACGATATAGGCGGAGTCGGCCTCGTCATCCTCGAGATAGAGCTTGCGGTCGGCCTGCAGCAGGGTGGTCTCGGCGCCGAAGGCGAGCAGGCGCAGCTGTTCCTGCGTAAAGCCCTGGAAAAGCTTCACGCTGGACAGTATGTGGATGTCGTCATCCAGCGCCATCCTAGCTGTGTCCCCGAGCGGTCAGTCCAGTCCCTCCTTTGGAGCGGCGCGCCCTCTTGGGCGCGCGAAACGCTCCACCGTGCATCGTGCGATGCGTGCAACGAGCCGATCCATCACCCTCCAGCGCCAGGATCGTACCCGAAGCGGTCCCGCCCGCCCGCTCATTCCGTTTGTTTTAGCGCAATTCCGGACGGAAAACCGCCTCACACTTTCCTGGAATTGCTCTAGATCATGAATGTTTAAGGAACCAGCTTGTAGCCGCCGCTTTCTGTCACAAGAATTTCGGCATTGGAAGGATCGCGCTCGATCTTCTGGCGCAACCGGTAGACATGGGTCTCCAGCGTGTGCGTGGTGACGCCGGAATTGTAGCCCCAGACCTCTTCCAGCAGCACGTCGCGCGTCACCACCTTCTGGTCAGCGCGGTAGAGATACTTGATGATCGAGGCTTCCTTTTCGGTCAGCCGCACCTTGGCGCCGCGCGGATCGATCAGCAGCTTCTGGCTGGGCTTGAATGTATAGGGGCCGACGGAGAAGGTCGCATCCTCGCTCTGCTCATGCTGGCGAAGCTGGGCGCGGATGCGCGCGAGCAGCACGGCGAAGCGGAAAGGCTTGGTCACATAATCGTTGGCACCGGCCTCGAGACCCAGAATCGTGTCGGAGTCGGTGTCATGGCCGGTCAGCATGATGATCGGCGCCTTGTAGCCGCCCTTGCGCAGGATTTTCACCGCCTCGCGGCCATCCATGTCGGGCAGGCCGACATCCATGATGAGCAGGTCGACGACGCCGCCGCGCGCCGCGGCAACGCCTTTTGCGGCGGTCGATTCCTGCTGGACGTCGAATTCTTCGTAGAGCGCCAGTTGCTCGACCAGGGTGGCGCGCAGGTCGTCGTCGTCATCGACGATCAGGATGGTGCGTGATGTCATGGATCAATCCGTTGTTTTAAAAAGAATATTCAGTTGACCTCCCCCCATTTATGCGGAAGCTCACCGGCGCAACAGCCGATCACAGTGATTTGTTCCGTGACACAATCATACAAGAAAAAACGCGCGCGCAATGAGGCGGCCGCATTTTTGCCCAAAGCCTTGCGTGTTTTGGTCGTTCGCGCACGGCCCGGCAATCCGGCGCAGGGGTTCCTGCAGGCCGGCAAGACGGTGTTTCCCTGCGCTTTGGGGCGCGGCGGCATCACCGCCAACAAGCATGAAGGGGACGGCGCGACGCCGTTGGCGTCGATGCGCATCCTGTCAGGCTATTTTCGGGGCGATCATTTCGCGGGCGGGCGCAGGACGAGGCTGCCGATGGCCCCGATCGGTCCGGATCTCGGCTGGTGCGAGGTGCCGGACGACCGCAATTACAATCGGCCGGTTAAGATCCCCTATGGCGCGAGCCATGAGCGAATGAAGCGCGGCGACCGGCTCTATGATGTCTGCCTGGTGCTCGACTGGAACATCGCGCCGCGCCGGCGCGGGCGTGGCAGCGCGATCTTCTTCCATTTGGCCCGGCCGGGCTTCACGCCGACGCAAGGGTGTGTGGCGGTGACGGCGCGGACCATGGCGAGGCTGCTTCCGTTGCTGTCGGACAGGACGGTGGTGCGGGTAGTTAGATAGGCAGTAGGCAGTAGGCAGTAGGCAGTAGGCAGTAGGCGTCTCCTTCCCTATTGCCTACTGCCTAATCCCTACTGCCTCTTTCCCGGTTTCTGCCAGCCCGTGCCGAGCAGCCCGATCTCGTGAAGCTCCCGGTCCATCGCCTTCGCCACATCCCGGCGCCCGGCGCCGATGTCGCGCAACTGGCTGTCGGAGAGGTTTTCGACCGACTCGTGGGGCAGCCGGGCGGCGACCCGGGCGTGGCGCAGCCAATCGCATGCCGAACGCAGCCAAAGGGTGAGGCCGGACGGGCGTTCCGGGGGACTGCAGGACTTCAGGGCGATCTCAGACATGGCTCTATCCGTGTTCTCCGGATATCAAATCCGGTTTGATAGTGTTTCGATGAAGCCATCATGCCGGATTGAAAAACAAACGGGAAACGAGTAGTTCTTTTCCGATTATCAAGTTTTATTTGGAGATCGCATGTCCAAGCTGCTGCCCGGAACGCGTGCGCTGCGGACGTTCGAAGCGGCCGCCAGGCATCTCAACTTCACCCGCGCCGCCGACGAGCTCGGCCTGACCCCGGCGGCGGTCAGCCATCAGATCAAGGAAATCGAGGATCAGCTCGATCTGGTGCTGTTCACGCGCACCAGCCGCACCATCCGGCTGACCGAGGCAGGCAACGTGCTGCTGGAGGCCTCGGTCGATGCGCTCGACCTGTTGAACCGCGCCGTCAGCCGCGCCCGCAAGATGACGCGCGGCACGGCGCTGCTGAAGGTGACGCTCGACGCCCAATTCGCGACGAAATGGCTGATGCGGCGGGTCGACGATTTCCGCAAGCAGAAGCCGGGTGTCGAGCTGCGTTTCGACATCACCTACGATGTACGGGATTTCGACCTAGACGACGTCGATGTCGGCATCCGCTTCGGCACCGGCAGATATCCGGGGCTCACCGCGCACCGGCTGTTCGAAAATATCATCATCCCGGTGTGCAGCCCGGCACTCCTTGCCTCGGGTCCGCCGCTGAAGGAGCCGCGCGATCTCTTCAACCATACGCTGGCGCACATCGAATGGTCACGGCAGGGCGTGACATGGCCGAACTGGAGCATGTGGATGCAGGCGGCCGGCGTCGACGATTTCGACGACAGCCGCACGCTGGTGTTCAGGTCCTCGACGGATGCCACCCAGGCCGCGCTCGACGGCAACGCGGTGGCGCTGGCCGACTTCGCCATGGTGGCAAACGACCTTTCGCAAGGGCGGCTGGTGCGCCCTTTCGAGCTCGGCATCAAGGTCGCGCCGGACTTTGCCTATTTCCTGGTCTACCCCGAGGCCGCGAAGGACGACGCGCGCATCGCCGCCTTCCGCGAATGGCTTACCGAGGAAGCGGCGAGGACGCAGACATAGACTATGATGGTCAGCCCGCGGGCGCGGCCGGTGCGCCGAACCAGCCGATGACGGCGCCGATGATCAGCATCACGCCCAGCCAGTGGCCGGCATCGATCAGCGTCAGGGCCCAGCCGAAGCCCTCATAGCGGTGGTTGACGGTAAGCGTGGTGGCGATGAAGCCGAGCCAGAGCACGAAGCCGAACAGCAGCCCCGCGATCGGGTTGGGCTCGCCGCCGGTTATCGCGCCCACCACCAGTGTCAGGACAAGCGCCATGATGAGCTCGGCGACGAAGCTGACGATGAAGGGAACGGTCGAGCGTTTCATGGTGGCCGGATCGAGCTTGGCCGCCTTCAGCCAGGGCTTGCTCAAGCCCATGTACCAGGCGGCGCCGAACAACCATGCCACGACAGCGGCGGCGATCACCGCCAGCCAGTTCACGACCGAAAAATCCATGCTTTCCCCTCCAAGTCGATAGGCGATGGAACGCTTGTTCGGCGATCGCGTCAAGCAAGGCGCCAGACGGTGGTGCGCTTGACCTCGGCGTCCTCCAGCACGCGCGTCACAGGAACCTGGTAAACGGCCAGCGATTCCAACCCGATCCTGGGGAGATAGGCGCGACCCGGATCGCCGACGAGGATATCGGCGCCGCGCGCGTTCAGGGACTTGAACCAGGGCAGCAAGCTGTCGGCGAAAGCCTTGTCGTAGAAGACGTCGCCAGCAAGCACGACGTCCCAGCCATCGTCGGAGCCGACACAATTCGTACCGAGGAATTGCGCTTCGACGGCGTTGGCTTCGAGGTTGAGCGCGATCGCCGTCTCGCAGAACGGATCGATGTCGGCGGCGGTCATCTCCGCCGCGCCGGCTTTCGCCGCGGCGATGGCGACGAGGCCGGAACCGGAAGCGAAGTCGAGCACCCGTTTGCCGCGCACCGTTCCGGGATTGTCGAGCACATAGCGGGCGAGACCTTGGCCGCCGGCCCAGGCAAAGGCCCAGAAGGGCGGCGGCAGGCCGATCTCGGCCAGTTCTTCCTCCGTGCGCAGCCACAGATCATGCGCCTCGTCGGCGAGATGCAAAAACACTTCCGGCACATGCGGCGGCGCCATCAGCGCCGTGTTGTCGAGGATGAACTTTTTCGCGCTCTTCGGCGTGAGCTTCGTCACGGCGCCGGGTTGAGCTCGGCCATGCGGCAGACCTCTTTCCATTCGGCCGGCGTCACCGGCTGAACGGAAAGCCGGCCGAGCCGAACCAGCGCCATCTCGGCGAGCTTGGGATTGGCCTTGACCTGTTCCAGCGTCACCGGCTTCGGCACGTCCTCGTAAGCGCGGATGTCGACGCATTCCCAGCGTGGATCGTCCGTCGTGGTGTCGGGATGGGCCAGCGCGCAGACCTCGGCGATGCCGACGATGTCGAGCCCCTCGTTGGAGTGATAGAAGAAGCCGAGATCGCCGATTTGCATCGCCTTCATGTTGTTGCGGGCGGCGTAGTTGCGCACGCCGTCCCACTGCGTGCCGGCCTTGCCCTTGGCCTTCAGCGCCTCGAAGGAAAAGACCGAAGGTTCGGACTTGAACAGCCAGTAGTTCATATTGCTCCTCCTGCGGCGCTTGGCTTCGCGAATTAACTAGCCGCCGGCTTGTTGAAGGTCCAGTTCCACTGCCGGATTTCGACGCTTTCGAACAGGCCTGCCTTGGCATAGGGATCGGCCGCCGACAGCGCCTGCGCCGCTACCAGATCAGGCGCCTCGACCACGACCAGGCTGCCGTCCGGCTTGCCCTCGGTGTTGAGGAAAGGCCCGGCGAAGGCGAGCTTGCCCTCGCCGTTGAGGCCTTCGAGGAAGGCGACATGGGGTGGCCTTGTATCGATGCGCAGCTGCAGGCTGCCGGGCTTGTCCTTGCAAATCAACGCAAACAGCATTTTTCAACTCCGATGGGTTCAGATGTCGGTTTCGGTTTTGAGCGGGCGTGTCATCAGGGCGGTCACGGCTTGGCCGATGGTTATCTTACCGTCGAGGATGGCGGCGACGGCGGAGATGATCGGGGCCTCGATGCCGCGCTCGGCGGCGATTCGGGCGGCAATGCCGGCCGTCGGCACGCCTTCGGCCAGCGGCAGGCCGGCAAGCGGCTTGCCCTGGCCCAGCGCCAGGCCATGTGCGAAGTTGCGCGACTGCGATGACGAACAGGTGAGCAACAGGTCGCCCAGGCCGGAAAGCCCCATCAGCGTCTCGGGCCTGGCGCCGAAGGCGGCGCCGATGCGGCGCAGTTCGACGAAGCCGCGCGTCACCATGGCGGCCTGGGCACTGGCCCCAAGCCCGGCGCCGGTGACGGCGCCGGCGGCGATGGCAAAGACGTTCTTCAGCGCGCCGCCGATCTCGACGCCGATCAGGTCGTCGCTGGAGTAGCAGCGCAGGTTCTCCGCCGAGAAGCGCGCGGCGAGCTCCGCTGCCAGATCGCCTTCGCGAGCGGCAACCACGACTGCCGTCGGCAGGCCGCGCGCGACATCGCTGGCGAAGCTCGGACCGGACAGCGCCGCGACCGGATTGCCCGGCAGGCTTTCCTCGACGATCGCCGACAGCAGCGCGCCGGTGTCGCGCTCGATGCCCTTGGCGCAGAGCACCAGCGGCGCTCCCTGAGGCACATGGTTGCGTGCGGCGGCCAGGACCGCGCGCAGCGACTGCGCCGGCGTCACGGCGAGCACGCAGTCGGCGCCGTCGAGCGCCGTGGCCAAATCGCTGGTGGCCGCGATGCCGGGAGCGATCCGGATGCCGGGCAGGTAGCGCGGGTTCTCGCCGTGGGCGACGGCAGCGACGGTCTCAGTGTCGCGCGCATAGAGCCGGATGTCATGGCCGGCGCGCAGCATGGCCAGCGCCAGCGCCGTGCCCCAGGCGCCGCCGCCCAGCACCGCAACGCGCCAGCCGCTGCCCGATTTCCTGCCGCCCGCCATCTTCGCGCTCATGCCTTGGCACCGCGCCGGCCCGAGCCGACCAGGGGCGCGGAAACACTGTCGAGCGGCCAGCGCGAACGCGGCACGAAATCGGCGGTGTTTTCGTCGGCGATGCCGGCGCGCAGCCGCTCGATGCCGGCCCAGGCGATCATCGCGGCATTGTCGGTGCAGAGCTTTTGCGGCGGCGCGACGAAGGCGAAGCCGGCTTGCGAACAAAGCGTTTCAAGCGTTGCCTTGATCGTGCGGTTGGCGGCGACGCCGCCGGCGACGACCAGCGCCGGCTTCGCCTGGCCGGGAAATTCCTGGCGGAAGCGGGCAAGCGCGCGCGCCACGCGGTCGCCCAATGCGTCGGCCACCGCCGCCTGGAATGAGGCGCAGATATCGGCGATGTCCTGGTCGCTCAGCGGCGCAATGGCGGTTGCCGCCTGGCGCACCGCGGTCTTGAGGCCGGAGAAGGAGAAATCCGGCTGCGCCGAGCCCTTCATCGGGCGTGGGAAGGCAAAACGGCGGGGATCGCCGCTGGCCGCGGCCTTCTCGACATTCGGGCCGCCGGGATAGGGCAGGCCTAGCATCTTGGCCGTTTTGTCGAAAGCTTCGCCGAGCGCATCGTCGATGGTCGTCGCCCAGCGCTGGTAGTCGCCGACGCAGCGCACCGCGACGATCTGGGTGTGGCCGCCGGAGACGAGCAGGAGAAGGTAGGGAAAATCGAGACCGTCGGTCAGCCGCGCCGTCAGCGCATGGCCCTCGAGGTGGTTGATGGCGATCAGCGGCTTGTTGGCGGCGGCGGCGATCGCCTTGGCGGTCATCAAGCCGACGATCAGCCCGCCCACCAGACCCGGCCCCGCCGTCGCGGCAATCGCGTCGACCTCGTCGAGCGAGACGGACGAGTCGGCAAGTGCTGCCTCGACGATGCCGTCCAGCGCCTCGACATGGGCGCGCGCGGCAATCTCGGGCACGACGCCGCCGAAGGCCGCGTGCTCCTCGATCTGGCTGAGCACGATGTTGGACAGGATTTCGGGCGCGGAGCCGCCGTCCAGCGCCACCACGCTGGCCGCCGTCTCGTCGCAACTCGTCTCAATGCCCAGAACGCGGATCAATTGGTCGCTGTCCACAAAGATTGTGTCGCCGGAGGTCTGTCGATATTCAGGTGATGCCGGCCTGCAAATGGCGGTTTTCTGCATTTCCGGTGCTCACGTACCCAAAAGTACGCTCCGCTCCGGTTCTCGAAACCCACCATTTCGGCTCGGCCTGACCTTGAATCTCGGCAGACCTCGAGTTCACTCGGGGGTTATCACGGACCGCGCGCCATGCAAACTTTGAAAATCGGAACACGCGGCAGCCCGCTGGCGCTCGCCCAAGCGCATGAGACGCGGGCGCGGCTGATGCAGGCGCATGGGCTGCCCGAGCAGGCATTCGAAGTGATGCCGATCTCGACAAGCGGCGACCGCATCCAGGACCGGCCGCTGTCGGAAGCCGGCGGCAAGGGCCTGTTCACCAAGGAAATCGAGGAAGCGCTGCTTGACGGCCGCATCGACATCGCCGTGCATTCGTCAAAGGACATGCCGACGGTGCTGCCCGACGGATTGGAGCTTACCACGTTCCTGCCGCGCGAGGACGCCCGCGACGCCTTCATCGGCAAGAAGGTGAAACAGATCGCCGACCTGCCGCATGGCGCGATCGTCGGATCGTCGTCGCTTCGCCGCCAGGCGCTGCTTCGCCGCATGCGGCCGGATTTCGAGGTGGTGATGTTCCGAGGCAATGTGCAGACGCGGCTGCGCAAGCTGGACGAAGGCGTCGCCGAGGGCACCATCCTGGCCTATGCCGGGCTGAAGCGGCTCGGGCTCGAACATGTCGTCACCGACCTGATGCCGCTCGAGGATTTTCCGCCGGCGCCGGGGCAAGGCGCGATCGGCATCGAAACCCGCATAGGCGACCGCGATATCGAGACGATGCTGGCGGCGATCCATCACGTGCCGACGGGCCAGGCATTGGCCTGCGAGCGCGCCTTCCTCGCCGCGCTCGACGGCTCGTGCCGCACGCCGATCGCCGGCCATGCGACGGTCGCGGGCGAAAACCTGTCCTTCACCGGGCTGATCATCTCGCCCGACGGCAAGGAATCGCACGAGGTCCGGCTGGAAGGCGAGGCCGCCGACGCGGCGGAGATTGGCCTGGACGCCGCGCGGACGGTTCGCGCCAGGGCGGGCGCCAAATTCTTCGACGGCTGGGCCTGACATGGTCCGCGTCCTGGTGACGAGGCCGGAGCCCGGCGCGTCGCGCACGGCACGACGCCTCGAAACTTTGGGATTTCAGCCTGTCGTGCTGCCGCTGACCGAGACGAGGACGTTGCCCGTCGAGGCGACCATCGGCGGCGATGCCGTCGCGGTCGCCGTCACCAGCGCCAATGCGGTGCGGCACGCGCCGAAGGCGCTGATCGCGGCGCTTGCGAGCCTGCCTTGCCACACGGTTGGCAAAAGGACGGCCGAGGCATGCCGCGCGGCGGGATTTGCCTCCGTCACGGAAGGTCCGGGCGATGCCGAGGCGCTGGCCGACGCCATCGCTGGCGGCCTTGCCGGCAAGGCAATCGTTTATCTGTGCGGCCGCGTCCGCTTCCCGGTATTCGAGCGGCGGCTGGCGGCGGCGGGCACGCATGTCCAGGCGATCGAGACCTACGACACAACAGGGATCGACTATCGCGATGCCGACGTGATCGCCCGCCTGTCGCGTCATCCGGTCGAGGCGGCGCTGCTCTATTCGGCCAAGGCCAGTGCCGCGCTGGTCAGCCTGGCAACGCGGCCAGTCCTGCAGCATCTCTTTGGAAAAACAGAATTTTTGGCGCTTTCGGCGCGTGTCGCCGAGCCGCTGCAGGGGATCGTCCGTCAAACGATCCGCATTGCATCCAAGCCCGAGGAAGACGCACTGCTGGCGCTTTTGTCGCTGCCGGACTGAGCCACGTCATCACACCGCCCCCTTTTCACCGCTTGGTGATGTGCTAGAGCATCCTGACGCTCTGGACCCATTGATCCATCCTCAAGCCATTTTGCGGAGCCCAAGCATGGTCAAGACGCCGAAGATGCGACATTCGAAGACCCGGCGCGAGCCGGTGACCATCGAACTCGAGCCCGGCGCCGTCTCGCGAATCACCGACGAGGATGCCGCCAAGGCCGAGGCCAGTGCCGCGCAGACCGACGAGGCGAAGGCGCAAGAGGCCGCCGCCGCTTCGCAGCCGGAGGCGCCGGAAGAGCCGATCCATGCCGAGCAGGCCGATATCGAGCCGTGGGAGCATAGCGACGCCGCGCAGGCAGCGGCCGACAGGCCCGAGGCCGGCAAGGACGAGCCGGAGGCGCCGTACCCCGGCGGTTCCGATGCGTCGAAGAGCCAATCCAAGGGCTTCGAGTATAATTTTGAGGACGCCTCCGCGCCCGGCGCCGGCGCCTCCACAGAGAAGCCAAGCGAGACACGCAGCGAGGATCGCGCGCCGCAACCTTCGCGCAAGACCGGCGTCAACGCCATCGCCGCGGGCGTCATCGGCGGCGTGATCGCGCTTGCCGGCGCCGGCCTGCTGCAGGCGGTCGGGCTGATTGGCGCGCCGGGATCGAACGGCGTATCCCTCGATGGCGTCAATGGCGAGATCGCTTCGCTGAAGAGCGAGATCGCGGCGTTGAAGGAAAGCGGCGACACGGGCGCCGCCGCCAAGGTCAGTGGTCTTTCGTCGGCGCTCGAGCAGGTCAAGGCCGATGTCGCGGCGCTGAAATCCTCGGCCGGACAGAGCGGCGACGGCGCCGCGCTCAAGGCGCTCGGCGATAAGGTCGGCCAGATCGAGACGACCGTCGCCGACCTGCAGAAGAACGGCAATGCGGCGCCCGTCGATCTCGGCCCGCTCAACGAGAAGATCGCCGGGCTCGACGCGCTGGTGAAATCGACCGGCGACGCTGCCAAGGCCGAGGACGGCCGGGTCGCGGCGCTGGAACAGTCCGTGTCGCAGCTTTCCGGCAAGGTCGAGGCGCAGGCCTCGCAGCCCAAGATCGCGCTGGCGATCGCGGCCTCGGCGCTGAAGTCGGCGCTCGATCGCGGCGCGCCATTCGCGACCGAGCTCGATACGTTCGCGGCGATCGCGCCGGATGCGCCTGAGCTCGCGGCGCTGCGCTCCTATGCCGAAAAGGGCGTGCCGACCCGCGCCACCATCGCGTCGGAGGCCGATGCGGCCGCCAATGCGATGGTCGAGGCGGCGACACCGGTCGACCAGAACGCCGGCTTCTTCCAGAGCCTGGTGTCGAGCGCGGAATCGCTGGTCAAGGTACGGCCGGTGGGGACTATCGAAGGCAAGGGTGTGCCGGAAACCGTGGCCCGCATGGAAGTGGCGGTCAACCAGGGCGACTACGCCAAGGCGCTCGGCGAATACGATACGCTGCCCGACGCGGCAAAGGCGGCCGGCGCCGATTTTGCCGGCAAACTGAAGGCGCGGCTGGAGGTCGAAAAGCAGCTCGAAGCGCTGATTGCCGACGCGACGAAGGCGTGAGGACGACAAGATGATCCGCCTCCTCGTCTTCCTCGCCGTCGTCTTCGCGCTGGGACTGGGCTTTGCCTGGCTGGCCGACCGTCCGGGCGACATGATCGTCACCTTCAACGGCTACCAGTACCAGATCACGCTGATGGTGGCGGCAGTGGCGATCGTCGCCGTGGTCGCCGCGGTGATGATCGTCTGGTGGCTGATCAAGTCGCTGTGGAACAGCCCGTATACGATCTCGCGCTATTTCCGGGTGCGCCGCCGCGACCGCGGCTACCAGGCGCTGTCGACGGGCATGATCGCCGCCGGCGCCGGCGACGGCGCGCTGGCGCGCAAGAAGACCAAGGAGGCGGCCAAGCTGATCAACTCCGACCAGGAGCCGCTGATCAACCTGCTCGACGCCCAGGCGTCGCTGCTCGAAGGCGACCATAAAGGCGCGCGGGAGAAGTTCGAGCGCATGCTCGACGATCCCGAGATGCGGCTGCTCGGGCTGCGCGGGCTCTATCTCGAGGCCGAGCGCCTCGGCGACCGCAATGCCGCGCGCCACTATGCCGGCCGTGCGGCGGCGGTTGCGCCGCAGCTTGCCTGGGCGGCGGAATCGACGCTCGAGGAGTTGACCGAACGCGGCGACTGGGACGGCGCGCTGAAGCTGGTCGAGGCGCAGAAATCGACGCGGCAGATTGAGCGCGACGCGGCCAACCGCCGCCGCGCCGTCCTGCTCACCGCCAAGGCGCAGGCGCTGGTCGACAGCGATCCGAACGCGGCCCGCACCGCGGCGCTCGAAGCCAACAAGCTGGCGCCGGATTTCGCGCCGGCGGCGGTCATCGCCGCCGATCTGGTTATCCGGCAAAACGACGTGCGCAAAGGCTCCAAGATACTGGAGGCCGCGTGGAAGGCCGAACCGCATCCGGATATTGCCGAGCTCTACACCCATGCCAGGCCGGGCGATGCCGTGCTCGACCGCCTCAACCGGGCGAAGAAGCTGCAGGAATTGAAGAAGAATCACGCCGGGTCGTCCATGACCGTGGCGCGGGCGGCGCTCGACGCGCAGGATTTCGCCACCGCGCGGCGCGAGGCGGAGGCCGCGATCCGCATGGATCGCCGTGAGGGCGCCTATCTGCTGCTCGCCGATATCGAGGAAGCCGAGACCGGCGACCAGGGCAAGGTGCGGCAGCTGCTGTCGAAGGCCGTGCGCGCGCCGCGCGATCCGGCCTGGGTGGCGGACGGCGTCATCTCCGAGCGCTGGGCGCCGGTGTCGCCGGTCACCGGCAAGCTCGACGCCTTCACCTGGCGCGCGCCGATGGAACGGCTTGGCCGGCTGATCGATAGCGAGACGGACGCCGCGGTGCCGGCGATCACCGCCGCGCCGCCCGCCGCACCCGCTGAAAAGGCGATCGACATTGTTGCCGACGCGCCCGCCGAGAAGCCGGTGCCGGCCAATGGCGGCGGCAAGGATGAGGCCGTTGCGGAAGCCGTCAGCGAGGCTGAAACCACCGGACGGGGTTCGGAATTACCGCCTTTGCCGGACGATCCGGGTGTCGCGCCGGAAGAAGAAGCGGAAAAATCGCCGCGGCGGTTTCGTTTGTTTTGAGGCCGGGTTTTGGCGGGCAGGGAAAAGGTGTCGATGTTCGAGCGTGTGTTGTCCTTCCTGAGAGATTTGCCGGCTGCCGGCCATGCCAAGCCGAGCGCCGACGATCCGCGCGTCGCGGCCTCGGCGCTGCTCTACCATGTGATGAACGCCGACGGCGTGCGTCAGGACGTCGAATGGGAGCGCTTCAAGCAGATCCTCGCCTCGACCTATTCGGTGAGCGGCGAAGAGCTCGACGCACTGGCCGCGGCCGGCGAGAGCGCCGACAATGAGGCGATCGATCTCTACGCCTTCACCAGCGTGCTCAAGCGCGATCTCGACGCCGAGGCGCGCAAGGCCTTTATCGGCCTGATGTGGGAAATCGTCTATGCCGACGGCGAACTGCACGAGCTCGAGGACAACACGGTCTGGCGGGTCGCCGAGCTGATCGGCGTCGAGCGCCATGACCGTATCGAGGCGCGCCGCAAAGCGGCGGCCGAGGCGCCCGGCGCGCGGGGCAAATCGAGCGACGAATAACAGGACCCTTCGCCTTCCATGCCATCAAGACCGAGGCCGAGACCAAGAATCCTGATCGTGCTGCATCAGGAGAATTCGAGCCCCGGCCGCGTCGGCCACATGCTTCTGGAAGAAGGCTTCGATCTCGACATCCGCAGGCCGCCGCTCGGCGACGGGCTGCCCTGCACACTGGACGACCATGCCGGGGCCGTGGTGTTCGGCGGGCCGATGAGCGCCAATGACGAGGACGAGTTCGTCCGCCGCGAGACCGATTGGCTGGAAATCCCGCTGAAGGAGAACCGGCCGTTCCTCGGCATCTGCCTCGGCGCGCAGATGCTCGCCAACCATCTCGGCGGCAAGGTCGAGGGCCATGGCGAAGGGCTGGTCGAGATCGGCTGGTATCCGCTGAAGGCGACCGACGCCGGCAAGAAACTGCTGCACTGGCCGGAGATGGTCTACCAGTTCCACCGCGAGGGCTTTTCGCTGCCGAAGGAAGCGACGCTGCTGGCGACAGCGGAAACCTATCCCAACCAGGCGTTTCGTTACGGCGAGAATGCCTGGGGCATCCAGTTCCATGGCGAACTGACCCGGGTGATGATGCAGCGCTGGGTGGTGCGCGGCGCGCATCGCTTCGAATTGCCCGGCGCGCAGCCCGGCCGCGACCATCTCGGCGGCCGGCTGATCTGGGATATGCACCTCAAGCGCTGGCTGGGCGAGTTTCTGGCGCTGATTTTTGGCCGGCCGGCGGTGGTAGGATAGGGTAAAATCCAATTACCTTAACGGCCTGAGATGCGCTGAGGTTAGGTCAAGCTCCACTGGAAGCCTTCCCTTTTTGGCCATCTTTGAGGAATACCTGCGAGCGTGAATGCCATCTCGAAACTTGCGGCCAACAAAAGTGGTTGAACGTCGCCGGAACAGGCTTCGCGCCCTTCTATTAACGTCTTAGAGATATAGAGTATTCTGAGGTGGTTTCGCGCAAATCACTCAGGGGGTTCTGAAAGGCGCACTAACATGGCATCGGCACAACAACTTATCGGGCTCGTCAAGAGTCATGCAGAAGGTGACGAAGAACGTTTCTTCGATCTTGCCATGCAACTTGCCGCCGCCGAGGATCAGAAAGGACATACGAGGCTTGCTGAGCAGCTGCGGCAGTGGGCCGACGTGAGCCGAACGCCGCCCAGGCCCGCCATGGCAAAGCCGACACCGTTGGCGGCCCCCCGTGGTGATCTCGCCGGCTTCTTGGATGCCAGCTATCCCTCGACACGGCTGAAGGACGTTATTCTACCGTTCCACCTTGAGGATGAGCTGACACACATCGTCACCGAAACGCGCATGCGAGAGAGACTGGAGGAAAAGGGGTTGCGTCCGCGCCGGCGGCTGCTGTTTGCAGGTCCCCCTGGGACGGGTAAGACCTTGAGCGCAGCAGCCCTTGCAGGCGAGCTGCAGTTTCCCCTCTTTACCGTGTTGCTGCACGGGCTGATAACCAAATTCATGGGCGAGACGGCACAGAAACTGCGCAAAATCTTCGACGCTGTCCGCACGGTGCGGGGCGTGTATCTTTTCGACGAGATCGATGCGCTCGCCGCATCGCGCGGTTCGGTGAACGACATCGGTGAGGCTCGCCGCATCCTGAACTCGTTCCTGCAGTTCCTTGATGAGGACACCGGCCCCTCGATCATCGTTGCCACCACCAATCTTCCGGAAATTCTTGATCGGGCGGTTTTGCGTCGCTTTGATCTGGTGCTGCCATACGAGATGCCCAAAGGCCCTGCGATCGAGAAGGCCTTGCGGCGGCGATTGATCGGGTTCGAGGCGAAAAGTGTCGACTGGGCGGAAGTCGCGCTACATGCCGGCGGATTGTCGACCGCCGATATCGTCGCTGCCGCCGAAGACGCCGCAAGACGAACGGTATTGGCACATCAGGACCGCATCGAGACAATCGCCCTCATCGCCTCCTTGGACCGACGCCGCTCACTTCATGGAATAGGGGGAACGGGCGGGGATGCCGAGGGATCGCAAACACTTCATTCTGCAAGGTCTAGGAACGACGCAGGTTTTCAAGGCCAAGGCCGGCGGATCGTCAAAAAGACCTAGTGACGTCGCCAACCGCGCCGCCCATGCCCAAGCTCTGCTCCAGGCACTCGACCATCTCCCTAATGTAGCAGCCGGAGAGCGCCCGGGACTTTATCTAGAAGTCGAGGGGCGGCCGGGAGAGGCGATGGTCACCTCGGGCCTCGACGCCAGCGGCCTGACGCTCCTGAGGCTCGAACCTGCAGTAACGGCGAACCAGCAGCCCGCTCGCGCTACGGTGTTTGCTTCCGAAGACGGCATCGACAAGCTCCGGCAGAAGGTTACCGATTTCCGCGATAAAAACCGGACCAAGAAGGATGGAACGAAGGGCCGACCCTACAATGCGGATCTTGCTCAGAGTATAGGTGCGATCGTCGAAGCGGGCTTGCGGGCCTTGTGGCGCAGCCCCAATCAGAAATTCCCCGGTGGGAATGACTCGCGGCCTTGGGAAATCTGGCTTGACAAGATAGCGGCGGCCGGCTTCATCGCGGGCGCTCCCGAATATGGCGTTGTTATCAACTCCGATCGCCTGGAATTTCCCGAAGACATCGTCGTCATCGGCACAGCGACCAGCGAGGCATTGGTCCTGGCGGTGCGCCGGCTGGGCGGCGTTCGTGCACTTGCAGCGCCGACTATCACCGCCGACTATTTCGATGCGCTTGATATCGAGGAGCAGGTGGGATGGGTGGATGACGTCGTCGGCAGGACGACGTTCAACGGCGGAGCCGATACCAACTACATTACCCTGCTCGACCGTGGCGTCAGCAGGGCACACCCCCTGATCTCGCCGGCGCTTGCCGTCGCGGATCGTCATGCGGCGGAGCCGGCGTGGGGGCTGGATGATACCGTTGGCCATGGTACACAACTGGCAGGCCTAGCTCTCTTCGGCGATCTAACTGTCGCAGTACAGTCTATGAACCATATTCAGGTTCGACATCGGTTGGAGTCCGCTAAGATCATTCCGGACGCCGGCCATAATCCCCATCACCTCCTAGGCGTGGTGACGCGGAAAGGCATCAATGCCGCCGAGGCCACCGGTGACCGCCGGCGCACCTTCACGATGGCAAGCTCCACCCAGGACGACACCCCCCACGACGGCGCACCCACATCCTGGTCAAGCGAGGTCGACCAGCTGACCTCCGGCGCGTCCGGTGACAAGAAGATCAAGCGCCTGTTCCTAGTTTCGGCCGGCAACACCAACCAGAACCAATTTGGCAACCACGATTACCTCGCGGTTTGCGATCACCCCGACAATGAGGTGGAGTCGCCGGCCCAGGCCTGGAACGCGATCTGCGTTGGCGCTTATACCGAGAAGAATGTTTTGCCGGAGGGAGAGGTCGGTGTGCCGCTGGCGCCGGCCGGCGACCTCGCGCCATCCTCGCGGACGGCTAGTTGGTCATCGCATTGGCCGCTAAAGCCTGATGTCGTCTTCGAAGGCGGTAATTGGCTGGTCGACGGAGCTCCTCCGCCGATGAAGCATCCGGCACTTTCGCTCCTCACCACGGATCACCAGTACCCGCAGCGGGCCTTCACGACGACCGGTGAGACTAGCGGCGCAACAGCGCTGGCAGCACGTGCCGTGACCGAGATTTGGTTGGACTACCCCGACCTTTGGCCCGAAACCATCCGTGCTCTGTTCGTATCGTCCGCGCGCTGGACCTCTCGGATGAAGAGCCACCTACCGGCCGATCCGGCCAAGGGTGACTACGCGCCGCTGTTCAAGCGTTATGGCTATGGCGTCCCCGACCTCGATCGCGCGCGGCGCAGCGCCTCCAACGCACTGACCCTCATCGTCCAGGACACGATCAAGCCCTACCGAAAGGCGGATAGACCATCCGCACAGCACGTTCACAACGAGATGAAAGTATTCCAACTCCCGTGGCCGGTTAGTGAATTGCGCAAATTGGTCCACGCGCCTGTAAGCCTGCGCGTCGCACTGAGCACCTTCATTGATCCGAACCCGTCCGAGCCGGCACGCGGGTCGAAATTCCGATATGCGTCACATAATCTGCGCTTCAAGCTGAACCGACCCAACGAGAATCAGGTCGCCTTCCTTGCGCGCATCAGTAAGGCGGCCGAGCAACCGGATGGCCCGGCCATCGAGGAAGATGACAACTGGACCTTTGGCCGCAATCGCCGTGACGTTGGGTCGCTGCACATTGATGAATTAGTGTGCCCGGCGTCCGATCTGGCGCGCCGCAATCTCATTGCAGTACATCCCGTTGCCGGCTGGTGGAAAACCAAGACCATCCACAATCCGAAGGACATTACTGCCCGCTTTACCCTGATCGTAGAAATCGACGCCGGTGAGACGAACGCCGAACTCTATGCCGAGGTGCAAGCAGCGATCGAGCTTCTCAATGTCGTTGGAAACGTTGTCTGATCGGGTTAAGTCGTCTGACACGTAAGGCTTGTCAGCACCCTTCATCGGCCTCCAATCCTGGCACCGCTAAATGTCCGCTCCAAAAGTCTGGAGCCCGCGCCTATCTGCTCGTTGCCTGCGAATCCCGGGCGGAAGGCAGGCTAGCCTGGAGAAAACGGTGCCAGGTGCCACCGAGAACCAGCGCGGTTTCGGCCTCACCGAATCCGGCCGAGGAGAGGCCTTTCAAGAGCTTCGGAAAATCGAGGTTCGATCTGAACCAGGACGGTTGAGGCGGAAAGCTCGCGGTCGCCTGGGTCTCGCGGGTCCAGCGGCCCTCGCGCATCCAGCGCACGACGCTGTCGGGCTGGTCCTGGCAGAGATCCGAGCCGATGCCGAGATGATCTGCCCCCATGATCCCGGCCGCTTCGGCAGCCATCTTTCCGAACTGCTCCAGCGTGGTGTCCGAGCCGTTCGGGAGGTGCAGCGGATAGAGCGAAAGGCCGAGCAGCCCCTCCTTTGCGCGCAATGCCTGCAATACGGCCCTGGAGACATTGCGGTTGCTGTCGCGCAGCCAGCGCGGATTGGCGTGGCTGATGACCACCGGCCGCTCCGAGAGCGCGATCGTTTCCAGCGCGGTCCGCTCGCCCGCATGCGACAGATCGATGATCATGCCGAGCCGGTTCATCTCGGCGATGGCCTCGCGCCCCATCCGCGTCACGCCGCTGTCCTCCTTCTCCATCCAGCCGCAGCCGAGCAGCGACTGGTTGTTGTAGGTGAGCTGCATGAAGCGGATGCCGAGATCGAAGAGCATTTCGATCAGGCCGATGTCATCCTCGATCGGCATCGGGTTCTGCAGGCCAAGCAAGATCGCCGTGCGGTTCGTGGCCCGCGCCCGCTCGATGTCGCCGGCTTCGCGCGCCAGAAAGATCAGGTCCTCATTGTCGCGAAGCCAAGTGCGCCAATCGACGAGGTGGCGCACCGTCTCGCGAAAACCTTCGTGATAGCCGACCGTGGCGTGAACCGCGGTCAGCCCGCCCCGGCGCATCTCCTCGAAAATTTCGCGCGACCAGTTGCAGTATTGCAGCCCGTCGATGAGCACTCGCGGCGTGTGGCTGGTCATTCGGCCACGCCCGCGTGGATGTAGGATGTCTTGACCTGCGTGTAGAACTCGACCGCGGCGCGGCCCTGCTCGCGCGGGCCGTAGCTCGACGCGCGAACACCGCCGAACGGCACGTGATAGTCGGTGCCGGCGGTGGCCAGGTTGACCATCACGCAGCCCGAGCGCGAGGCGCGGCGGAATTTCGTCGCGCGCGCCAGCGAGCGCGTGGCAATGCCGGCCGTCAGCCCATAGGTTGTGTCGTTGGCCAGCAGGATCGCCTCGTCGAGATCGTCGGCGGCGATGACGCAGGTGATCGGCGCGAACATCTCCTCCTGGTTGATGCGCATGCGCGAGCGGCCGTTCAGGAACACGGCCGGGGCCATGTAATGGCCCCGATGCGCGAGATCGAGCGCTTCGCCGCCTGTCGCCAATTCAGCGCCCTCACTTATGCCAAGCGTCACATAATCGAGATTGGCCGAGAGCTGCTCGGCGCTGACGACCGGCCCCATCTGGACGCCGGCCGCAAGCGCATGGCCGACCTTGAGGGCCTTGGTTTTCACCAGCAGCTTGTCGACGAAGGCGTCGTGGATCGGCCGATGGACGATCAGTCGGGACGCCGCCGTGCATTTCTGCCCGGTGCCGCCGAAGGCGCCGTTCACGGCAAGGTCGACGGCGCGGTCGAGGTCGGCATCGTCCATCACCACGAACGGGTTCTTCGACCCCATTTCGAGCTGCAGCTTCACGAAGCGCGCGGCGACCAATGCCGCGATGCCGGAACCGACGGCGCCGGAGCCGGTGAAGCTCAGCCCTTGTATGTCGGCATTGGCGGCAAGCTCGCGGCCGATCGTCGATCCCGAACCCATCACAAGATTGAACAGCCCTTTCGGGATAGCTTGCCGGCCGATGATCTCGGTCAGCGCCCAGGCGCTGGCTGGGGTGATGCTGGCCGGTTTCCAGACCACGGCATTGCCGAAGGCAAGCGCCGGCGCGATCTTCCAGGACGCGGTGGCGATGGGGAAATTCCAGGGCGATACGATTGCGACGACGCCGAGCGGTTCGCGCTCGATCAGAACGTCGACGCCGGTCCTGACGGAATCGGCGGAGGAGCCGAGATTGCGCAGCGCCTCCGCGGCGAAATAGGTGAAGAACTGGCCGGCGCGATGGACCTCGCCGACGCCCTCGGGAAGGGTCTTCCCCTCCTCGCGCGAAAGCAGTTCGCCAAGCTCCTTCGAGCGCGCCATCAACTCGCGTCCGATGGCGTCGAGAACGGCGGCTCTCGCTTCGAGCCCGGCCGCGGCCCATTCGCGTTGCGCGCCTTGCGCCGCCGCCACGGCGTCATGGACGTCGGACGGCCGCGCCTGGGCAAAGCGCCCGACGATGTCGGTCACGTCGGAGGGATTGATGTCCTCGACCCAGTCGGCGCCGTCGCGCCATTCGCCTGCAACGAAGTTCTGACCGTTCAGCATCTCGTTCGACCTGCATCAATTCGGTTGACAACGACCTAACCAATGCTGTGAACTTCAATCAAGCTCAATTTTTGGCACAAATGTTCAGGCAAGCTTAACAGTGACCAAAACCATCAGCCTGACCGGCATGCGCAGCTTCGTCGCTGTCTGCGAGACCGGTGGTGTGCGCGCCGCCGCCGATCAGATCGGCCGCACCCCGTCGGCCGTGTCGATGACCTTGAAACAGCTGGAAGACGACATCGGCGCGCCGCTGTTCGAGAGCGAACGCAAGGGCGCGCTTTCGCCGGTCGGCCGCATCGTGCTCGACGAGGCGCGCGCCATGATCGCGCATTACGACCGCGCCTGCCTGGCAATGACCAGCTATGCGGCGGACCGGCAAGGCCGCTGCGACGTTGCCAGCGTGCCTTCGGTCGCCGTCACCTTGTTGCCGCGCGCCATCGCCCAGCTTCGCGCCGAGGGCAGCCGGTTCGACATCCACGTCCGCGACAGCGATTCCAGCGCCATCGTCGACGCCGTCGAAAACGGCATGGTGGAAGTGGGCCTGTGCGTGCTCGCCACCAGGCGGCCACAGCTCAGTTTCGAGCCGCTGTTCCACGAGCCGCTCGATTTCGTCTGCCCGGCCGATCATCCTCTGGCAAAATCCAAGCGCCCGTTGAAATGGGCGCAGCTCGACGGCGAGGGCTTCATTCGAAACGGCGCCGCCGCGGCGCTGGGGCTTGCCGAGACCGAGGCGCTCGCCGCCGGCTCGAAACTCACCGCGACCAATGTGAGCTCCAACCTGGCGATGGTGGAGGCAGGGCTCGGCGTCACTATCCTGCCCCGGCTCTGCCGCTGGAAAAGCAGCCATGACGTGCTCTTCATTCCCCTTGCCGACCCGCGCTCGAGCCGGACCGTCGGCTGGATCGCCAAGGAAGGCCGCAACCTGCAGCCGGCATCGCTGCGGTTCATCGAATGCATTCGCTTACAGACGCGGGCGAGCGAAGGAGAGTTCGGCTATGCGGCGGCATGATTGGTGGTGACCGGATGACGCGCCTGACGCAAGCCCGCATCGAGACGCTCGCCCGCACCGCGCTGCTGCGCCATGGCGCCAGCGAGGCGCAGGCCCGTGCGCTCGCCGCAGCCATCGCGGCAGCCGAGCGCGACGGCCTGAAGTCGCATGGCCTGATGTACCTCCCGACCTATTGCGAGCATTTGACCTGCGGCAAGGTGCTGGGGCAGGCCGAGCCGCGCTTGACGCGGCCGGCTCCGGCGGTCGTCGCCGTCGATGCCGGTAACGGCTTTGCGCACGCGGCCATCGCCACCGGCATGCCGGCGCTGATCGAGGCGGCGCGCTCGCAAGGCGTGGCAGCTCTGGCCATCCGCAACTCCTACAATTGCGGCGCGCTCGGCTATCACACCGAAAACATCGCCCGGGACGGCCTGGTCGGGTTGGGATTCACCAACGCGCCGGCCTCGATCGCGCCCTGGGGCGGCCGCAAGGCGGCCCTCGGCACCAACCCCTGGTCGCTGGCCGTCCCGGACGGGCAGGGCGGCGCGCGCTTCGTCATCGACCAGAGCGCCAGCGTCGTCGCCAAGAGCGAGGTCATCAAGCGGGCCCGCGCCGGCGAGCCGATCCCGCCCGGCTGGGCTTTCGACGCAAGCGGCGAGACGACCACCGACGCCGGCGAAGCGTTGAAGGGTACGATGGCGCCGGCGGGCGCCTACAAGGGCGTCGGCTCCGCGTTGCTGGTGGAGATCTTTGCCGCGTGCCTGACGGGAGCCAATCCCGGGCTGGTCGCCAGCCCCTTCTCCGGCACGGCCGGCGGCCCGCCTGGAACCGGCCAATTCTTCCTGGCGGTTTCGCCCGAAGCGACATCGGCCGGGACATTCGCGGGGACTCTGGAAACCGTCGCCGGCGCCTTCACCGGCGACACCAGGCTTCCGGGCACAAGGCGCTTCGGCGCGCGCGAACAGAACACCAAAGAGGGCATCGAGGTCGCGGCGGAAACGCTTGCCACCTTGGAAAAGCTCGCAGGGACCGCCGCATGACGGCGATCGCGCTGCGCCCGCCCGAGATCGTCATGCGCCTGCAGCGGCTGGGCGCCGCGCATCCGACGCGGCTCAGTTTCCTGCGCCAGTTGATCCGCCGCGCCACCAGGGAGAAATGGCGTGTGCGCAAACACCTGTTCGACCTCAACGACAATGGATTCGGGTGTGCGGTCTATGCGGTCGAGACGCCGGCAAGGACCTACAGCCTGGTTGCCTTTTCGACCCCGCTTGACGACGAGAAGCGGTCCGACCGGGTGATCGCGCAGGCCTGGGACACGAGCTACGTGCTTTACGACGGATTGCCGGACGCCGCCGAAATCGCGCGGCTGGAGGCAAATGCGCCGCTGCAGGAGGCAGGCCGCTACACCAGAAGCGAACTCGTGCTGGCGCGTGCCAACAAAAGCGTGCGGCTGTTCGAGGAAGTCGCCGCGGCACTGGCACAGGGACGACAGCCGCACGAGGAGCAGTTGCTCGGCGTCGGCTATCTGCTGCGCACCACGGCGGTTTACGGCAATGGCAAGTTCGGCATCGCCGATCGCGACGAGATCGCAACACGGCCGGAGCTTGCGGGATCCTTCCAGGCGGAAATGCTCACGGTCTGGCTGATCCGATCCTTCACGCTCGATCTTGTCGACCACATCGCCCATCGCCGCAATCCGGCCGGCGCGGCAAGGCTGGCGCCGGATTTGCGCCGAGCGCTCGGCGTGGGCAATGCAACGGGGCTCGGCATGGCTCCCTTCCTCGTTCGCCATCCGCTCTTGACGCATAGCTGGTTCCTGGCCCGCGAAACCGCGCTGGCCCGCGTCCGCGCCGAACCGCAAGCCGGTGCGATGGAACGAGACGTTTTCTTGAAGGCGCTCGCCGATCTGCGCCGGCGCGTAGCCCGCTGGCACAGCGCCGATGACCGCCAGGCCGCCGCGACCGTGTCGCTGGCCGGCGATCTCGACACGCTGGTGGAAAATTTCGACCGGCTTCTGGCGCAGCCCCGCCCCTGGGATGCGCTCTATCGCTTCGCCGAAGACCATTTCTCGCTCGAGGGGCAGGAAGCCTGCGTCTCGCTGATCCTCGAGCCGCACGGTGCCCTGATTGACGAGCTCGGCGACACGATGAAGGCCGACGAGACGCCCGGTCATGCCATTGACGGCACCATGCGCTGTGCCTCGCTTCGTCAGGCGCTTCTCGACTCCTATTCCTGGGCGGCCAAGGTCGACTTCGCTGAGCCGTCCGCCAACGCGCGCTTCTGGTATGTCTCGGCGGAGAAGCTCGAGCCCCGGCTCGGCGAACGCTTCGAGGAGGACGGCGCCGATCTCGAACAGCCTTTGGCCACCGCGCGCGACGCGCTCAGCCTGGCCGAGGCTCTTGCGAGGGAGCCACCCACGGCCAGTGTCGCGGACTTCCTGCTGCGCCGGCCGGAATGGCGCCACGCGGTGCGGCGCGCCCAGATCGTCGCCAGGTTTCCCTATGCCGAGATCCACGACAATCTGATCGGCGCCGACCTGCGGCCCGTCGACATCTTGCGCGCGAAGCTCGCTTTCT
The DNA here is from genome assembly GCF_006442775.1 of Mesorhizobium sp. B2-4-6. NCBI lineage: Bacteria > Pseudomonadati > Pseudomonadota > Alphaproteobacteria > Hyphomicrobiales > Phyllobacteriaceae > Mesorhizobium > Mesorhizobium sp. B2-4-6. Next base: position 48,730 of record NZ_VFVI01000005.1, read on the forward strand.
TCGGCGCGCGCAGCTTCGATCCGCGCTCCGACCGGTGGCTGCGGATCGCGCTGTTCAGCGGCGAGCCCCTGATCGAGGATGTCGCCGCCATGGCGCCGGCAGGAGAGGCGGCGTGATCGACCTGTCGCTCAACGAGGTGGAAATGCTGAGCACCAAGGCGGCGCGGGGTGGCGGATTTTCATGGGGACTGGCCGAGGATGTCGGCCGCGCGGCACGCCGGATCGCGGTCGAGGACGACAACTGGGGCGTGGCCATGCTGAGCCTTGCCGAAAACGCGTGGTCCTTCGCTGCGCCCGACCCTGCCCGCGCCGCGCGCTGGCGAAAAGGCGAGGCCGACAAGCCGGCCGAAACGCCGCTTTGCCCGATCCGAACCGCGGCTTTGCTGCTCGACGATCCGCTTCCAGCGAGCGCGCTGCCGCTGGCGATCATCGGTGTCGGCCTGCCTATCTGGCTCGACGCCATGCTGCGTCGCTCGGCCATGCGCGTAGCGCGGCCCGCGGGGCCGGTGACGCGCGCCGATGTCGTCATCGAACGCCGCCCCGAAATCGGGCTGCAGCCAGCCGCGGGCCGGCGCGGCGTGATCGACGAGCGGACGCTTGCGGCGCTCAATTCCTTAGCCGCCAGAACCTATGTGCCGGAAAGCGAAAGGTCGCGTGTGCGTGGTGCCGGCGGCGGCCGGGTGGACGACGAATAAGGGGAGAAAAAAATGAGCGCAGCCGACGGCCAGAAGATCGCCATGCGCGGAGCGGGCTATTACTCGGCCAACACCGTGGGCGCCAAATACGTCATCGACAAGGTCGGCGATCTCGTCGTCGAGGCCGTCGCCGGCATGCCACGGCTGGCGGACGGCCAGCCATTCGCCATCGCCGATTTCGGCGCGGCCGACGGCGGCACCTCGATGGACATGATGCGGCGGCTGGTCGGCGCCGTTCGGGCGAGGGAACCGGACCGGGCGATATCGATCACCTACACCGACCTGCCCCACAATGATTTCTCGACGCTGTTCCGGCTCAGCCAGGGACTGCTTGGCACCTCGACGGAGGTTCCGCTGGCCGAGACGCCCGGGCTCTATATCTTCGGCAGCGGCACCAGCTTCTATCGCCAGATCGTGCCGGACAATTCGCTCTCGTTCGGCTTTTCCGCCACGGCGATGCACTGGATCAGCAAGCGGCCCTGCATGATCGCCGACCATGTCCAGGCGGTCGGCGCGACCGATGCCGAGCGCGCGCAGTTTCGCGCCCAGGGGCTGCGCGACTGGGAGACGATCCTGCTGGCCAGGGCGCGCGAGCTCAGGTCGGGCGGCAGGCTGGCGCTGGCCAATTTCTGCGTCGACGAGGAAGGGCGCTATCTCGGACACACGACGGGGGTCGATATGTTCGACGGCTTCGCGCGCCATTGGCGCGATCTGGCCCGGGCGGGGCGGATCAGCGAGACGGAATATGTCAACGCGACGTTCCAGCAATTCTACAAGACGCCGGGCGAGTTCGCGGCACCGTTCCGCGACCCCGCTTCGCCGGTGTCGCAGGCCGGATTGAGGCTGGAAAACATCTTCACCATGGTGACGCCGTGCCCCTATGCCGAAGCCTTCCGGGTCCATGGCAATGCGCAGAATTTCGCCAGGGCCTATGTGCCGACGCTCCGCTCCTGGTCGGAAACCGTCTTTGCCAACGCGCTCGACCCCTCGCGTCCCGCGGCCGATCGTTCCGCAATCGTCGACGCTCTTTACGGCGCGTACGAAGCCGATGTCGCGCGCGCCCCCGAAGGCCATCGGATGGACTACGTCCACTGCGTGACGGAGATCGTCAAAGGATAAGTGGTACCTGTGCGCCCCGGCCTTGCGCCTGGTCCCGGTCGTGGGTCGTCACGAAAGCCACGCCGAACTTCGCGCCGCTCGGTATCAGGTGCTTGTGCGAAATCCCTGGTTAAAGAATTTCAAGGCACTGGTTCAGCGGTAAGTTCCTGTATTTTCCTGAGGAGATTTTTGACGAGCAGCTGGTAGACGCGCGTGAGTTCGTCCGGTGATAATTCGACTCTGATGTCGTACTTGCCGGAATAGTTTACCTGCAGATCGACGGTTCCGAACAGCGTCGTTGCGCCATCGCGAATGTCGGTCGCCACGGCCATGTTCGCCAATGGCTGATCCAGCAGAATGACGCCTGGTTCTCCGGGATGATTGTGCGTCGTCGTGCGTATTTTCACAACGTAACCCTCCTGTTAGGCCTTGTCCAAAATAGAAGCCATCCCCTCAAAACGCGAGGAACAAAAATGGATGGTATCGGCGCGGCCACGAATCTGTGTTATGCGCCGCCCGATCAATCAAAGGACGACAGCCTGTGAACGAACTGACCGTGGCCGAGGCGACCGAAAGCATCTACGCCTCACTCCGAGCGGACAATGCCGACATCGACGCCCATATCGCGACACTCAAGGCAGCGCTGGCACGAGAGGGGAAAAAACAGGCGGTGTTCGATCCGGCCAGATTGGTGCAGAACAACCGCGCCGGCCGCAAGCTGATGCAGGCCTATTTTCGGCAGCGTGGCGTCAGCGTCAGCTTTTCGGAGTAGAAGCTGCTCCTATCTCATCGAGCGACGGCGGCGCCTGATTGGCCCGAGTGTCGGACCAGCAGCCCAGCTCCAGAACTTTATCAGTTGCGGCTGTTGAGGTGCTGTACCTGGCGCAGCGCCGGGAACAGATAGGCCCACAGGCCGGCGACGGCGATGGCGCCGATGCCGCCGATCACCACTGCGGGAACGGTGCCGATCAGCGCCGCCATTGTGCCGGCGCGAAATTCGCCGACCTCGTTGGAGGCGCCGACAAAGACCTGGTTGACGGCGTTGACGCGGCCGCGCACCTCGTCCGGCGTCCAGAGCTGGATCAGCGTCTCGCGAATATAGACGCTGAACATGTCGGTGGCGCCGAGCAGGGCGAGCGCCACGATCGACAGCCAGGTGATGGTCGAGACGCCGAACAGCACGGTGAAGGCGCCGAACAGAGCGACGAAGCCCAGCATGATCTTGCCGGCATGGTCGCGGATAGGATGGCCGGCAAGCCAGACGGCGACGCAGATGGCGCCGATGCCCGGCGCCGAGCGCAGCAGGCCGAGCCCCCAGGGGCCGAGCTCCAATATGTCGCGCGCATAGACCGGCAGCAGCGCCGAGGCGCCCGACAGAAGCACGGCGAACAGGTCGAGCGAGATCGCGCCGAGCACGATCTTCTCGCCCCAGATATAGCCGAAGCCGGCAAACAGCGTCTGCATCGTCGGCTTGTCGGTGGCCGTCTGCTGGGCGGGCTTGGGAATGGTGAAGATGAGCGCGGCCGCGGCGAGCATCAGGACGGCGGCTGTAGCGTAGGCGACTTCCGCCGAAACGCCGTAGAGCAGGCCGCCGGCGACCGGGCCGACGATGGTCGCCGTCTGCCAGGCGGACGAGTTCCAGGCGATCGCGTTGGCGAAATCCTCCTGCGGCACCAGATTGGCGAACAGCGATGACGAGGCCGGGCCGTAGAAGGCGCGGGCGATGCCGAACATCACCAGCACGATGAAGATCGGCAGCGGGCTGGTCAGGCCGCGCAAGGCCAGAAGCAGCAGGGCCAACGCGCAGCCGGCCTCGACCAGAGTCGCCAGGGTCATGATCAGGCGGCGGCCGAAGCGGTCGGCGACCACGCCCGTGACCAGGACCAGAAGCAGCGAAGGCAGGAACTGGACGATGCCGACAATGCCGAGGTCGAACGGATCGCGGGTCAGGTCATAAACCTGCCAGCCGACGGCGACCGACACGATCATGGTGGCGAAGGTGGTGAGGAAACGCGCCGTCCAGTAGCTGAGGAACGGGCGGTGGCGGAAAGCAGCGTAGCGCTGCTCCGGGGATATTTGTTCTGCGGTCATGGAGGTAGGCCCCGTTTCGAAAAACATTGGCCAGCGGGGCACTTCCCGAATGGGCGCTGTTCCGGCCAATGAAACTTAATAAAGTTCGCGGCGCATATGCCTTCAAATCGAGTTTGGATCAAGGGCTTTTGGACTTTTCAGCCGATCGCGCGAGGAAGTTACCGCCTTAGAGCAGCCGAGATGGCTTCCAGCCCGCCGCGCAATTCCGCTTCCTTTGGCCAGCCGAAGCCGAGGCGGAAGAAGCGTTTCGGCATCTCGAACCAGTGACCGGGACCGACATAGGTGCCGTGCTCCTCCAGCAGCCGGGTATAGAACTTGTCGAGGTCGAAGCCGGCATCGACGTTGAGCCGAGGGAAGCCGACGACGCCGCCTTGTGGCCGCACCCAGTCGACGAGAGGCTCGCCGTCGATCCAGGCCTGGACGATGTCGCGCCGCCTGGCCATTTCGGGCAGAAGCGAGGCGAGAAAGGTGTCACGGCGTTCAAGCGTGGTGCGGGCGATTGCCTCGTCGATGACGCTGCCGCAGATGCCGATCTGCTCCTTGGCGGCGAGGAAGATTTCCTGGAGTTCCGGATCGAGGGTCACCAGCCAGCCGATACGGATGCCCGGAATGCCGAACGCCTTGGACAGCGAGCAGACGCTGATCGCGCTTGGGCTGAGCGAGGCCGCCGCGGGCAGGCGTTCGCCGTAGGAGAGGTCGCGATAGGTCTCGTCGACCAGCAGCCGGCACTTGTGATGTTCGGCGAGCGTAATCAACGCGTCGAGATCGGCGCGTGTCATCATCGTGCCGGTCGGGTTGTGGGGGCAGGTGACGCTGATCAGTTTCGTGTTCGGCCGCAGCTCGGCCGTGAGGCGTTCGATGTCGACGGCAAAGCCCTGGTCGAAATCGAGATCGACATAGGAGATGGCGCAGCCGATCGCCTTCGGCGTCTCGATGTTTGTGGCGTAGTTCGGCCGCACGACCACGAGATGGTCGCTGGCCGAAAGCAGCGCGGTGGCGATGATGAACAGCGCGCCGGCCGCGCCTGCGGTCACCAGCACATCGTCGGGAGAAAGGCCCCTGTCCTGCCCGGCGATCAGCGCCCGCAAGTCCTTGTCGCCGCGATGCTCGCCATAGAACAAGGTGAGGTCGGGCAGCGCGAGGCCGATGTCGGACAGTTTCTGGTCAGCGATCGAGCTTTCGGAAAGGTTGTGGCGGATGCGGCCGTAGCCGTATTCCTCCGGCGCTTCCTTCTCGATCACCATCCTGGCGTAGTTCATGGCTATGTCCCCCAGCGGTTGATCGTTCATGGAAACGACAAACCGATCGTCCTGTTTGCAATTCCGGACGCTTCACGCTTTTCCTGGAATGCTCTGGTCTCCGGCCGTATCCAAGCCATAAAAGCAGGAAGCCTGCCAAGGCGGATTCCTCGGCAGGCTTCTTAAATCATTGGTGCAGGCGCGTTATTTCAGGCCGTCGCCTTGGCCTTCCTGCCCTTTGCGGGCTTCGCCGGCACCGGTTCCGCCTTGCGGCCGAGGCCGATCGACTTGGCGAGCTGCGAGCGCGACGCCGCATAGTTGGGCGCGACCATCGGGTAATCCACGGGGAGGCCCCATTTGGTGCGGTAGGCTTCCGGCGTCAGGCCGAAATGCACGCCGATATGGCGCTTCAGCGATTTGAACTTCTTCCCGTCCTCGAGGCAGATGATGTAATCCGGCGTCACCGAGCGCCTGGGATTGACGGCGGGAACCGGCGGGGGCGCCGCGGGTTCCGCCGGCCGGCTTATCCCGCCGATCGAGGAGGCGACGCTGGCGATCAGTTCGCCCAGGCCCGAAGCAGGCAGGCGGTTTTTCGCGACATAAGCCGATACGATGTGAGCGGTGAGCTCGAGCAGGTCGACTTCCCTGGCTGTGCTGGTGTCCTCGTCCACGTAGTCCCTCCATATTGCCGCAAGGCCGCGAAAACGCTGCGGTCTTCGCGGTGTGTAATGTCAAAGCGCCGCGAGCGTTGTTTCGCGAATCCGGAAAGGTGCTTGGCGCCGCAGGCCGGCGAATTCCTAGTCGGCAAATCTGCGCGACGCAATGATCCGTCGTGTCATTACACGCTGTTTTGAACAATTGTACTGAAATGTAACAATATCAGACGATCAGCGCCTTGTCGCGCCATAGTCGAAATCCACCCGCGAAAGCGCGAGTGTTGTCGCCGCGCCGGGATTTTTCAGGCAATTCATCGAGCTTGTCGACATTGCCGCCGCCGATCACGACATAGTCCGGCTGCAAGGCGGCGCGAAGCCTGTCGACCACGTCGAAAACGTATTTGCGCCACCTTTTCTTCCCGCGCTTTACCAGGCCGCGCTCGCCGACATAATCCTCGAAACTGGCGCCTTTTTTGTAGGGCAGGTGGGCAAGCTCCATGGGCTGCCCGACATTCTTGATGATCATGGCGGCGCCCAGGCCCGTGCCGAGGCCGAGGAACAGCATGCGGCCGCCGTCATAGCTGCCGATCGCCTGCATCAGCGCGTCGTTGACCAGCTTCACCGGCTTGCCGAAGGCGGCGGTGAAATCATAGCCGTTCCAGCCCTTGCCGAGATTGAAGGGGTCGAGCGAGGGTTTGTTGTCGCGCACGGGGCCGGGATAACCCATCGAGATGACGTCGTAGTCCAGGTCCTGCGCCAGTTTCCTCACCGAAGTGACGACCTGGTCCGGGGTCAGGCTCGGCCCGGACGCGACGCGGCGCATCTCGCCGCCGGCGCTGGTGAGGATTTTTACATGCGAGCCACCGACATCGATAGCGAGCACGATCGGTTCGTTGCTCGCCGCGGCGGTTTTTGCTGTCTTCGCCATCCCGTCCTCCCCGAAGTTACTTGCTCGGATTGATCCAGCCATCGGGCGGGCCGAAGCCGTTCATGGCATCGGCCGGCCCCCAGGTCTTGGGCGCATAGATTGCCGGCGCCGTGGTGTCGCCGAGCACCGGGCCGACGATGCGCCAGGCAAGCTCTGCCGCGTCCTGGCGCGTGAAGAGCTGGCCGTTGCCGTTCATGGCGTCGCCGATCAGCCGTTCATAGGGCGGCATGTCGCCCTTGGTGTCGTCGAGTGCGGTCAGTTCAACCTGCTCGCCGATCATGTCGTCGCCGGCGACCTTGCGCTGGGCGCCGATCGAGATCGCCACCTGCGGGTCGATGCGGAAGCGCACATAATTGGCGTCGCCCGGCTTGATCGGGTCGAAGACGTCGAGCGGCGGCCGCTTCATCCGCACGATCACCTCGGTGGCGTGCACCGGCATGTTCTTGCCGGCGCGGATGAAGAAAGGCACGTCCTGCCAGCGCCAGGTGTCGACGAAGAAGCGCACCGCCGCGAAGGTCTCGACCGGCGAGTTGGGCCTGACGCCCGGTTCGGCCAGATAGCCGTCGAACTGGCCACGCACGACATCGTCCTTGGTCAGCGTGCGGATGGCGCGCAACACCTGCACCTTCTCGTCGATCAGGTCGTCGGCCGAGCGGCCGACCGGCGGTTCCATGGCCAAAAGCAGCAGGATGTTGAGCAGGTGGTTCTCGATCACGTCGCGGATGCAGCCGACATCGTCATAGAATTTGCCCCGGCCCTCGACGCCAAAATCCTCGGCCATGGTGATCTGCACGCTTTCGACGAAGTTGCGGTTCCAGATCGGCTCGAGGAAGGCGTTGGCGAAGCGGAAATAGAGCAGGTTCTGGATCGCTTCCTTGCCGAGATAGTGGTCGATGCGGAAGATCGACTGTTCGTCGAACACCAGATGCAGCACCCGGTTCAGCCAGCGTGCCGACTGCAGATCGTGGCCGAAGGGCTTTTCCACCATCAGCCGCGCGCCGCGCGCGGTGCCGGACTGCTCCAGTCCTTGCACGACGGTTTCGAACATGGTCGGGGGGACGGCCATGTAGTGCAGCGGCCGCTGCGCGGAACCCAGCGCCATCTTCAGCTTCTCGAAGGTCGCGCCGTCGCGGTAGTCGCCGCTGACATAGCGCAGCAGCGAGGCGAGCTTGGCAAAGACCTTGTCGTCGATCGAACCCAGCGCCGTGACGATGCCGTCGCGGGCGCGGTCCACCAGTTTGGGGAGTTCCCAGGGGTCGAAGGCGACGCCGATCACCGGCTCGATCAGCGTCCCCTTGGCGACCATCTGGTAGAGCGCCGGGAAAATCTTCTTGTGCGCAAGGTCGCCGGTCGCTCCGAAAAGCACCATCGTGTCGGACCTCTCCTGGCTCATGCCGTTTCTCCCCTCACGCCTTCGGCTTTTCGATATGGCCGCCGAAGGCGTAGCGCATGGCGGACAAAAGCTTGTCGGCGAATTGCGATTCGCCCTGCGAGGAGAAGCGGTCGAACAGCGCCGAGGACAGCACCGGCGCCGGAACGCCGGTGTCGATCGCCGCTTTCAGCGTCCAGCGGCCTTCGCCGGAATCGGAGACGCGGCCGCCAAACTGGGCGAGCGCCGGATCGCTCTTCAACGCGCCGGCGGTGAGATCGAGCAGCCAGGAGCCGATGACGCTGCCGTGCCGCCAGACCTCGGCGACGGCGGGCAAGTCGACGTCGAACTGGTAGTATTGGGGGTTTTCCAGCGGGCTGGTCTCGGCGTCGGCGGTGCGCTGCCTTTTGCCGGCATTGGCCGACTTCAGGATGTTCATGCCCTCGGCATAGGCGGCCATGACGCCGTATTCGATGCCGTTATGCACCATCTTGACGAAGTGGCCGGCGCCGCTTGGCCCGCAATGGAGATAGCCGAAGGGCGCCGTGCCGGCATCCTTGGGCGGGTTGTCGCCCGCATCGGCGCCTGGCGCCAGCGTGGCGAAGACCGAATCGAGATGCTTAACCGCATCGTCGGGGCCGCCGATCATCAGACAGTAACCCCGCTCCAGGCCCCAGACGCCGCCGCTGGTGCCGACATCGACGAAGTTGATGCCTTTCACCGCCAGCTTCGCCGCCTGGTCGACGGCATCGTGGTAGTAGGAATTGCCGCCGTCGATGATGATGTCGCCCGGCTCCATCAGCGCCGCGACCTGGTCGACGATCTTGCCGGTGATCGCGGCCGGCAGCATCAGCCAGGCGCAGCGCGGCTTGGCGAGCTTGCCGACGAATTCCTCCAGCGAGGCCGCGCCAATGGCGCCGTCCTTGACCATGCCGGCCACGCTTGCCGAATTGATGTCGTAGACGACGCATTCATGGCCGTCGCGCATCAGGCGCCGCACCATGTTGGCGCCCATCCTGCCCAGTCCCATCATTCCGATCTGCATGGTTTCATCCCGATTGCTTGAGGAAAGGAGAAGTATAATGGCCCATCTGGATCACGATTGAGCGTCAATGCCGACGCTGAAGTCGACATTCTCCCAACGCATCGCCCCGGGCCAGAAAAAAGTGAAGACGATGGTGGTTCCCGGCCGCAGGCGGCCAACGGGCAAATCCGCCAGATGAATGCCGAACGCATTTTCGGCCGTCCTGCTGTCCTGCACGGTCAGCCATTTGTCGCTGCTCCAGTGGACGACGCCGGGCGCCGACAGTTCGACGCGAAGGGCCTTGCCGGGGGGAATGGAGCGGATCTTGTTGTTGAAGCGCCAGATCCGCAGCGGCGAGACCGTCTTGTCCTTGATGTAGCGCTCGACGCCCTGCGGCGGCAGGTCGAAGACGGCGCCGTCGCGCAGCGAGCGCAACAGCTTGATGTGCTCGGCATGCGCCCAGACCAGCGGCATGGCGCTGCCGGAAGGGGCACCCAGCCGCAATTCGCGGTCCGGCATGTCCGGACGATCCCAGACCTGTTCCGGCAGAAGGCCGCCGACGCCCGCCGAGCGTTCGAAAGTCTCAAGCAGTTGCGCCGCTTTGTCCCTGCGGCCGGCGGCCAACTCGTAATGCGCGCGCTCGCCGGCAAGCAGCGGCCACGGCCGCCCGCGGCCGGTGCCGTCGAATGGTGCCCCGTCCTCATGCTCGCCATAGCCGTCGCCGGTATAGCGGTACCAGAGCGGCCCTTGCGGCAAGTCGCGGCGCAGCTCGGCGTCGATCGCCTTGACGGTGTTGAGGATGCGCGGATCGTCAGCGGCTCTGAGCCCGAAGCGCACAAGCGCCAGGGCGTCCGGGCTGATGATGGCCTCGGCCGGTCTGTCGGTATCGGCCGGCGGCCGGTTCTTGATCGGCACGAAGCCGTCCTTCGGCGACGCGGCGCCGCCATCGTCGGGCGGGGCGATACGGACATAATAGCCTTCGATGCCCGCCCTGGCGCTTGCCGGGGTGCCGGTGACATAGGTCCAGCGCTCGATCTGGTCGTTCCAGCAATCGGCGATCTCGCGCAGGTAGTTTGCCGGCTCATTTTTACCGGAGGCGTCCAGCATGTCGGCAGCTGCGAGCAATGCGGCTATTTCCACGGCCAGCGTGAACGGGCTGTAGCCGGCGTCCTCTTCCCAGCGGTCCTCGCCGGTGACCGGGCCGTTGCGCACGACATAGGCGGCCGCGTTCTCGATCATCGCCAGGAAGTCGGCGAGCTTCGACTTCGGCAGATGACCGGCGCGGCGCAACGCATCGGCAAGCAGCAGCGGAAAGGCGCATTCGTCCATCTGGATGCCGGGCCAATAGGGGGTCCCGTCGGACCAGCAATTCTGCGGCCAATGGCCGTCGGGCTGCTGGATCGAACGCAGATAGACGAGGATCTGCAGCGCCTGCCTGCCGTCACCGGCAGCGAGGAAGCCGCCCGCCGTCTCGACCAGGTCGCGCGGCCAGACGAGGTGATAGCCGCCGAGATCGTCGTCGCCCTTGTTGAAACCCCAGGGGATCGACAGGCTGGCGACCGCGGCGCCGGGCCTTGCGAGGGAGAGATGCGTCGCCAGCACCGCGCTGCTGACGCGGTAGGCGTTCAGACCGAAGGCGGCGTGACGGTCGAGTCTTTCCAGCCCAGCCTGGAATTTCCGCCAGTTCTCGACATAGGTTTCCGCAGCTGGCTCGAAGCCCTGTTTCAGGCTTGCAAGCGCGAGGTCGGCGGCTTCCTCAGGCGAAGCGCCGAAGGCGAGCGCCAGCAAGGCAGCCGACTTGCCGGCCGAAAAGCCGATCTCGCCGGTCAGCGCGACATTGCCGTCCTCGGCCACCCGGCTTGAGGGATCGAGCGCGCCGTTGTCGTGCAATTGCTGCCAGCCGTCGGAGAAGCCGACATAGCCGGCCGAGCAGGCGCCCCAGGGCAAGGAGGAGGCGAGCGCAAGCGATACGCCGCGTCCGGTGGCGAAAAGAACGCGCTGTCCCTTGTGCTCGCCGATCCAAGCGGTGTTGCCCATGCCGGCATTTACGAGATGCGGCGCCAGCAGCGCGTAGACGCGGTAATCCGCAGCCTGGCCCTTGAGGACGGTGAAACTGGTTTCCTGCAGCAGGACAGCTCGTTTCGGATCCGTAACGATGCGCTTTTCAATTCTGTAGGCACCGTCGGAAGCAATGTTGGTCAGCCGGTAGCCAGGGACACCGTCCTCGAAAGGTTCGACGGCGTGGGCCGCATCGCGCTTCTCTTCGGAAAAATAGCCGCCGGGACCGGTCACGACCAGCCCCAGGTCACGCGTGCAGGCGCTGTCGAGGCGCGGGTAATAGATCTCGTTCAGAATGCCGTGACTGATGGTGAACCAGAGCGGGCTTTTTGCCGAAAGCGCGGTGCCGACCCCGCTTTTGGCGCTTGACGTCCAGCGTGCCGGTATTCCGGGCGCGCCTTGAGCAACGGTCGGCGTCACTGCCATGCAATCTGTCTCCTGCCCGTGTTCCTAGACCATGACGCGGCGGCTTATCAATCGTCGCACCGCAAGTTGATCGACGGCGCCAAGGCTTTGCAGTTGACAGCTTGCGGTTCGTCTGAATTTGTCTGACAATAGATAAAAAACAGGGCATTCGCGTTACGACCATCCGTTAACACCTGCAACCCCGGGAGGAACCGACATGAAGAAACTGCTCGTATTGAGTGCACTGGCGGCGATGCTCGCCTCGGGCGCCGCGCTTGCCGACACCAGCGGCAAGAAGATCGCCTTCTCCAACAATTATGCCGGCAATTCGTGGCGCCAGGCGATGCTCGACAGCTACGGCATCGTCACCAAGAAGGCGGTCGACGACAAGATCGTCGCCGCGGCGGACGTCTTCACCACCGCCGACAAGGAAGTGCCGACCCAAGCCGCGCAGGTGCAGAACCTGATCCTGCAGGGCTATGACGCCATCGTCATCAACGCCGCCTCGCCGGATGCGCTCAACGGCGCCATCAAGCAGGCCTGCGATGCCGGCATCACCGTCGTCTCCTTCGACGGGACTGTCACCGAACCCTGCGCCTACCGCGTCGTCGTCGACTTCAAGGACATGGGCAAGCAGGAAGTCGAGCAGATGGCCAAGTTCCAGCCCAAGGGCGGCAATCTCTTGGAAATCCGCGGTCTCGCCGGCACCTCGATCGACGATGCCATCCATGCCGGCATCTTCGAAGGCGTCGCCGCCCATCCCGAATTCAAGATCGTCGGTTCGGTGACCGGCGACTGGGACCAGACCACGGCGCAGAAGGCGGTGGCGACCATCCTGCCGTCGCTGCCCGATGTCGTCGGCATCGTCGACCAAGGCGGTGACGGCTATGGCGCCGCGCAGGCCTTCGCCGCAGCCGGCAAGCCGCGCCCGACCATCATCATGGGCAACCGCCAGGACGAGTTGAAGTGGTGGAAGGAGCAGAAGGAAAAGGACGGCTACCAGACCTGGTCGGCCTCGATCGCGCCCGGCGTGTCGACGCTCGCCTTCTGGGTGGCGCAGCAGGTGCTCGACGGCCGCAAGGACATCCCGCACGACCTGCTGGTGCCGTATCTGGCCTTCACCCAGGACGATTTCGAGGCCGCGCTGCCGAACATCAAGGAAGGCGGCGTCGCCACCCACGAATACACGCAGGAAGACGCCATCGCGGCCATCAAGGCCAACATCAAGCAATAGTGGTGGGCAGGTTGCTGCCCGCATCGCCGACCGGATAAAAGTTGAGGATGCTCCAGGCTATTGCAGATATCGTCAGACTGGACGGCGCCGAAAAGCATTTCGGCGCCGTCCAGGCGCTTAACGGCGTCGACTTCCATGTCGGCGCCGGCGAATGCGTCGGGCTGGTCGGGCATAACGGCGCCGGCAAGTCGACGCTCATGCATATGGTGGCCGGCACGCTGCGGCCGGACGGCGGGCAGATCGCCGTGCGCGGCAATCAGGAGGCAAGCTATTCGGTGGCGCGGGCGCTCGAGCTCGGCATACGCTGCGTGTTTCAGGAATTGTCGCTCTGCCCCAATCTCAGCATTGCCGAGAATACGCGCATCAACCATCCCTCGCTCGCCGGTTTCGGCTGGCGGCGCAGGGCCGCCGATCTCATCCGCGCCAAGCTCGATGAGATCTTCCCGGACCACGGCATTTCGGCGGACGACATTGCCGGCGACCTTTCGATCGGAAGGCGGCAGATGGTCGAGGTGGCGCGCGCCTTCACGCTGACCCGAGAGCCGCTGCATCTGGTCATCCTCGACGAGCCGACCTCCTCGCTCGATGCGCATACGGCGGGGCAATTGCTTTCATTCGTGCGCCGCTTCGTCGAAAAGGGCGGCAGCTGCATCCTGATCTCACATGTGCTGGGCGAGGTGCTGCAGAACGCCGACCGCATCGTGGTGATGCGCGACGGCAAGGTGGTCGCGGCGGATGTCGCAAGCGCCTTCGATCGTGACAAGCTGGTCGCCGCCATGGGTGGCGCCGAAGGACATCAGAAGGCCGCAGCCGAGGCCCGCAAGACCGAGGCCGGGGCGCTCAGGGTTCGCGCGCGCCCGGCCAGGCAGCAGGACGGCAAGGCGCTTGTCGCCCGCGCCGGCGAGATCATCGGGCTTGCCGGGCTTGCCGGGCATGGCCAGACGGACCTGCTCCTGGCCATATTCTCAGCTGCCTCCCGCGCCAGGGCAGGCATCGAGGTCACCGCGCCGGTGGCGCTGGTCGCCGGCGACCGCCAGTCGGACGGCATCTTTTCGCAATGGTCGATCGCGCAGAATATCGGCATCCGCTCGCTGGCCCGGCTGCGCAACGGCCTGCTGATCTCGCCGCAGCGCGAGGCCGAGCTCGCCGAATTCTGGAAGCAGAAGATCGGCATCCGCACGCCGGACGTGAACAACAACATCTTCTCGCTGTCGGGCGGCAACCAGCAGAAGGCGCTGTTTGCCCGCGCGCTCGGCTCCGACGCCGAGATCGTGCTGATGGACGATCCGATGCGCGGCGTCGATATCGGCACCAAGCTCGAAGTCTACGACCTCGTGCGCGAGGAAGCCGCCAAGGGCCGCACCTTCCTCTGGTACACCACCGAGACCGAGGAGCTCGACAATTGTGACCATGTCTATGTCTTCAAGAACGGGCGCATCGTCGCCAATCTTGGGCGCGACGAGCTGACGGAGGAAAAGATCATCCAGTCCTCGTTCGGCGATGCGGCCTGAGATGACCGCGATCGCTCCCGGCACGCTCCCGAAATCCTCGCCGCGCGGCAACGCCGCTCGGGCGCGCCTGCTGCGCGGCCTCTTGCCGGCTTTGTCGCTGGCGCTGGTGCTGATCGCGATCGCCTGGCTCAATCCGCGCGCCATCAGCTATTTCGGCTTCAACCTCATGCTCAACCTGGCGATCCCGATCGCGCTGGCGACGATCGCGCAGATGTTCGTCATCGCCGGCAACGAGCTCGACCTTTCGATAGGGACGTTCGTCGGGTTTGTCGGCTGCGTGACTGCAACTTGGCTTAGGGATGCGCCGCTCATCGGCATCGTGGTTCTGCTGGGATCGATCGGCGTCTATGCCTTGCTCGGCGCGCTGATCCATCTGCGCAATTTGCCGTCGATCGTTGTCACGCTCGGCATGAGTTTCGTCTGGCAGGGGCTTGCCATCCTGGTCCTGCCCAAGCCGGGCGGCAAGGCGCCGGACTGGCTGCTTTCAATCATGTCCTTCAAGCCGCCCTACATCCCGTTTCCGATCCTTGCCGCGCTGCTGATCGCCGCGGTCGTGCATTTCGGCCTGATGCGCACATCCTATGGCGTGATCCTGCGCGGTTCCGGCGGCAACGCCGCGGCGCTGAGGCGGGCCGGCTGGTCGCTGCTCAAGACCAAGGTCGTGCTGTTCGCGCTGACCGGCCTGTTCGGCGTGCTTTCCGGCATGGCGCTGATCGGCATCACCACCTCGGCCGACGCCAATATCGGCAACGGCTACACGCTGCTTTCGATCGCCGGCGTCATCCTCGGCGGCGGCGAGTTCGTCGGCGGCCGCGTGTCGCCGATCGGCGCGGTGCTCGGGGCGCTGACGCTGGCTTTGGCCGCCTCGCCGCTCCTGACCTTCATGCACATCCCGCCCGACTGGCAGGTGGCCGCCAACGGCGCGATCCTGATCATCGTGCTGGCGGCGCGGGTGCTGATCAGCCGCAGGGAGCGGTGAGCGATGACCTCGGCGCGGGCGCTGCTTGAAAAACCCTGGATCTGGTCCTTCGCCGGCGCGCTGGTCGTCTGGCTGGCAACGATCGCCTTCACCGGCGGCTACGGCGCCGGCGGCATGGTCACGGCGGCGCTCTCGCTTGCCGTCTTCACGGTCATCGTCGGCGTCGGCCAGATGTTCGTCATCACGCTGGGACCCGGCAATGTCGACCTGTCGCTGCCGGCCAATATCGGTTTGGCCAGCGCGGTCGCCATGAAGGTGATGGGCGGCAGCGATGCCATGATCGTCGTCGGGCTGCTTGCGGCACTTGCCTGCGGCGCCGCGATCGGCGCCATCAACTACCTGCTGATCTGGGCGCTGCGCATTCCGCCGATCATCGCCACGCTGTCGGCGAGCTTCGTCATCCAGTCGGTCGACATCAGCTATGGCCGCGGGTTGCAGATCAAGCCGCCGCCGGGTTTTGCCGATTTCACCAACTGGCAGGTGCTGGGCATTCCGGTGCTGGCGATGCTGACGGTGGCCTTCACCATCGGCGCCGCACTTGCGCTGCAGCGCATGATCTACGGTCGATCGGTGCTGGCGATCGGCCAGAACATCCGCGCCGCGTGGCTCGCCGGCGTCCATGTCGGCCGCATCCGCTTCCTCACCTACACGCTGTGCGGCGCACTTGGCGGCATCGACGGCGCGTTGCTCGCCGGTTATTTCCGCGGCGCCAATGTCGATATCGGCAACGAATATCTGCTGGCCTCGATCGCGGTCGTGGTCATCGGCGGCACCTCGGTCGCCGGCGGCAAGGCCAACGTGCCGGGCGTCTGGGGCGCCGGCCTGTTCCTGGTGCTGCTTTTGACCATGCTCAATACCTTCGGCGTCAGCGCCGGCGTGCGGCTGGTGCTGACCGGACTGATCATCGTCGGCGTCATCACGGCGGCCGGCGGCGAGAAGGCGCTGCGGTGAGGGTTCCGCCCGCCATTTCCCGGCTAGGCTAAGGTCTCTCGCCCTATTTAGCGGCCCTGGCCCGCGCAATCGCGTCGACGATCATCTTCTTGGCATAGTTGGAGTCGTGCCAGCCCTCGATCTTGACCCACTTGCCAGGCTCGAGATCCTTGTAATGCTCGAAGAAGTGCTGCACCTGCTGGCGTGTGATTTCCGGCAGGTGCGTGTATTCGGTGACGTTCTCGTAGCGCAACGTCAGCTTCGGCGAGGGAACGGCGATCACCTTCTCGTCCTGGCCGGCATTGTCTTCCATGATCAAGACGCCGATCGGCCGCACATTGATGACGCAGCCCGGCACCAGCGCGCGGGTGTTGCAGACCAAAACGTCGATCGGGTCGCCGTCGCCCGACAGCGTGTGCGGCACAAAGCCGTAGTTGCCGGGATAGCGCATCGAGGTGTGCAGGAAGCGGTCGACGAACAGCGTGCCGGCCTCCTTGTCCATCTCGTATTTGATCGGCTCGCCGCCGATCGGCACCTCGATGATGACGTTGACGTCGTCAGGCGGGTTCTTTCCAGTGGGCACGGCTTCGATACGCATGATCTATCCCTCTCTCGATTCCAAGACCGATAGCGGGCGAAACGTCATGGTGCAATGCGGTGAATAGCACTGAACGCTAATGAAAGCGCACAGTTTGTGATGGCCTGTAACTTAGGCGACGCTAGTCATTCCAGACGAAGGCGACCTTCTTCAGCGCCTTCTGCTCGAAGACCTCGACGCCTTCGGCGATATCGCGGCCGCCATTGCCGGCATAGAAGGCCAGGGCGTTGTGGTTGTCTTCCAGTGCCCAGACCACCAGGCCACGCAGGCCATGGTCGGCGAGCCGGGTCTTGGCCGCCTTGAACAGACGGCTGCCGAGCCCGATGCCCTGATATTCCGGCCGCAGATAGAGCTCGTAGATCTCGCCCTGCTGGCGGAGCTCGCGGGCGCGGTTCTTGCCGATCGTGGCGTAGCCGGCGACCGTTCCGCCGATCTCGACCACCAGCACGGTGGCCGCGCGGCGAATCGCGTTGGCCCACCAGTCGACGCCGCGGCGGTTGATCATCGAGGTCAGCGTGCGGTGCGGGATGATGCCCGAATAGGCGCCGCGCCAGGCCTGCTGGTGCACATCGGCGATGGCGCTCGCGTCGCGCGGTTCTGCCTTCCGGATGTCGATCGTCAGCGTGTTCATGATTGGTTAACCATAAACCCGCATCGGCTGATTGCAAAGAGTCCGCCAAACCCCTTCGACGCTTTCGCACAGGCGAAAGGCGCGTGGGCGGACAAGGCGCCTAGAGCCGGATGATTTCAGGTCGAATCGACCTGAAATCTGAATCCGTCTCTAAATCCAAGAGATAGAGCATGATGTCGCCCGAAAACCGCTTCACACTTTTCGGCATCATGCTCTGATCAGATTTCGACGAGATGATCGTCGAGCTCGTTGGCGTCGCCTTCGGTCACCGGGAAATGCTCGGCGAGCACCGCGCCGACCGTGCCGATGGCCTTGACGAAGCCGTCGGGCAGCCGGTTGTCGCCGGCATGCTTCGTCAGGTCGCGCACAACGCCGTCCCAGACATGCTGGCCGACCTTGGCATCGATGCCGGAGTCCGCGACGACCTCGGCATAGCGCTCGGCGATGGAGACGAAGATGAGCACGCCCGTGCGCGCCTGTGTGCGGTGGACGTTGCGGGCCAAGAACTGCTTCATCGCATTGGCGTGCGCCGCCTGATAACGCAGCCTTCTCGGCACGAAATGGATGCGCAAGGCGGGCAGAAACCAGAGCAAGGCGAGCACCGAGGCCTGCGCCAGCACTTGTGCCAGGACGAAATGCGGCAGCCGGATGGTCAACCACAAGCCCTCCAGCCCGTAGGCGACGGCAAGGCTGGCGACGAACAGGCCGATCGTCGTCGTGAACGCGGCCGGAAAATAGTAGCCGTCGCTGGCTCGAGCGACGACGCAGTAGATCTCGCCGTCGGTCTTCAACTCGGCCGTCCGGATCGCCCCGGCGATGCGGTCATGGTCCTCGGCGCTGATCGATCGCGTTGCCATGATGCCTCACCAGCTTCCCGAGGAGCCGCCGCCGCCGGACGAGCCGCCGCCGCCGGAAAACCCGCCGCCACCGCCACCCGAGGACCAGCCACCGCCGCCCGACGACCAGCCACCGCCACTCGACGAGGAGGATCGCCGGCCAGGCTCGAAAGTCATGCCGAGCCAGCGATAGCGGCCGGGTCCGATCTTCTGGCCGAAGATCGGCGGCAGCACCGTCATCGCGATGCCGCCGAAGAAGATCAGCGCCCAGATGGTGATGAAGATGGCGAAGAACAGGTCATCGGAGTTGAACGGCGCCTGCTCGTTGCGCTTGCCGCGCGCTTCGAGCTCCTCCGGATTGCCCTCCAGCACCATGATCATGTCGTCGACGGCCTTGGTGATGCCGCCGGAGAAATCGCCGGCGCGGAAGGCCGGCACCATGTCGTTCTCGATGATCAGCTTGGTGTGCAGGTCGGTGAGCGTGCCTTCCAGCCCGTAACCAACCTCGATGCGCATCTTGCGGTCGTTGGGCGCCACCAGGAGCAGCACGCCGTTGTTTTCCTTGGCCTGGCCGAGCTTCCAGAAGCGGAACAGCCGGTTGGCGTAAGGCTCGATCTCCTCGCCGCCGAGGCTGGGTATGGTGGCGACGACGATCTGGTCCGAGCCTTTTGTCTCGAAGTCGGCGAGCTTTTGCGTCAGCGCCGCTTTGGTCGACGCATCGATGATGCCGGCGTTGTCGACGACGCGTCCGGTCAGCGCGGGGAGGTCGGCGGCGAGGGCGGCGAGGGGGAGGAGGAAGAGAGCGAGCAAAACACCGGCGAAGGCGCTCCGGCACACCCCCCTCTGACCTGCCGGCCATCTCCCCCGCAAGGGGGGAGATTGGACTTCAATACCGTCTTCGCCAATCGCCAACGTTGCAGGAGAGGCGTCGGCAAAGAAGCTGCTAATCTCCCCCCTTGCGGGGGAGATGTCCGGCAGGACAGAGGGGGGTGTGAAGGAACTCAAGGCCTGCAAGCTCGATTAAATTTCAGCCGAGGCTCTCACCCGCCCTGCTTGGTGGTGCTCGTGCCGAAATCGACCTTCGGCACCTGCATCTTGTCCTCTTCCACCGTGAAGTTGGCGTAAGGTTCGTTGCCGCGGAACCACAACGTCGCCCACAGCACGGACGGGAAGGTCTTCAGCGTCAGATTGTAATCCCTGACCGCCTGGATGTAATCGCGCCGCGCTACCGCGATGCGGTTCTCGGTGCCTTCGAGCTGCGCCTGCAACGCCAGGAAGTTCTGATTTGCCTTGAGGTCGGGATAGGCTTCCGACACCGCGATCAGCCGCGACAGCGCGCTGGTCAGCCCGGCCTGGGCATCCTGGAACTTCTTCAGCGCCTCGGGATCCTTCAGCGTGTCGGGCGTCACCGTGATCTGCGTCGCCTTGGCGCGCGCCTGGACGACCGCGTCGAGCGTATCCTTTTCATGCGAGGCATAGCCTTTCACCGTCTCGACCAGATTCGGGATCAGGTCGGAACGGCGCTGATACTGGTTGAGCACCTCGCTCCAGGCCGCCTTGGCGTTCTCTTCCGCCGTCGGAATGGTGTTGTAGCCGCAGCCGGCAAGCAGCGGCAGCACGAAAGCCATCATCAGGAAGGCAGGCAGATTGCGGAAGACGGAAGGTGGTGAGAGGCGCTCTGTAATCATGGTTGGTCCCTCGACAGAAGTTGCATGCGAAGCATTACCACAATCCACGCGTAAGAAAATGTCCGGCCGATGACGCCGATTCCGACGCGGGCGCGAGCCGCTGTGAATAGTCGAGCGAACAGGATTCCCTCTCTTCGTTTGACGCAATTCCGGTCGGAAGGCCACGGCGAAGTCGCCGAGTCTAAACGCTTCGCACTTTTCCTGGAATTGCTCTAAGCTCCGGGCAGGAAAGGGCAATTGCATGGCCGAGCGCCGGGACGACGAGACCGAATCGCGCCGCATCCTCGAACGCGTGGCGCGCGAGACGGCGCCGGGCGGCGCCTCGTTCATCGCACGCACGGCGAGGGACGCGCGCGACCGTGTCACCGCCGCCGATGCCGACCGCGCCGATCCCATCGAATATTGGGGAACCCGCATTGGCCGAACGCTCGGTTTCGTCATTGCCATTGGGCTATTGGCCTGGCTGGTGTATGCCGCCACACGTGGCGGCTAGGATTCAGATTCCATGAATGCAGAAAAAACCGACGCGCCGCGCGCGGTCATCGTCATCTCCAGCCATGTCGCCCGCGGTTCGGTCGGCAACCGCGCCGCGGTCTTTGCGCTGGAGACCCTGGGTTTCCCGGTCTGGGCGGTGCCCACCGTCATCCTGCCCTGGCATCCGGGCCACAGCCGGGCCACGCGCATCGTGCCGCCGCTCGATCAGTTCAAGGCGCTGATGGCCGATCTTGAGCGGGCGCCCTGGCTGGGCGAGGTCAGGGCTGTGCTTTCGGGCTATCTCGGCGAGGCGGGCCAGGCGGAAGCCGTCGCTTCGCTGGTCGCCGCCGTCAAGGAAAAGACGCCGAATGCGCTTTACGTCTGCGACCCGGTGATGGGCGATTCCGGCGGGCTCTACGTGCCTGAACCGACGGCCGTCGCCATGCGCGACAAATTGATGCCGATCGCGGATATCGCGACGCCCAACCGCTATGAGCTGGAATGGATGGCGGGCGCGCCGCTGCCCGACATCAAGGCGGTGACGGCGGCGGCGCTTCATGCCGGCCCTTCGACCATGCTGGTGACCTCGGCACCTGCGATGATGACGGGCGGCACCGGCAATTTCCTGCTCGATGGCAGCCAGGCGCTGCTTGCCGAGCACCGCGTGATCGAGAAGCCGCCGAATGGGCTCGGCGACCTGACGGCCGCCGTCTATCTGGCGCGCGTTCTCTCCGGCCAGGCGCCGGTCAAGGCGCTGCAATCGACCACCGCCGCGGTCTACGAGATCCTCGCCCGCACCGCCAAGCGCGGCGGCGACGAACTGCAGCTCGAAACCGACGCGCAGAGCCTGTCGCATCCGATGGCCATGGTGCAGCTGCGCCACCTGCTGCATCCGGGGCGGGACAAGCGGGCGTGACGCCAGACGGCGGCCTGGCCGGCGTCGATGGCTGCAAGGCCGGCTGGATCGCCGTCCACCGCGAAGCGGGTGTCGCGCCGTCGGTTTCGGTCTTCCCGAGCTTCCAGTCGCTGCTCGACGCGCTGCCGAATGCCACCATCGCCGTCGACATGCCGATCGGCCTGCCGGATTTTTCGCGCAAGGGCGGCCGCGGACCGGAAGCGCTGGTCCGGCCTTTGCTCGGGGCACGGCAGTCGAGCGTGTTCGCCATCCCCTCGCGGGCGGCGCTCTATGCCGATACCAGCGACTTCACCACGATCGAGGCCTGGTATGCGGCGCACCGGCTGGCAAGCGCGGTGGCGACGGAGACCTCCGACCCGCCGCGCGGCGTTTCCATCCAGGCCTTCGGTATTTTCTCGAAGATACGCGAGATCGACCAATTGGTGATCGCACGGCCCGATTTGCGCGGCCGGGTGTTCGAATCGCATCCGGAAGTCGCATTCTGCCGGCTGAATGGCGGCGCGGCGATGACCTTGCCGAAGAAGATAAGGGGCGCGGTCAACCCGGCCGGCATGGAGGAGCGCAAGGCGCTGCTTTGCCGGCATGGCTACGAGAGAGCCTTTCTCGACCAGGGAGCGCCACGAGGCGCCGCGAGCGACGATTTCCTCGACGCGGCGGCAATGATGCTGATTGCCGGGCGGATCGCCAGCGGCGAGGCGCGACCGTCGCCCGATCCGCCGCTGACCGACCGTTTCGGCATCCCCGTGGCCATCTGGGCGTGACGCATATCGGGCGAGCCATGATTGCCGCAACGATTGCGACGCAGCGATCCGCAATTCGGCATTGCCCGCGACCGGCTTTTGCCGTTAGAGCCTTTTTCCATCGCAACGAGCTGCCGCCTCCAACCCCCGGAAAGGCTCTAGCCGCCCATGCCCCATCTCCCCGAGCACCTGCTGAACGGCTACCGCAACTTCATGACCGGTCGCTATCCTACCGAAAGCGACCGCTACCGCTCGCTGGCGCGCGAAGGCCAGGCGCCGGAGACGATGATCGTCGCCTGCTGCGATTCCCGCTCGGCTCCGGAAGCGATCTTCGATGCGGGCCCGGGCGAGCTCTTCGTGCTGCGCAATGTCGGCAATCTGGTGCCGCCCTACGAGCCGGACGGCGAGTTCCATTCGACCTCGGCCGCGCTCGAATTCGCCGTGCAGAGCCTCAAGGTGAAGAACATCGTGGTGATGGGGCATGGCCGCTGCGGCGGCATTCGCGCCGCGCTCGACACCAATGCGGCGCCGCTGTCGCCCGGCGATTTCATCGGCAAATGGATGAGCCTGATCGCGCCCGCCGCCGAGACGGTGGCTGCCAGCACGATGATGACGGCAACCGAACGCCAGACGGCGCTGGAGCGCATCTCCATCCGCTATTCGATCGCCAATCTCAGGACCTTTCCCTGCGTTTCGATCCTCGAAGGCAAGGGAAGGCTCTCGCTGCACGGCGCCTGGTTCGACATCTCGACCGGGGAGCTCTGGGTGATGAACAAGGACACCGGCGATTTCGAGCGGCCGGAGCTGTGACGGAGGGATAATGCCCCGAAGCCGGTGGAAGGTCTTTCTCGCGGCGACGCTGCTCATGTCGACGATCGCCCGCGCCAGCGCCGATGACGGCGCCATCATCGACCGCTGGTACTCGGCGCTGCTGGTCGCCGACCGCACCGAATTGTCCGACCTGCTTGCCGACGAGGTGCGCATGAAGCTCGACGACATCGGCGTCGTCCAGACCAAAGAGGACTTCATCGCCTCGATCGACGAATGGCAGGGCGCGGTCGCGGGCGCCGCGATCCGCCACCGCGTCGAAAAGAGCGAGGACGGCGAGACCACGGTGCTCGCCTGCTACGACTTCCTCAGCAACGACACGCTGATGCGCGAGACCTTCACCGTCGCCGGCGGCCGCATCGTCGCCAGCACCCAGACAGCGGTGGCGCAGGATTGCAGCGCCTATTGAGGCGAAGCCCGAGTTGCGCTGTACGCGACACCGCCCTACATCCGGGGCTGCCCTCCGCCTATCGAAACTCCCCGATTGGATCTGTTCATGTCAAAAACCGTCGACCTCGCCGCCCATCCGCTGACCGTCTGGCAGGGGCCGCTCGGCCTGCCGGATTTCTCGCGCGTCGGCGACAACGATTTCGGGCCTGTCTTCGATGCGGCGCTCGAGGCGCACCAGGCCGAGATCGACGCGATCGCCGGCAACAGCGAGACGCCGACCATCGAGAACACGCTGGCCGATCTCGAACTCGCGGGTGAGGCGCTCGACCATGTCTCGTCAATCTTCTGGTGCCGCGCCGGCGCCCACACCAACGACACGATCCAGGCGATGGAGCGCGAGGTTTCGCCAAAGATGTCGCGGCATTTCTCGGCGATCTCGATGAACGAGAAACTGTTTGCCCGCATCGACGACCTCTACCAGCGGCGCGACAGCCTCAAGCTCGATGCCGAAACGCTGCGCGTGCTGGAGAAGACCTGGAAGGGCTTTGTCCGGTCGGGCGCGAAACTCGACGCCCATGGCAAGAAACGGCTCGCGGCCATCAATGAGGAGCTTTCCTCGCTCGGCACCAAATTCGGTCAGAACGTGCTGGCCGACGAGCGCGACTGGGCGCTGTTCCTCGACGAGGCCGATCTTGCCGGCCTGCCGGACTTTTTGAAAAGCGCCATGGCCGAGGCCGCCGAGACGCGCGGCCAGAAGGGCCGCTATGCGGTGACGTTGTCGCGCTCGATCTATGAGCCGTTCTCGACCTTTTCCGAGCGCCGCGACCTGCGCGAGATTGCGTTCAAAGCCTTCATCATGCGCGGCCAGAATGGCGGTGCCTCCGACAACACCGATGTCGTGCGCGACATGCTGAAGCTGCGCGCCGAGAAGGCGAAGCTGCTGGGCTACGGCTCGTTCGCGGCGCTCAAGCTCGACGACACGATGGCCAAGACGCCGAAGGCCGTGCACGACCTGCTTGATCCTGTTTGGGAGAAAGCGCTGGAAAAGGCCGCCGCTGACCAGAAGGAGCTGGAACGGCTGGCAGCGGAAGCCGGCAGCAACGAGAAATTCGCGGCGTGGGACTGGCGCTTCTACCAGGAAAAACTGCGTGCCGAGAAATTCGCCTTCGACGAGGCGGAGCTGAAGCCCTACCTGCAGCTTGAGCGGGTCATCGAGGCCTGCTTCGACGTTGCCACCAAACTGTTCGGCATCACCTTCGAGGAGAAGAAGGGCATCGCCGCCTGGCATCCCGACGCGCGTGTCTTCGTGGTCAAGAATGCCGAGGGCAGCGAGCGCGGCCTGTTCCTGGCCGACTATTTCGCGCGGCCCTCAAAACGCTCCGGCGCGTGGATGAGCGCGCTGAAGTCCGGCCACAAACTCGGTCATGGCGCCAAGCCGGTCATCTACAACATCATGAATTTCGCCAAGCCGCCGGCCGGCGAGGCGGCACTTCTGTCGGTCGATGAGGCGAAGACCCTGTTCCACGAATTCGGCCACGCGCTGCACGGCATGCTGACCGAGGTGACCTGGCCGTCGGTTTCGGGCACGTCGGTCAGCCGCGATTTCGTCGAGCTGCCTTCGCAGCTTTACGAGCATTGGCTGACGGTGCCGGCTGTGCTGGAAAAGCACGCGCTGCACGTCAAGACCGGCAAGCCGATGCCGAAGGCGCTGCTCGACAAGATGCTCGCCGCCCGCACATTCGGCGCGGGTTTCGCGACGGTCGAGTTCACCGCGTCGGCGCTGATCGACATGGCCTATCACGCGCGGCCGGACGCGCCTGCCGAGCCGCTTCGATACGAGGCCGATACGCTCGAAAAGCTGCATATGCCCGACACGATCGCGATGCGCCACCGCACTCCGCATTTCGGCCATGTCTTCGCCGGCGACGGATACTCAGCCGGCTACTATTCCTATATGTGGTCGGAAGTGCTCGACGCGGATGCCTTCTCGGCTTTCGAGGAGACGGGTGATCCTTTCAACCCGGCGCTCGCCGAGCGGCTGCGGAAGAACATCTATGCCGCGGGCGGCTCGAAGGATCCGGAGGAGCTCTACACGGCGTTCCGGGGGAAAATGCCCTCGCCGGAAGCGATGATGGTGAAGCGGGGGTTGGCGTGATTGGCTAATCTCCCACAAGGGGGGAGATGGCTGGCAGGCCAGAGGGGGGCGCTGTCCCGGCAGCCCATCCTTCGTCATTCTAGGGCGGAGCAAGGAGCGAAGCGACGCGCGCAGACCCTAGAATCCATGCCGTGACGGTTGAGAGCCGCCACGGTCCAGAACGCTCACCAGCCAATTCCGCGAAACAGCTCGAACCATTCCGGGTTGCTCTTCTCGATCAATTCCACCTTCCATTGGCGCGGCCAGCGCTTCAATGATGTCTCACGCTGGATGGCGTCGGCGATGTCGAAATACTCCTCGTACCAGACCAGACGCTGCACACCGTAACGGCTGGTGAAGCTGGAGCTTTGGCCGGTCTTGTGCTCGGGCATCCGACGAGCAAGATCATTGGTGACGCCGATATAGATCGTGCCGCCTTTCTGGCTTGCGGTCATGTAGACGTAGCCTGTCATGCTTCGATCTTACCTGGCGCCATCGCCAACGGCTTTTCTGGACGGCAGCATTCTACGGCTAATGTCACGGCATGGATTCTAGGGTCTGCGCGCGTCGCTTCGCTCCTTGCTCCGCCCTAGAATGACGAAGGGCGGGTCGGCGGGACAGCGCCCCCCTCTGGCTTGCCGGGCATCTCTCCCACAAGGGGGGAGATTGGCAGTTTCCACGGATCCGCCACCCTCGGCCAGACCGGCCTCGTCAGCTTCCTGTAATCCGTCTTCGCCGGGTTGCTCGGATAGGAACTCGGTGCCGCTACGTAGATGATCTCGGCGGCGATCGGCGCGAAGCCGGCATAGAAATGGTTGGTCGACTTGATCAGCAGGATGTCTTTCGCCAGCGGATCGATGCCGATGTTGGAGAAGATGTCCGGCTCGAAGGTCTGGGTGCGGTTGGTGTTCAAGATGATTTCGACCTCGGTGCCTTCGATGCGCACCACCGCCGATGGCCCCAGCGTCACCCGGCTCGGGCCGAAGCTTTGCCAGCCCTCATTGGTGGTCTTCAGCACCGTGACGCGGGCGTCGATCGGCTCGCCGGCCTGAGGACCGGCCTTGCCGCCGAAGCGCAGGTCGATGACGGCGCCTTCGCCGGCCGCGTGGCAGAAGGTGACCGCGATCGGATCCCAGATCGTCGCCACGCCGACCTTGTCGATTCCGCGCGAAAGCAGCTCGCGCAGCACGATGGTGCCGTCGCCCGGCACGCCGCCGCCCGGATTGTCCCAGATGTCGGCGATCACGACCGGCTTGTCCTCGCGCTCGGCCCGCACAGCCAGCGCCTGCTCTATGCCTGCCGAGGCGGAAAGCATCGTCATCGCCGTCTTTTCGCGCAAGGCGTAGAGCTCGCGCCCGAGGGTTTCCGCCAAAGCATCGCCCTTTTCCTTGTCGTTGTCGGTGACGACCAGGATGCGGGTGCCCATTTCCGGCACGTCGGCCGCCATGAAGCCGTGGATGATCGAGACCGACAGCACGCCGTTCTTGCCATGCAGCGCCTTGATCCTGTCGACGAAGGAGCGCATTGGCTCGCGGCTGGTCGGCAGCACCTGGATCATGCGGCAGTCGAAGGTCGAGATCACCGGCTTGATCTCGCCGCGCGCCGCGGCAAGGCCGAGCTCGACGACGTGCTCGCCGCGCTCGTAGAAATCGGTGTGCGGGAATTCGAGGAAATAGGCCATGACATTGCAGGCCGCGACGCGTTTCGGCGTCAGGTGGCTATGCGGATCGAACTCGGAGGCGATCACCACCTTTGGGCCGACGATGGCCCGCACGCGTTCCAGCAGGTCGCCTTCGCAGTCGTCATAGCCTTGCGCGACCATGGCGCCATGCAGGCCGAGGATCACCGCATCGACCGGCAGCGCGGCCTTGAGCTGATCGAGGATCTCGTCGCGCAGCGCCTCATAGGTCTGCCGCTGCACGAGGCCGCCGGGCTCCGCCCAGGTGGCGGTGCCTTCGATGACCGTCAATCCTTCCTTGGCCGCGCGTTTGCGCAAAGCCACGATCGGCGAGGAGCAGAGCGTCGGCGTCTCCGGGTGCTTGCCCGGACCGGCATAGAAGGCCATCTCGAACGAGGCCCGGTCGGTCGGCACCGGCGAGAAGGTGTTGGTTTCCGTCGCCAGCGAGGCGGTGAAGATGCGCATGAACGCTCCGTAGCGGAATATCGGCTATTTGACGGCGCCGAGCGCCAGTCCGCGGACCAGATAGCGCTGCAGCCAGATGAAGAGGATCGCCACCGGCAGTGTCGCCAGCAGCGTGGCCGCCATGACATGGTGCCACTCGATCGTATAGCGGCCGGCGACCAGCGAGAAAACCTGGATCGGCAGCGTGTAGCTTTCCTGGCTGCGCAGCATGGTGAGCGCGACGACGAACTCGTTCCAGGCGTTGATGAAGGTGAAGATCGCCGTCACGGCGATCGCCGGCAGGCAGAGCGGCAGGAAGACCTTGCGCAAGGTCAGCCAGCGGCCGGCGCCTTCCATCCAGGCGGCTTCCTCGAGGTCGCGCGGAATGGTGTCGAAATAGCTCTGCAGCATCCACACCGTGAAGGCGACGTTGAAGGCCATGTAGATGAAGCCGAGCGCGGTGGTCGATTCGACCAGGCCCCAAGCGGCCATCAGCCGGAACAGGCCGAGCACCAGCACGATCGGCGAGATCATCTGCGAAATCAAAAGGAACTGGCGGAACGCGCCATAGCCGGCAAAACGAAAGCGCGACATCGCATAGGCCGCTGGCACCGAGATCAGAATGGCACCGATGGTCGCCAGCGCCGAGACATAGAGCGAGTTGATGAGGGCCTGGCCGAAGCCGGTCGCCACCCACATGTCTGCGAAATTCGACCAGCGGAATTCGCTCGGCCACCAAGTGGGGGTGAGCACCTCCGTGCGCGGCTTGACAGCGGTGAGGAACATCACGGCGAAGGGAAAGATCGTCACCACGATCAATGGCAAAAGCAGCAGCCAGGCGATGATGGTGCGTTTCAGCTTGCTGGTCATGCGCGCTGCTCCCGCATGGCAAGCCGCACATAGATCATGGTGAAGACGAGCAGGATCGCGAACATCACCAGCGACACCGCCGAGGCTTCGCCCAGCTTACCGATGCGGAAGGCGAGCTTGTAGAGATGCGTGACCAATATGTCGGTCGAGTTCGCCGGCCCCCCTTGAGTCATCACCCAGATGATCGGGAAGGAGTTGAACACGTAGATGGTGTTGAGCACGGTCGCGATGTTGATGAAGGGTTTCAAGAGCGGAAACGTGATCTCGCGGAACTGCTGGAAAGGCGTGGCGCCCTCGAGTGCCGCGGCCTCATAGAGATCGTCGGGGATCGAGGACAGGCCGCCGAGGAAGATCGTGGTGGTGAAGGGTACCGTCACCAATATGCCGATCAGCACCTGCATCGGGAAGGCGGTCTCGGCGCTCGCCAGCCACTGGATGTTCTGGCTGATCAGGCCGAGCTTCATCAGCGCCGAGTTCAACATGCCGCTCTCGCCGCTGAGCGCCCAGCGCCAGACCACCGCGGTCATGGTCAGCGACACCGCCCAGGGCAGCATGATGATGACACGGGCAAGGCCGCGGCCATAAAAATCCATGTTGAGGATCATCGCCACCGGGATCGACAGAAGCAGCGCGCCGCCGACCACCAGCACGGTCCACAGCCCGGTGCGCCAGAGCGCCGCGACGAAATCCGGATCGGCGAACAACTCGGCGAAGTTGGCGAAACCGCTGAACTCGCGCAACTGGCCGAAGCGGTTGACGTCATGCGTCGAGATCTGCAGCAGGTCCCAGACCGGCCAGAAGATCACCACCGCCGCCAAGAGCAGGCTGGGGAGCGTCAGCAGATAGGGCAGGATCCGGCTTTGCATCGGCTGGATGGCACCGTGTTGCAGTGAATATGACTTGCCGGGGAGGTGTGGCGCGCTCCGACGGGGTGGAGCGCGCCACGGGGCGCAGGGAGATACGCCCTTATTTCTTCTTCAGCACGGCGTCGGCCTTGGCCGCCGCGTCCTTCAGGCCGGCCTCGGGGTCGCCGCCGAGATAGATCTTCTGCATGGCGTCCGAGGTGATCTGGGCGATCTCTTCCCAGCCCGGGATGACCGGCGCGAAGCGGGCGTCGGGCAGAAGCGCGGTAAACGCGGCGAGGTCGGCGTTGTTGACGTAATAGTCCATCTTCGCCTCTTCCTTGTTCACCGGCAGGAAGCCCTCGCCTTGCGTGAACTTGGCGCGCTGCTCCTTGGTGAACAGGAAGTCGAGCAGCTTCCAGGCCTCGTCCTTGTTCTTGGAATTCTTGAACATGATGATGCTATCGGTGACGCCATAGGTGCCGCGCGCGCCGGTCGGACCGGCCGGAATGGCGGCGACGCCGTATTTCAGGCTCGGCGCTTCTTCCTTGATCTGGTTGGACAGGAACGGCGCGGTGATCATCATGCCGACCTTGCCCTGCTTGAACAGGTTCTGCACGTCCTCGCGATTGTTGGAGGTCACGCCTGGCTCCGTCAGGCCCTCGTCGATCATCGACTTGTAGAGCTTGGCGGCTTCCAGCGCGCCGGGTGTGCTCAGGCCGGACGTGCCGTCCTTGTTGAGGATCTCGGTGCCCTGCGACCACATCGCATAGTAGTAATAGACGTCTGTCTCGATCTCCTTGCCCTGCAGGCCGAAGCCGAAAGCGCCTTGAGCCTTGATCTTGCGGGCATCTTCCTGCAACTCGGCCCAGGTTGCCGGCGGCTTGGCGATACCGGCTTTCTCGAACAGCTCCTTGTTGTAATACATGGCGCGCGCGGAAGCCGCGATCGGCAGGCCGTAGGTCTTGCCGTCCATGATCGAGGGCTGCAGGAAGGTGTCGATGAAGCGGTCCTTGAACTCGGGCTTGATGTAGCCGTCGAGCGGCTCGGCGACATCCTGCTGGACGAAGTCGATCAGCCAGCGCGTGCCGATGATCGAAAGGTCGGCATTGGTGCCGGCGGTGATGTCGGTGGTGAGCTTCTGCAGCAGCACATCCCACGGCACCACTTCATACTTGATGGTGATGCCCGGATTGGCCGCCTCGAATTCCTTCTTCACTTCCTCGAAATAAGGGCCGGTCTTGGCGCTGTATTCGGCGACGGTGACGCGCACCTCGCCGGCACCGGCAGGTGCTGCAAAAGCCAGCATGCTCATTCCGGCCAACAGGCCGACAGTCCATTTCGCAAGGCTCATCTGATTTCTCCCATTGATGCACGTTGGCGCCTGGCCCTTATGAGCGCAGGATTTATGTTACTTTCCTACATTATCCATCATTCTGCGCCATGCAAGCGGATTATCATGTTGCTTAATTACATTTGCCTGGATAGCCTGCGGGCTTAAAATGAGGGTGGAGGAATGCGCAACGTGGGTTCGAAAGCCGAGTTCGAAGGCAAGACAATTGTCGTCACCGGCGCCGGCGGCGGCCTCGGTTCGGCGATCGTCGATCTCATGGCGGAGCGCGGCGCGCGAATCGTCGGCTGCGACCAGTCGACGGAAGCGCTGGCCAGCCCGCATATCGCGTCGCGCCATGTCTTCAACCTGCTCGACCGGGCCTCGATCGAAGCGGCGATCCCCGCGCTGCTCGACAAGGACGGCGTTCCCGACATCCTGATCAACAATGCCGGCTGGACGCGCGCCGAGACCTTGAAGGCGCTGACGTCGGACAAAATCGAGCAGGAGCTCGACCTCAATTTGACCGGCGTGATGACTTTCGCCGATCCGCTGATCAAGGTGATGGCCGGGCGCGGTTCGGGCAGCGTCGTCTTCATCTCCTCGGTCAACGCCATCGCGCATTTCGGCAATCCGGCCTATGCCGCGGCCAAGGCCGGCATCAACGCCTATGCCAAATCGGTCGCCGTCGAGCTCGGCCGTGCCGGGTTGCGGGCCAATGTCGTGTGCCCGGGGTCGATCCGCACCGCCGCCTGGGACCATCGCCTGGCCAAGGACCCCGAGATCCTCGGCCGGCTGCAGCGGCTCTATCCGCTCGGCCGCATCGTCAACGCACGGGAAGTGGCGGAGGCCGTCGCTTTCCTTGCCTCCGAGCGCGCTTCCGGCATAACAGGTGCCGTGGTGCCCGTGGACGCCGGACTGACGGCCGGCTACCTGCCCTTCATCGACGACATATTGGGAGCGTGACCATGACCGACGTCCAGTTCCGCAACCTGTCGAAATCCTTCGGCCAGCACAAAATCCTCGAGGACATCAACCTCGACATCCGGACCGGCGAGTTCGTCGTGCTGGTTGGCCCGTCCGGCTGTGGCAAGTCCACCCTGCTGCGCATGCTGGCGGGGCTGGAGGCGATCACCTCCGGCGATCTCGTCATCGGCGGCACGCGCGCCAACGAGCTGCCGCCGCAGAAGCGCAACATCGCCATGGTGTTCCAGTCCTACGCGCTGTTCCCGCATCTGAAGGCTGCGGAAAATATCGGTTTCGGCCCAAAAATCCGCGGCGAGAACCGCGCCGCGATCGACGACAAGGTCAAGAAGGCGTCGGGCGTGCTCAACCTCTTCTCCTATCTCGACCGCTATCCAAGGCAATTGTCGGGCGGCCAGCGCCAGCGCGTCGCCATGGGCCGCGCCATCGTGCGCGAGCCTTCGGTCTTCCTCTTCGACGAGCCGCTTTCCAATCTTGACGCGCAATTGCGCGTGCAGATGCGCACCGAGATCAAGGCGCTGCACCAGCGGCTGAAATCGACCATCGTCTACGTCACCCACGACCAGATCGAGGCGATGACCATGGCCGACCGCATCGTGGTGATGGATCGCGGCCGCATCCAGCAGGTCGGCCAGCCGCTGGAGCTCTACGACAGGCCGGCCAACAAATTCGTCGCCGGCTTCATCGGCTCGCCCTCGATGAGCTTCGTCTCCGGCGCGCTGAAGACGGCCGGAGCCAAGTCCTGGTTTGAAACGACGAGCGGCGGCCGCCTGGCGCTCTCGGGCGAGGCAGCTTCCGGCGGCGACACGGTCGAGGCCGGCATCAGGCCCGAGCATTTCGTGGTTGGCGCCGGCGACGATGCCATCGCCATCAAGGTCGATGTCGTCGAGCCGACCGGGTCGGAAACCCATGTCTATGGCTCGGTCGGCGACGACACGGTGCGTGCGGTGTTCCGCGACCGGCTGCAGGTAAAGCCGGGCGACCGGCTGCCGGTGAGCGTCGACCCGCGCAACATCCACCTCTTCGACAAGGCGACGGGCCTGCCGCTCTGAGATGATGACATGAAGACCCCGGCCGACATCATCACCCGCCTGCAACTGATGTCGCAGGACGGCACCAAGTCGGATCGCCGGCTAGCCGGGCTGGTGCTTTCCGACCTCGATTTCGCCTCCAAGGCCGCGATCTCGGAGATCGCCGCGCGCGTCGGGGTCAGCGAGCCGACCGTCACCCGCTTCTGCCGCAATCTCGGCTGCGAGGGCCTGCGCGATTTCAAGTTCTACCTGGCGCAGGCGATCGCCATCGGCGGCCAGTATCTGTCGCCGGAGCCGCTCAGCCGCGACGCGCGCGAGCAGCGCATCGCCTCGGCGATAACCGAGGCGGCGATCGCCGCCATCCAGCGCGCCAGCGAAAACCTCGACATGACGACGCTGATGGATGTCGCCGCCCGCATCGCCGCTTCCGGCAACGTGCTGTGCATCGGCTCGGGCGGCATTTCCTCGATGATGGCGACCGAGATGCAGAACCGGCTGTTCCGGCTTGGGCTTTCGGCGCTCGCCCAGATCGACGGCCAGTTGCAGCGCATGTATGCCGCGGTGGCGACGCCCGAGACGACGCTGGTCGCCTTCTCGGTGTCGGGCTATGCGCGCTCGGTGATCGAGGCGGTCGAGGTGGCGCAGCAATATGGCGCCGCCACCGTCGCCATCACCGCGCCGGACTCCGCGCTGGCAAAAGCCGCCGACACGGTCATCCTTCTGCAGTCGGTCGAGGACGGCAACATCTACAAGCCGACCTCGTCGCGCTACGCGCTTTTGGCGATCCTCGACATGATCGCCACCACGGTCGCGGAATCGCGCGGACCGAAAGTGCTGGAGAACTTGCGCCGCATCAAGCAGAGCGTGAACACGCTGAAGGTGGACGATCCGAAGCTGCCGCTGGGGGATTGAGAACCAACAGGCTGCATCAACTCAAACCTGGATTATCCCGAAAGAGCCTTAACGCTCTCCGCTAACGCGATCGGTTCACCCACTATCCGCAGCGTCTTCAGCCGCGAGGTGCCGCCGGCAACCACCGAAACGCCCGACGCCGGAACACCCAGCGCCTTGGCCAGCATCCGTTCCAGCGCTTGATTGGCGGCGCCGTTCTCCGGCACGGCGCGCACGCGCGCCTTGAGATGACTGCGTCCGTCGGCGGCGGTCTCGACGCCGTCGATCCGGTCGAGGGCCGCCTTCGGCGTCAGCCGCACGTAAAGGTCGATGCCGTTCTCGCGCAGCCGGAACGGCGTGCTCATCAGCCGCCGGCCACGACCCAGGACCAGACGGTGGTGACCAGGAACTGCCGGATGAAGAAAAGGATCAGAAGCAGGATAATCGGCGAAATATCGATGCCGCCAAGATCGGGCATGAAGCGGCGGATCGGGCGCAAGGCCGGCTCGGTCAGCCGGTAGAGCATGTTGCCGACGGAACCGACGAACTGGTTGCGCGAATTGACGACGTTGAAGGCGTAGAGCCACGAAAAGATCGCCGAGGCAATGATGATCCACCAGTAGATATCAAGCGCCATGACGATTGTCTGAATAAGGGCGATCATGCCGGTCTCCAAATTGTCGCCGACATGTAGCCATTGCTTGGCGTGCGGGCAAGGCCCGCGGGCTTGGCGAGCGGGCAAGGCCCGCCCGCCACTGCGCTTGTGACCGGCCCGGTCTTTCGCCTTGACATCAAACGGCCGCGACCGATACAAGCCCATCCGCTGGAACGGGGCTGTAGCTCAGCTGGGAGAGCGCATCGTTCGCAATGATGAGGTCAGGGGTTCGATCCCCCTCAGCTCCACCAGCCAGCGCAAGCATTTGCGTCTCGTCGGCTTTCGCCTCCTCCTTACTCAGCATTTTGTGACCGCCGGATTTCGGGCCGCGTGCTTGGAACCAATAGCGGGGCAAGACGGTTCAGCTATACTTTTGAAGCTGACATGCCCCGGCCGGCTGGGTAAAGCGGCGATGCTTTGAGGAGTTCCCACCATGCAGATTTCGTCCAGGTTCCGTTCCGTCGCGGTCGCGGCAATCGCCGCCGCCGGCGTGAGCATTGCCAGCGCCGCGCATGCCGACAGCGGCACGATCCGCTTCTCCGTCTACAAGGCGGCCTTCTTCATCGGCGGCTCCGGCGGCGAAGGCACGTTGACCTTCCATGGCAAACGCTATCCGATCTCGATCGGCGGCGTCTCGGGCGGCCTCGCCTTCGGCGCGTCCAAGACCTATTTTCAGGGCAGGGTGCGCCACATCCGGCGGGCCAGCGATGTGACGGGCGTCTACGGCGCGGCCGGCGGCGGCGGCGCGCTCGGCAGAGGCGCCCAGGTGATCGTCATGACCAACGACAAGGGCGCCCAGCTCGAGCTCACCGGCAGGCAGGTCGGCCTGCAGGTCAACGCCGATCTCAGCGGCATCAGCATCGCGCTGAAGCGGTAGGAGCCGCAGCTTCCCGCTCTTCGTGGACGGGCCGGCAAAGGCGCAGCCTGGGCGCCGAATGCCGGCCACTGCGGGCGAAGCAGCAGGCAGGCCGCTTGGCTACGGCCTGAGGGGCCTCAATCGTCCCAATCATCCCAATTGTCTTCGTCCTGCGGCGGGTAGTTTGGGACAACCCGGATAATCGGCCGCGGACGCTGATAGCGCCAGTAATACTCGTCCGGCGGCTGGGGCTCATAGGTGCGGTAAGCGGGCCGGTCGTAGTGGTGACGCCTCCAGTATTTGTGTTTCTTGTGCGGCCGCACACAATAACCATCCTCGGTCAGATAAGCGCATGTGACACGCGCCTCCTGTAGCAGGCCATTTCTGGCCGGCACGCCAATCATCGGAGCCGCCTGGACCGCAGGCATCACCGCCAGCATGGTCCCGGCAAGGGCAAGAACGGATAATTTCATCGGCCTCTCCAATCTCTCCAGATCAAGCCCGGAAGAACGTCCTGATTGGGGGCGATTTGCGGCGGCCGGGATCACTTTGATTTTCGGCCGCACATATGAGCGTTAGATGATGGATCGCGCCGGCATGGCCGAAGGTCGCCTTCAAGCTTGAGGTCACGAGGGCGGCCACCGTCTTTCGCACCATTCCGCGCGGGGGCCACCCTATAAGGATAACGCTAGTTGGCCAGCTGATCGAGAAGCGTGTCTATTTCCCCTTTCTTTGGAGCTTCGGGCGAAAGAGGGGCGGCTTGCGCGTCAACCGGGGTGGGTTGGGCCGCCGGCGCGGCGGTCTCGGCTTCGGTCTTGCCACCGGTATCCGAACTCGCCGGCGGCGGCGTCGCGTTTTCCGTATTGCCGTTGTCGGGCGCAACGGGTGCTTCCGGAGCGGGGGACGGGGTTTTGGGCCGGGGCGCGGCGTTGCGCAGAAGATCGCCGATCAGATCAGCCGCTCCCTTGCCGTCGCCGTTCGAGCCGATTTGGCCCGGGATTAGCTTGTCGAGCTTCAGTTTTCCGGTTGGCAGTCCAAGGCGGCTCAACATGTCCAGCGCGCCCTGCGGGTCGTTGGCCAATGCGCTCAGGTCCGGATAGGCCCGGGGCGCGAACAGCGGGCCTTGGACCACGACCGGCACCCCGATGCCGTTCACGGCGACGTCGCCTCCCTGTCCGGCAAGCGAAGCGACGACGCGGGGGTTGAGGCGGATGTCGAGCGTCTGGTCGGCGAGGTCTATCCTGCCCGAGCCGTCCATTCGCACCAGCGGACCCAGCAGGCTGATGTCCGTCGTCTGCGCGACGCCGTTCTCGATTACAAAAGAGGCGCCGAGCTCGGTGAACGTCGTTTTCTTGGTCGGATCCTGCTTGAAGCCGCCGGCGAGCAGCCCGACCAGATTGTTGTAGACCTCCGCTATGTCAATGCCGCGGAAGGCGCCGTCGCTGAATTTTGCCGCCGCCTTGCCGCCGAGGGATCGGGCAAGCGATTTGGTGGTCTTTCCCGCGCCTGAGACCGCGACCGTCGCATTGAGCGTGCCTTCGATGCGGTCGAAACCAGCCGCGTCACGGAGCAAGGGCGCCGCGGCTGCGCCGGCGATCGCAGTGTTCAGGTCCAAGGAAGCGGCGTCCTGGGAGCCGTCGGCCGTCATGTCCGCGGCGATCGTGCCGCCGTAGAAGGGGCTTTGCGGCACGTTCAGGTGAGCCTTCCCATCCGCCACCGTCAGGCTGGTCGCCACCGGTCCGGCAAAGACCTTTCCATAGCCGAGCTTGTCGGCCTGGATATCCACCTTGGCATCGAGTCCCTTGAGGAAAGAGAGATCGATCGGCGCGTCGGTTGCCGCGCCCGGCTTCTGCTTGCCGCCGGCGGTGGCTCCGCCGCTGCCGGCGAGCGCCGCAAAGTCAAGCGTCGCGAAATCGAGCGACGTCCGGATTGCGAGAGGCTCTCCCAGTTTCACCGAGCCCTGTCCCGACGCCTTGACGCCGTTCAGAGCGATGGTGGCCTTCCGGAAGGAGAATTGCTCCGGGCCGGCATCGACATCGCCCTTGAAGGCAAAGTCCTGCAGACTGCGGGAAGCGCCTTGCCCCAACCATTGCATCAGCTTGTCGACCGAGGGCGAGGTGGCGGAGACCTGACCCTTGAACGTGCCGCCAACCCCGACAGCGCCGCTTATGCTGCCTTCGAGGTATTTGGAGGAAACCGAAAGGCTGATCGGGCCGGACGCGTCGGCAACGGAGCCGCCGGCCAGAAAGGACGCGGGCGCGACCTGGGACTTGAACGCCACGGGCTGCCCCCGCCAGACGAGCTTGCCCGTCACATCGACCGGCTTGCCGACATCGCGAACCTTCGCGTCAAGGTCGAGCCCGGTAATGTCGCCCGCCGCCCCGGCTTCGGCAAGCGCGGCAAGCGGAAGCTTGCCTTGCCTGATCCCAATCGTTCCCTGCAGATTGGCGCTGCTGCGTATGCGCTCGGCGGAAAGGCCGCGAAAAGCGAACCCCATGTCGGCGGTCAGCTTGCCGGACAACGGCACGGATTGTCCGGCAAGCTTCGCTATAGAGCCGATGTCCAGCCCTGAACTCGCAATATTGCCCTGTACGGTCGGCGGTGTTTCACCGAAATTCGTCGAGGCTGTCGCTGTGAGGTTTCCGGCATCCAGGCCTAAGTGTCCCAGCTTTGCCTCGAGATGCCCGTCACGCAGCGTCGCGGCGAGCTGGGCGTCGGAAGCGCGTATCTTGCCGCTGACCAGTTCATCGACTGCAACGCTGATGTCCGCGTCGAAAGCCGACAGCATGGCGAGGTCGGGCTCGCCGGAGCCGGCCGAAGCCTTGCTCCCGCTCGAACCGCCCTTGCCGATATCGCTCAAGAAGTCGATATCGACGCGCTTTGCCGCCAGGTCGGCGAAGAAGTGGTGCCGCGCGCCGGGCTGAAAGAGCGCGTCCATCTGGAAGCTCTGGTCGCCGATCTCGAACTTTCCGCCCCTGATCTGATAACTGCCGTTCCCGTTGAGCTGGATCTCTCCACTGGCCTGCAGTGAAGAGAATTTGGCAACCGGTGCCGGGTCCAGC
Source organism: Mesorhizobium sp. B2-4-6 (assembly GCF_006442775.1). Classification (NCBI taxonomy): domain Bacteria; kingdom Pseudomonadati; phylum Pseudomonadota; class Alphaproteobacteria; order Hyphomicrobiales; family Phyllobacteriaceae; genus Mesorhizobium; species Mesorhizobium sp. B2-4-6. The sequence continues at coordinate 86,823 of NZ_VFVI01000005.1, forward strand.
CGCGCCTCGATGGCGATTTGGGCCGGCAGCCGTTTCAGGATAGGCCTCAAGGCGGAAAGGCTCCCGCTCATTTCGACGCGGCGGCCGCCGCTGGTACCGGCCAATGAAAACGAGACCTCCCGGTCGAGGTCCGGAACCCTCAGATCGGCGTCGATTGCCGTCACCTTGGCGGCATTGCCGGTCGACCCGCCTGAGGCAATGGTGCCGTTCGTTATCGTCACTTGGTTGATGGCCAGCCGCTCGAGTGTGCCGACAACAGCCGCGAACGGATCGGCCTGAACATCCTTCGGTTCCGCGGGTGATGCCGCATTCGCCGAAGCCTTGAGCGCGATTGTCGGATCCGCCAGCGCGACAGACTGTATCTCAAGCTTTTTCGACCATAGCGACGACAGCGTTATCGACGTCGAGAACCGTGGAGCGGATATCGCGATGTCGCCCGTGCCGGTCGAGAGCGAGATGTCGTCCGCGACCACCGCCAGCCTGGGCAGCAGCGACAGTCTGACAGGTCCGTCCAGCCGAATGGTCATTCCGGTCGCGGATGACAGTTGCCGGCTCAGTTCGGCACGAACCCAGTCGGTTGAAACAAGCGCGGGCAAAACGAAAAGCAGCCCGACGACAAGAACGACAGCTACGGTGAGTGCGGCGACGATTTTTCTCACATCGACCAGCCTAAATAATCGGAAGAATCAGTATCGTTAAGCATACATGCTTCCGGCGCCCGACTGAATCCTGCCGGACCACGGGCTTCGCACCGAACGAATTTTGGACCGTTCCAGGGAGCCCGTCGGCCCTTTCGCCGAGGGCCGTCGCGATCGAAGCCATTTGCGCGCAAGTGTTTCCAGACCAAAAGGTTTGGAAACGATCAGCCGGTTTCCGAGCCATTCCCGTGAAACAGGCCAGGCGCATTTTCCGGGACCCGCCGCCGACATATCAGCCATTTCAATGGAGGACATGCCAATGTCTGCGCTCGGAACCCTGCTCCGTTTCAGCCGCGCCATCATCCAGGCGCACAACAATGCCAAGGTCAGAAACCTGATGGATGTCCCGCCGCCCGAAACCCGCGGCCATATGGGCCGGCATGTTTCGCCCGATGCCTCCGAAAAAGAGCCTGGCGCCACTCAACCCGGAGGACGCTGACGCAAGCGGAGTCTCAAGCCGACCTAATCCCACTCATCGGGAGACCGCCGTCGCTTTGTGATTGCGTTGGCGCGCATACGCCACACAGGCATCCACCGTGCTGACGCAGAGCGCATCGATGCTGTTCGGCAGATTGTTGTCGCCGGCATAGGCAACCTCGGCGACATGACCGCCGATCATGCGGATCTGCGTGTTGCAATAGCCGCCGGGAGCGACGTTGACCGACCCTCCAACCGCGGGGATCGCCCCCACGGCCATCGTGGGCACAGCGATGCTGAGGTTGCCGCGTTGCACCGTGCGCTGATAGGTCCAGATCTGGCCGGATGATCCCACATCGGCCGTCGCGGTCGGAAAGCCGGCGCACATGCGGACATCGGCCTCGCTTAGACCGACCATCTCCTTGCGGGCGGCAGCCGTGGTGGCGTCGATCTTCGCGATGCTCGACCTATCGTCGGGGATGACGCAGGACGACAGGATGAAGATGCCTGCCGCGACAAAGGCAAGTTTTCGAATACGCAAGGATGTCATGCCTGTCGGTCGGAGTTGTACGCCGCCCCGGCGCCCTCCTGCCTACCTAGGCAATCGACCAAAGGCGTCAACCCGAGATAAGTGCGGAATGCCCGGCGCCTTCCCGCGCCGATGCGCTCATACCACCCGCAGATAGCTCGTCATGCCGGTCTTCTGGTGCTCGATGATGTGGCAATGCAGCAGCCAGTCGCCGGGATTGTCGGCGACGAAGCCGAGCTGCACCTTCTCGTCGGGCTGGATGAGATACGTGTCGGAAACGAACGGCTGGACGGCCCTGGTCGATGACGACAGCACCTTGAAGCTCAGGCCGTGCAAATGGATCGGGTGCGCGTGCGGCGTGAGGTTCTCCATGTCGATGATGTAGCTGCGGCCGAGTTTCAGTTCGGCGAGCGGCGCCGTCGGGTCAGGCGTGTCGCCCGGCCACGGCACCTTGTTGATCGCCCAGAAACTGTAGCCGAGCGAGCCGCAAATGCCGTCGGCCGCGACGTTTTCGGCCGTGGCGCTCAGCGCCAGCGGAATCCGCTTGGCGCCGGCAAGATCCACTTCCGCCACCGGATTGGCTTCGAGCGGGCCGAGATCGCGCAGATCGCGCTTCAGCGATTTGCCGATCGAACGCAGCGTCGCCAGGATTTTCGGCTTGGTGCCCCGCACGTCGCGCAGGCTGACGATCGCGCCCTCCTCGTCGGGCATGCGGATGGCAAGCTCCAGCCGCTGGCCGGGTCCCAACTGCAAGGCGTCCGGCGTGAACCGTTGCGGCACCGGGTTGCCGTCGAGCGCTATGACCGTCGCCTCGGCGCCGTCGACGCGGAAGGCATAGATGCGGGTGACGTCGGTGATGGCCGCCCTAAGTCGCACCAACCCGCCGGCCGGCGCATCGAATTGCGGCTGGTCGAGCCAGTTGGCGGTGCGCACGGTGCCGAAGGTGCCGGCCTTGGCCGCGTCGCGCGGCCTGAACGGCTCGATGAACTGGCCGTCGTCGCCAAGCCGCCAGTCGCGCAGGTTGACGACCATCTCGACATCGAAGACCGGGTCCTTCGGGTTCTCGACCACGATCACGCCGGTCAGGCCGTGACCCATCTGGATCAGCGTGTTGCAATGCGGGTGGTACCAGAACGTGCCGGCGTCGGGCGGCGAAAACGCGTAGTCGAAACGGTCGCCCTGATAGACATAGGGCTGCACCAGGAACGGCACGCCGTCCATCTTGTTGGGAACGCGGATGCCATGCCAGTGGATGGTCGTCGGATCGTCGATGCCGTTGATCAGCCGCGCGGCGAACGGCTCGCCCTTCCTCATCCTGACGACCGGCGGCATGCCCGCTTCGCCGTAGGTCAGCACATTCTTCGTCGGCGCGCCGTCCATCAGCCGCGCCTCGATGCTCGCGGTCCTCAGGACCAGCGGCTCAGGCTTCGGCGCCGCCCAGCCGGCAAACTTGCCGGCGGCCGAGAGGCCGATACCGGCCGCGCCGGCAGCCGCGGCGCCCTGCAGGAGTTTGCGGCGTGTGAGGGCCGACATTGGATTCCCAAATAGATGAGTGGCTGCCTCAGGCTTTACCACCATTCGCGCCGTTCCCGAAACGGACAGATCGCCGCTCCGGGTGCCTGTCAATCCGCGACCGCGGCGAGATGTCCGTCGCCAAAGTCCTTGAGCACCAGTTTTGAGACGCTTTCGCCGATCCGCCGCGTAGCACTGGGAATTTCGCGGTCGAGACGGGAAAAGCGTGTCCGGCGTCGTGACGGATCGGGAACCGGCACCGCGTCGATAAGGCGCCGCGTGTAGGGATGGCGCGGGTTGGAAAAGACCTGGTCGCGGCTGCCGATCTCGACGATCTGGCCGAGATACATGACGGCGACGCGGTCCGAGATGTTCTCGACGACTGCCATGTCATGCGAGATGAAGAGATAGGCGACGCCGAATTCGCGTTGCAGCTCCTTCAAAAGATCGAGCACGCGCGCCTGCACCGAGACATCGAGGGCCGACACGCTCTCGTCGGCGATGATCAGCTTCGGTCTCAGCGCCAGCGCCCGGGCGATGCAGATGCGCTGGCGCTGGCCGCCGGAAAATTCATGCGGATAGAGCTCCGTCTGTGCCGCCGACAGGCCGACCCGCTCGAACAGGGCAGCCACTTGGCTCTGGCGTTCCTGCCGTGAGCCGATGCCGTGGATCAGAAGCGGCTCGGCCACCAGATCTCCGACGCGCATGCGCGGATCGAGCGAAGCGTAAGGATCCTGGAACACCATCTGCACGTCGCGGCGCACCGCCTTGCGCGCGTCGCCGCCAAGCCCGGAGAGCTCGCGGCCGCCGATCGTCACGCCGCCGGTATAGGGCACGAGGCCGGCCAGCGCCTTGGCGGTGGTGGACTTGCCGCAGCCGGATTCGCCGACCAGCGCCAGCGTCTCGTTGGGCGCGATCGAGAAGGAAACGCCCTCGACGGCGTGTACCCGCCGGTTGACGCGGCCGAAGAAGCCGCCGCGCAGGTCGAAGCGGACGTGGAGGTCGTTCACCACCGCCACCTTGTCCTGCCCGGTTGCGCCGGCTGCCCCTCCCGTGACGCGGCGACCGGCGCCCGAGCCGATGCGCGGAACGGCGGCCAGCAATTCTTGCGTATAGGCGGCCCGCGGGCTGGCGAAAATGTCGGCGGTGGCGCCTTCCTCGACCATGCGGCCGTTGCGCATGACGATGACGCGGTCGGCCATTTCGGCGACGACGCCCATGTCGTGGGTGATGAGGATGAGGCTGGTGCCGTGCTCGCGCTGCAGGTCGCGCAACAGCTCCAGCACCTCGCCCTGGACCGTGACGTCGAGCGCCGTCGTCGGCTCGTCGGCGATCAGCACGTCAGGTTCCAGCGCCAGCGCCATGGCGATCATCACCCGCTGGCGCATGCCGCCCGACAATTCGTGCGGAAACTGCTTCAGCCGGCTTTCGGCTTCGGAAATTCGAACCGCCTTCAGCGCCTCGACCGCGCGCCGTTGCGCCTCGGCGTGGGAAAGGCCGGTATGCGCCTCGATCGATTCGGTGAGCTGCCGGCCGATCGACAGCACCGGATTGAGCGAGGTCATCGGCTCCTGAAAGATCATGGCGATGCGATCGCCGCGAATGCCGCGCATGCGGCGCTCGTCGAGCGCCGTCAGTTCGATGGCACTGCCATCCTTGTCGAAGAGCCGGATCGTCCCGGAAGCGATGCGGCCGGCCGGCTGCGGCAGGAGCTGCATGATCGCCAGCGCCGTCATCGACTTGCCGGAACCGGACTCGCCGGCGATGCACAGCGTCTCGCCGGGTCTTAGCGACAGCGACAGGCCGGACACCACTTCGCGCTCGCCGTCCTCGCCGCGCACACCAACGCAGAGGCCGGTGATTTCGAGCACCGGCCCCGCGGCCGCCTTTGCGACGGCGTCAGCGTGTTCGTCGACCACGGCTGCGCTCATTCAAACACGCAGCGCGGGAAGTAGAACGACACCACCCAGTTCGGCATGTCGACGATCTCGCTGATCCTGAGATCGCCGCAGACCGAGACCAGCATGTAGGCATCGACCGGGTCGAGCTTGTAACGGGCGGACAGCAGGTCGACCATCTGGCTGACGGCCTCCTTGGCCCCGGCCATAAGGTCCGGTCCGATGCCCGTCGTCACCTCGTAGCCCTTGGCGTCGAGATGCCGCGTCACCGGGCCGGGCGTGGTGAAACGCGGCGTCTTCAGCCGCGCGTCCTTCACCAGGTCGAGCTTCAGCACGACGTCCATCGGGCTCTCGATCGCCGTGCCGCATACCTCGCCGTCGCCTTGCGCGGCATGGGTGTCGCCGACCGAGAACAGCGCGCCGGGCACTTCCACCGGCAGATAGAGAATGGTGCCCGCGGCAAGGTCGCGGATGTCGAGATTGCCGCCGACGCGGCGCGGCGGCACCACCGAATGCAGGCCCGTCTCGGCCAGCGCATTGCCGATGGTGCCGGCGAACGGTTTCAGCGGCACGCGGGCGTTCGTTCCGAACAACGCCGGCTCGAGCGAGGTGGCGTCGTATTTCCAGATGTTGAGCGCCGGTTCCTTGAAGTCGTCGGCGAGCAGGCCGAAGCCCGGGATGTTCGCCGTCCAGCCGAAGCCGGACGGTTTAAACATCTCGATCGTCACCTTCAGCGCATCGCCGGGCTCGGCCCCCTCGACGAAGATCGGCCCGGTCACCGGATTGACCTTGGAGAAGTCGAGCCGGGCCACGTCGGCGACCGTGCTGTCGGCCTGGAGCTGGCCGCCCGCCGCATCGAGGCACTGGAACTCGAGCGTCGAACCGGGCGCCACCCGTTCGGCCGGGGCGAAGGAATTGTCCCAGCCGAAATGGTGATGGCGTCCGTGGATGGTGTAGTCGCAGTTACTGCACATCTTTCACATACACATTGTCGTAGTTGATCGGGATATGGACCGGGTCGACATAGAGATTGTCGGCGCCGCCCATGCGGGCTGATTTCAGCGTGAAGCGCTGCTCGTTGAAGACAGGCGCCCAGGGCGCGTCCTCCATGATCTTGTCATAGATCGCGCTCCACATCTTCTCGCGTTCGTCGGACCTGGCCGGGTCGACGACGGAATCCGCCTCGGCCGCCTTGGCGTCGAGGTCCTTGTTGCAATACCACGACCAGTTCCAGCCGCCCGGCACAGCGCCGGCGCAACCGAGGATCGGGCCGTAGAAATTGGAGGGATCCGGGAAGTCGGCGATCCAGGCCATGCCGCCCGACCAGATCATCGGCGCGCCGGCCTTGTCGCCGCCGGCGGCGATCACATTGGCCTGGGCCAGCGACTGGATGCTGGCCTTGATGCCGATGGCCGCCAGATCCTGCTGGATCGCCTGGGCGATGCGCGGATTGGGATCGGTGTTCATGGCGAAGAGCTGCGTCTCGAAGCCGTCGGGGTGGCCGGCTTCGGCAAGCAGGGCCTTGGCCTTGGCGACGTCATAGGCATAGCCCTTGAACGCCTTGTCGTAGCCGGGCATCGAGGGCGGCAGCGGCTGGTTGGCCGGCACCGCGCGATTGTTGATCATCTGGACGATGCGGCCCTTGTTGATCGCCATGTTGACGGCCTGGCGCACCTTGACATTATCGAAGGGCGCCATGGTGGTGTTCATGGTGACGTAGCCGGTGTGCAGCTGTCCGCCCACCACGACGCGCGCCTTCTGCTCCGGATCGTTCATCACCTCCTGGAACTTGGCCGGCGGAATGCCGTCGCCGGGCACGTCGATCTCGCCCTTCTGCAGGCGCAGCAGCGCCACGATCGGCTCCTGGCCGATCTCGAAGGTGATCTTGTCGAGATGCGGCAGGCCCTTGTGCCAATAATCGGGATTGCGCTCGAAGACGATGCGCTGGCCGAGCGTCCATTCGGCGAGCTTGAAGGCGCCGGTGCCGACCGGATGCTTGCCGAAATCGGCGCCGTACTTCTCGACCTCCTCCTTCGGCACGACATGCGAGAAGTTGATCGCCATGACATGCAGGAAGGTGGCGTCCGGCCGGGTCAGCTCGAACTTGATCGTGTAGGGGTCGACCACGGTGACGCCGGAGAGGCCTTCCGCCTTGCCGGCGGCGACATCGTCATAGCCGTTGATCGAGCCGAAAAAGCCGGCGCCCGGGCTCTGCGTCTTCGGGTTGGTGACGCGGTCGAGCGAATATTTGACGTCGTCGGCGGTCATCTCGCGGCCGTTGTGGAACTTCACGCCATGGCGCAGCTTGAAGGTGAAGGTCTTGCCGTCGGGCGAGATCTCGTAGCTTTCGGCGAGATCGGGCTTGAGCTTGGTCGTGCCCGGCTCATAGTCCATCAGCCCGTCGAACAGGCTCTTGATCATCGACCAGTTCTGCCAGTCATAGCCGATCGCCGGGTCGAGGGTCGCGACATCGTCCTTGTAGGTGATGGTGATGGCGCCGCCCTGCTTGATGTTCGGGTCGACCGCGTCCTCGGCGCGCGCGCTTGCCATGCCGAGCATCAGCACAAGCGCCGATGCCGCGACGGTGGATGCGAGAAACTTTTTCATTTTTATGTTCCCTTTCTCTGTTCGGTTTTCATTTTCATCTGAGTTTAATCCGGGGGTCGATGAAGGGGGCGATGATGTCGGCGAGAAGGTTGCCGAGCACGATGGCGAAGGCCGAGACCAGGGTGACGCCCATGATGATCGGGATGTCGACACGCTGGATGGCCTGCCAGGCCAACTGGCCGATGCCGGGCCAGCCGAACACGCTTTCGACCACCACGATGCCGCCCATGAAGATGCCCACGTCGATGCCGATCATGGCGACGACCGGCAGGATGGCGTTGGGCAGCGCGTGACGGAACAGGATGGCGCCGCGCGCCAGTCCCTTGGCGCGGGCGGTTCGCATATAGTCCTGGCGCAGCACGTCGATCATCGACGAGCGCATCATGCGCGCGTACCAGCCGGCGCCGAGTATGCCCATGGTCAGCGACGGCAGCACGAGGTGGCGCCAGCTGCCGTAGCCGCCGATCGGGAACCAGCCGAGCCTGACGGCGAAGACGTAGAGCAGGAGCAGACCGACGACGAATTGCGGCGCCGAGACGCCGACGAAGGAGGCGACCATCAAGGTCTGGTCGGTGGCGGTGCCGCGCCTGACGGCGGCGATCAGCCCCATGGTGAGGCCGATGGCCAGCTCGCTCAGGATGGCGCCGACCATCAGCAGCAGGCTGGCCGGCAGCCGCGAGACGATGAGTTCGGTGACTTCCGAGCGCTGGATGTAGGAGCGGCCGAGATCGCCACTGACGAGCCTCGTGAGATAGTGCCAGTACTGGACGATGAAGGGCTGGTCGAGCCCGAGCTGGCGTCGGATGTTCTCCACCGTTTCGGGGGTGGCGCTGCGCCCGGCGATCTGGCGCACCGGATCGGCCGGCAAAAGATAGAGCAGCGCGAAGGTGATCAGCGAGACGCCGAGCAGGATGAGCAGCGACTGGATGAGCCGGCGGCCGAGATAGGCGATCATGACCGGCCCCCCATTATTCCCGCCCTCTCTGCGTCGGGTCGAGGATGTCGCGCAGCGCGTCGCCGATCAGGTTGAAGGCCAGCGCGAGCGCCAGGATCGCGGCGCCCGGGAAGAACACCAGCCAGGGCGCCGCCTGGAAATAGGTCTGGTTCTCGAAGATGATGTTGCCCCATGACGCCGTTGGCGGCTGCACGCCGATGCCGAGATAGCTGAGCGTGGCTTCGAGCAGCACCGTGGTCGAGATGCCGAGCGTGCCCCAGACGATGATGGTCGGCAGGAGATGCGGCAGGATGTGGCGGATCAGAATACGCGGCGCGCTCGCCCCTATCGTGCGCTCGGCATCGATGAACTCGCGTTCGGAGAGCGACGAGGTTTCGGTGTAGATGACGCGCGCGGTCTGCACCCAGTTGACCAGCGCGATCACCATGGCGACGATCCAGAGGCTCGGCTCGAACACCGCCGCCAGGCAGATGGCTAAAAGCAGCGCGGGAAAGGCCATCATCAGGTCGGTGAAGCGCATCAGCGCGCTGCCGATCCAGTCCCGGAAATAGCCCGCCGTGACGCCGACCAGCGTGCCGATCAGAAGCGCCACGCCGTTGGCGACGACGCCGATGATCAGCGAGGTGCGGGCGCCGAACAGGATGCGGGTCAACAGGTCGCGGCCGAGCAGGTCGGTGCCCAGCCAGAACTTGGCGTTCGGCGGCAAAGGCGAGCCTTCGAGCGTCAGGCCGTCGAACATCTGCTCGTTGGGATCGTAGCCGGTCAGCCATGGCGCGAGGATGGCGCCCGCAAGCACGATGGCGATAATGAACAGCCCGAGCAGCGCCAGCGGCCGCCTGACCAGCCGGCGCCAGACGCCAGCGCGCGGCTTTGCCGGCATCCGGCCCGCCGCAAGGTCAGGCGCGATGGGATTGGTCATCGCCGCCCTCCGCTTCCGTCATCGCCACGATGCGCCGGGCGGCTTCCTCGACGCTGATCTGCCAGTTCATCGCCAGCGATCTGAGCTGCGCGTAGGCGCGGTCGTCGTCGCTGCCTTTCGACAAAGCCGCGACCGCGCGCACGATGGTCTGGCGCTCGCCGACGCGCTGGCGCAGCGACGCGATCTCGCCGGCAAGCTGCCTGCGCGCCTCGAAACTCTGCCGGGCGATGAGCAGCGCGCTGTAGACGCCAGCGGTGCCGACAGGTTTCAGCAATTGCGCATCGGCCTTGTGCGACAGCGCCCATTCGATGCGGCCCGGCGCCTCCGAGCCGATCAGCGCCACCAGCGGCATCGGCGCCTCGCCGGGCTTCCACGGGAACTGCTCGTCGAAGCCGAGGTCGGCGTCGAAGAACACGAAATCCGCCGCGAGCGACTCCGCCGGCAGATGCGGCCAGCACTCGACCGCCGCGAGGCCGATCGCCGACAACTGCCTGGTGATCGCCTGCACCGTGGTGTGCGGACGATGCAGCACGAACGCCTTGGCGCCGCCGAGATTGGGGATGCGCGCGGCGCGGCTCACGACACCACCCTGAGCCGCGGACGGCCGAAGACCTTGGCTGGATCGTAGCGCGAAAGATAGGGATCGGGCGCCACCTCTTCCTCGCGGCTGACCACCTCGAAGAAGCCGTCGGCAATACGCCCGATGATCACCGGCAGGGTCGCATGCTGGGTGTGCGGATCGATGGCGATCGGCCCGAGGCGGGTCGAGAAGCGGCGCTCGGCGAAAGCTTTCGAGAATTCCGCCGGGCCGGCGTCGGGGTTGCCGGCAAGCACGTCCGCCATCACCTGCACCGAGGCATAGGCGGAGGCTTCGAAGGACGAGGCGAAGGCAGCCGGGCGCGGCGCGAAATAGGGTCCGGCCGACAGATGGCCCTTGCCCGTTTCGCCGATCGCCGGCAGCTCGCCCTCGGTGAGATTGCACGAAATCACCGGGCAGACGCCAGGCCTGAAGGCCGCATCCTCTCGTCCCAGGTCGCGATAGGCGGCGAGGAAAGCATAGGACGAGGTGCCGATCAGGTTGTTGAGGATGAAATTCGGCCGCGTGACGCGGATTTCGTCGATCAGGCGCGAAACGTCGGTCTCGCCGATGCGCAGATAGCGCTCGCCGAGCACCTTGCCGCCGGCGTCGGCGATCAGGTCGCGCGCGACGCGGTTCATCTCCCAGCCCCATATGTAGTTCGAGCCGAGCAGGAAGCCGTTGGCGCCGAAACGCGGCGCGACATGAGCCATCAGCGGCACCAGATGCTGGTTCGGGCAGGCATGCATGTAGACGACATGCTCGTTGGCCTCGAAGCCTTCATACGGGCAGGCGTACCAGAGCATGCCGCCCGCCTTCTCCAGCACGGGAATCGTCTCCTTGCGGCTCCAGGAGGTGATGCAGCCGACGACATGGCGGGCGCTGCTGGTGCGGAAGATGTCTTCGCAGAGCGTCGCGTAGCGGTCGGCATTGCTTTGCGGATCGCGCTCGACCGGGACGAGCTCGATGCCTTGCGCGCGATCGGCGTTGATGTCGGCGATCGCCCGCATCGCCCCCAGCCGGCAGGCGTCAGAGACGAGCTGGTAGCTGCCTGACCGGGAATAGAGGATGCCGATCTCGATACGTCGTTTCAAGCAAGGCCCCAAAAATGAAAAAGCCCCGCAGCCAGCGCCGGATGGGCGAGGCATACGAGGCATTCTTGCCGCCCGGCGACCAAAGCCGGTATTTTCGCGGGCTACCCTATTCCGTACCGCCCGTCAGTCAAGCCTGAAAGTTGAACGGCCATCTAGTCCCGCAGGCTGAACACGAAGGGCGCGGTGCGGGTGACGCGCGCGCCGAGCTCCGCCGGCGGCGCCGGCACCGAGGCGCCCTGCAAGGCGCCGAGGGCCGCGCGGTCGAGATCGCCGTCGCCCGAGGATCGCGCCAGTCGGGCCGAGACCACCCTGCCGGAGGTGTCGACCGTGAAGGTCACGCTCGGCGTGCCCTCGGCACGCCTGGAGCGCGCCGCGCTCGGATAGCGGGTGTGCCGCCTGATCCATGCCGCCAGGCTGGAATTCCAGCGCGACGGGCTGACGCTCGAGCGCGGCGCATTCGAGGACAGTGGCGCGGCCGCCTTCGCCGCCGCCTTGGCGTCGATGCTGGCGGTGGTCGTCGCCTTGGGTGAGAGCGCCTTTTCCTTCCTGACCCGTTCCTTCGGTTTTCCGACCGGTTTCTTGTCGGCCTTCTTCCTGGGTTCGGCCGGCTTTTGCACCTTCACCTGCGCTTCCACGGGTTTCGGTTGCGGCGGCGGAATGACGACGTCCGGGGTGATAGCCTCGACAGGGTCCGGCACGACCCCGCCCAGCGGCTTCTGCTCGCTCAGAGCAGCAATTGTTGCCGGCGCGGCCCGCTCGGCTTCTTGCGTATCGTCGGCATCGGATGGCTGTTCGGCCACGGGCTCGGCCTGTTCCACAGCCGGCACCGGGTCGGTTGCCGGTTTTACGCCGACAGGCTTTTCCGTGTCCGCCGCATCGGGCGGCTCCGGTGTCACCATGTCCAGCATCGCCGCCTCTTCCGGCACGGCGGGCGCGATGACGAGCGGTGCCATCTCGACCGCCAGCGCCGGCGGCGGACCGCCATCCTGCATCTCGGCGAAACTCAGGTTCTGCACCGCATAGGCGACCGCCACATGCGCGGCCAGAATGATCGCGGCGGCGCTCGTCCACAGGCCGGCCCCAGGCGCGCCGAAGCGCGGCTGGGAAATCCGGGAGCGGGCGGCAACCGTCATGGCGCCGAGTTTCCGCCGGGCGCCGGGACGAGGTTCGCGCCGGCCGCGGGCATTTCGGGCACGGCCCGCCCGCCGGCGTCGTCAGCTGTTTCGAGGCCGACCAGCGCGACCTTGAGATAGCCGGCGCGGCGCAGCAGGTTCATGACTTCCATCAGGTCGCCATAGCCGACCGTCTTGTCGGCGCGCAGGAAGATGCGTGTCTGCTTGTCGCCCTTGGTGCGGCTGTCGAGCACGCCGGCAAAGGCCGGACGGGGCACGCTGTCATTGCCGATCGCCAGCGTGAGATCGGTTTTCAAAGTCAAGAACAGCGGTGTCTCGGGTCGCGGCGCCGGCGTTGCCGTCGATCCGGGCAGGTCGACATTGACGTCGACGGTGGCGAGCGGCGCCGCGACCATGAAGATGATCAACAGCACCAGGATGACGTCGATGAATGGCGTGACGTTGATGTAGTGGCTTTCCTCGAGATCGTCGCCGGCAGTCTCGCGAATCCGCGCCGCCATCGCCGTTACTCCGCCGCCATGGCGGTTGCCGGCGGCACTCTGCGGAAATCGAGGTCGCGGCTCACCAGCCGCTCGACGCCGGCTGAGGCGTCGGCCAGGATCTGCCTGTAGCCGGCTATCGAACGCGCGAAGACGTTGTAGATGACGACCGCCGGAATGGCCGCGACAAGGCCCATGGCGGTCGCAAGCAGCGCCTCGGCGATGCCGGGCGCCACGACCGCCAGATTGGTGGTCTGCGCCCGCGAGATGCCGATGAAGGCGTTCATGATGCCCCAGACGGTGCCGAACAGGCCCACGAAGGGCGCCGTCGAACCGATGGTGGCGAGCAGGCCGGTGCCGCGCGACATGCGCCGGGCCGCCGCCGCCTCGATGCGCGCAAGCCTGGAGGCGACGCGTTCCTTCAGACCATCGCCGGAGGCATGGTCGAGCGCGCCGGCCGAAAGCGCCCTTTCTTCTTCCGCCGCCCGCACCAGAAGCGCGGCCGGGCCGCCGCTGTGGCCAAGCGCGCGGCCGGCTTGCATCAGCGTCGCGGCGTTGCCGATCGCGGCGGCGGCGCGACGGGCCCTCAGCTTGCCGCCGAACACCTCCAGCGACTTGGCGAGCCAGATGGTCCAGGTGACCAGGGAAGCGAAGGCCAGCCCGACCATCACCGCCTTCACGACGATGTCGGCATTCATGAACATGCCCCAGGGCGAAAGGTCATGCGGCAGTGCCAGCGAGATGGAGCGCTCTTCGCCTGTGGCGCTGTTCGGGGCCGGCTGGATGCCCGGTTCCACCGGCGTGGCGGGCGCCGGCGCCGCCGGCATTTGCGGGACCGGAGCGACGGGTGCTTGTGCTGCCGGAGCCAGCCCGAGGGGCGCCTGCACGGTGGGTGCCGCCGGCTGTTCCTGCGCCCTGGCGAGGCCGGCCGAAAGAATGAGGGACGCGGCCAGCGCCGCGAAAAGACCGTTTCGGGACAAGGCTCGTCCTCGCTTCATCATTGCACATATCCGATCGGCTGGCAGGGTGGACTTGCCCGAGCCGTTGTGGCCGACAAGGCCGTAGACGCGCGGACGGTGCAGATCGAGCGAGACCGGACCGAGCAGCGTGCGTCCGCCGACGGCAAAGCGCACGGCGTCGACATGAAAGCCTGTCCCAGCTCCGGCCAACATCCGCCTCCAATGCAGCGGCCGCCATCCAAGGCAGGTGCCAGGCGGCCAATGCCGGTTGACTATGAAACATGACTTTGCAAGTCAACTATAAAGATGACTTCAGTTATCAAGAATTGCAACGCGTTCCCCGATATCGGTTCGGCACGCTGCAAAGTCTGGACGGCAAGGCAGTTGCTGGGCACGATGCGCGCACAACAACCAAGGCAGGCGGCCTATGATCAAGGCGATACCCTTCGACTTTCCCTATGACGGCAGGCTGGTGCCGCAGCACACGGCGCTGCTGGTGATCGACCTGCAGGAGGATTTCCTGTCGCCGACGGGCTATTTCGCCAGGAAAGGCTACGATCCATCGCCGCTGAGAGCCATCCTGCCGGCGGTCAACCGGCTGATCGAGGCCGCTCGAACCGCCGGGCTCACTGTCATCCACACCAGGCAGGGCTATCGCGCCGATATGGCCGACATGACGCCCTACGAAAAATGGCGGCGCAAGCGGGCTGGCCTCGACGGCACCGATGTCCTGCTACGCTCCGGCCCGGGCTTCCAGATCTCCGCCGACATCGACGTGGCGCCGCAGGACATCATCATCGACAAGACCTGCAACAGCGCCTTCACCTACACGGATCTGGAGCTTGTTTTGCGGGCGCGCGGCATTACGCATCTTCTGTTCACCGGCTGCACGACGGATGTCTGCGTGCACACCACATTGCGCGAGGCGTGCGACCGCAACTTCCAGTGCCTGACGATTTCGGACGCCTGCGCCAGCGGCGACCAGTACGCTCACGAAGCAGCGCTGCATATGGTGGCGGTCGAGGACGGCGTCTTCGGCGCGCTGGCGGATTCGGCGGCGGTCATTGCCGCGTTACGGCAGCTCGCGGGCGCAATGCGCTGAGGATTTCGTGGTTCCATCGAAATTCTTTTCAGCCCCACCGTTCCGTTTTCGGTTTCGGCTTCGTCTTGAGGGTCGTAACGGGTGCGAGAGCCGCGACGGCCTCCGCCATCAGGACAAACGGAGCCAAGCCATGTCGACCACAGTGACCCTGATCAACGTCTTCACCGCCAAGCCGGGCAAGCAGCAGGAACTCGCCAACACGCTTGCCGAAGGAACGAGGATCTTCTTCAGCAAGCAGCCGGGCTCGCTGTCGTCGTCGGTGGTCGTCGGCGGCGACGGCAGCAAGGTCGCCAATATCTCGCAATGGCGTTCGGCGGAGGACATCGCCGCCTTCCGCGGCGATCCCCGCTTCGCCGATTACATGAGGAGCATCATCGAGCTGGCCGCCGGCGAGAGCATGATGGGTCACACGACCTTTTCCCATACGGGCGGGATCGAAGACTAGGAGGTTGCGTGACCGGTTCGCAGGATCAGTCCGTTGCGGCGACCGAAACCAGGCTTCGCGCCTTCGAGCGCGATGCCGCCGGCCTGAGGGCCAAGTTGCACCGCTACGCCTCGCGCATGGTCGGATCGGTCATCGATGGCGAAGACATCGTCCAGGAAGCTTTGGCCAAAGGCTTCGTGGCGATCAGGAATGGCGACATGCCCGACAAGACCGAGCCCTGGCTGTTTCGTATCGCGCACAACGCGGCCC
Organism: Mesorhizobium sp. B2-4-6; assembly: GCF_006442775.1. Lineage (NCBI taxonomy): Bacteria > Pseudomonadati > Pseudomonadota > Alphaproteobacteria > Hyphomicrobiales > Phyllobacteriaceae > Mesorhizobium > Mesorhizobium sp. B2-4-6. The sequence goes on from NZ_VFVI01000005.1 coordinate 102,396, forward strand.
TCGACTTCCTGCGCAAGCGCGCCCGATCGCGGGGGCGCGAAAGCGAGGTCGAGCTCGACATGATCGCCGACGAGAATTCGGCGCTGGATGCGCGCATGGCCGCCGAGGCGAGCCTGGCCGAGCTGATGCAACTGCCGCCGGCGCAAAGATGCACGGTCGTGCTGAAGGATGTGCTCGGCCACAGCCTGGAGGAGATCGGCGAAATCCTCGAAACCTCCGACACGGCGGTCAAGGGCGCGCTGCAGCGGGGCCGCGACAGCCTGCGCAAGCTGGCGGCCGCGCCGCGCATCGCGCCGCCCCGCCCGGCGCTCGACCCGCAGGACATGCGACGCCTCGGCGACTATGTGGCCGCCTTCAACGCCAGGGACTTTGATACCCTGCGCGGCCTGCTGGCCGAGGACGTGAAGCTTGAGCTGGTCAACCGCTTGCGCGCCGACGGCAAGGAATATGTCGGCAACTATTTCGGCCGCTATGCAGACGAAACGCATTGGCATTTCACGACCGGCCTTGTCGAAGGCCGGCCCGCCATCCTGGTCACCAGCCCGGACCGTCCAGAGAGGCCGCCGCGCTACTTCATCCTCATCGATTGGGAGAACGGCCGGATCGCCGGCATCCGTGATTTCCTGTTCGCGGATTACGTCATGGACGGCCTGGATTGCTCATCCCAGCCGTAGGAAGGCCGGCGTTAGCGAAGGTGGATCTCAGGGAAGGTCTGGGACGCAAGCATCCCGGTTGCGGAACCTCCACCTCGCGCCGCGCCAGCGAATTCGCGACCAGCGTGATCGTCTCGCGTCCGATACGGGTGATGTCGCTTGGGCGGTCGATGCCGCCGATCATGAATTCCTCGATGCCAAGCGCCGCGTAGGGCAGCAGCGCCAGGGCGATCCGCGCCGGCGGCCCGGCAAGCTCGACCGCCTTGTGATCCGGAGTGCCTGTCCAGCCGTGCGGGCGAATGCGGACAGGCAGCGCGAAGCGCAACCTGCCGGCGCGGCCATGTTCCGCCGCGGCGCCGCGCACGCGCTGCATCAATTGCGCGACCTCGTCCGGCGAACCGGCGGCCAACTCGAAGACGTCGGCGTGCTTTCCGGCGACCTTCAAGGCCGTGCCGGACTGCCCGCCGAGACGGATGGCAAGGTCGGCGCCATGCGGCCCCTTGCGCCGCACGAAGCCGCCGCGGACGCTGTAGAAGGCGCCTTCATGGTCGAAGGGCCTGTCGTTCGACCACAGGCGCTTCAACAGCACCAGATATTCGTCGATGCGCTGCCACACCACGCTGTGGCCAACAGGCCGGGCCTCGGCATCGCTGTCTTCCAGCGGCTCGCTCAGCATGCGAAGCGACAGGCGGCCGCCGCTTTTTCGATCGAGCGCCGCGAGCTGCCTTGCCGCCACGGTCGGCTTGATCACGCCGGCCCAATGCGTCAAGACGACTTCGAGCGAGCCGGTGCGGTCGAGCGTCTGCGCGGCGATGTCCATATTGGTGAGCAGTCCGGCCGGATCGTCGACCACCAGCCTGCGGAAACCGGCGTCCTCGATCAGCGACAATCTGGTCGCGGTTTCGGCGAAGTCGTAGAAGAAGCTGCCATTGGCAGGCTTGCCTGGAACATGCGTGAACTCGATCGGCATTGCCATCTCCTCCATCACGTTGGCTTGCCCCGCTTCAAAGCCTACTAACCAAATCCGAGACGTTGGCGCGCGACGACGCCCTGGCCACTCCGATTACTCGACTCAGATTGTTTGACGGCGGGTCTCGGCCCGCCCTGGATCAGGGGATCAGCCCCAGGATCACCGCGCCGGTGAACACGAATGCAAGCGCGAAGACGAGATAGGCGAAGGTGCCGCCATAGGCGGGCCTCCAGCTCTGATCGGCAGTCAGCCTTTGCCCCTTGCGGGCGGCCTGGGCGTTCTGGATATAGGACATATCGACCTCCGTCACGACCATTAATCTATAAAGTTAGTAGACTTTGTCGATTGTTATTTTCGAGCGATTCCTGGAATGAATTTTTTAAAAGAGGACGGATCGTGGTTTTCCATACTCGCAGCGCAGGCAGTGTGGCCGATATCGGAACACAGGCAATCTGGCCGAACGGTTGAAAATCGGCCGTTTTCGCGGCGTTCACAGGTACAATATCCAATCGCTCGAACGGTCTTGGCCGCCTCGCGCATGACGGATAGCATCGCTTGGGCCAATATGGGCGGCACTGAAGGAGCAATAAGAATGGGTGGAAGGCTGGCGGGTAAGGTTGCCATCGTTTCCGGCGGCGCGACGGGCATGGGCGGGGCGGCTTCGGAATTGTTTGCCGCCGAAGGCGCCAAGGTGGCGATCATCGACCGCAATGGCGAGGCGGCCGGCAAGACCGCCGCGGCGATCCGGGCGCGGGGCCATGTCGCGGAGCATTTCGTGGCCGACGTTTCAGACGAAGCGCAGGTCGAAGCGGCGGTGAAGGCGGCGACGGAAAAGCTCGGCCCGGTCACGGTGCTGTTCAACCATGCCGGCACCATCGTCATCAAACCGTTCCTGGAAACGACGCTGCAGGAATGGGACTGGCTGCATGCCGTCAATGTGCGCTCGATGTTCCTGATGACGCGCGCGGTGCTGCCCGGCATGATCGCCGCAGGCGGCGGCTCGATCGTCTGCACCTCGTCGATCTCGGCCGTGGCGGCAACGCCGAACGAAGTGCTCTACGACACGACCAAGGGCGCCTGCCACATGTTCGCGCGGGCGATCGCGGTGGAATTCCGCGACCGCAACATCCGCTGCAACGCCGTCTGTCCCGGCTTCATTCGCACGCCGCATGGCTTGCGCGAAGTGGCCGATCTCGGCAAGCTCGGCGTCGACGTCTCGGACGCGGCGATGGCCGCGCAGCAGGGCCGCATCGGCGAGCCGGAGGAAGTGGCGAAGGCCGCGCTGTTCTTGGCGAGCGACGAGTCGAGCTTCGTCAACGGCGCGCATCTGTTTGTCGACAACGCGTTCACGGCGATTTGAGGCCAGCTTGGCGCCTTCCTCTTCCCCCGTCGATCGGGGGAGAGGTGTCGAGCGTAGCTCGACGGAGTGGGGGGTCGACCCTTGGCGCGGTTGCCGAAATACTCTTGCGCCTGGGCCCCATTTCAATATTCGTTGGCGACGGTTGCAAGGCGGTTCCCCCACTCCGTCGCTGCTTCGCAGCGCCACCTCTCCCCCCTCCGGAGGGAGAGGAAAGGCGTTCCTCGTCTAACGCTCCTCCCGTCGGAACGGCTTCAGCAGCGCCGAAGGCGCGACCGCGTTGCGCGACATGAAAGCCATGGCGACGATGGTGAAAATGAAGGGCAGCATCAGGAACGCTTCATAAGGGACGTGGCCGAGGCCGCTCGCTTGCATCCTGAGCTGCAGCGCGTCGACGAAGGCGAAGAGCAGTGCGGCGCCCGCCGAGCGCCATGGGTCCCAGCGGCCGAACACCACCAGCGCGATCGCCACCCAGCCTCGTCCGGATACGACGCCGAAGGTGAAGGCGTTGAACTGCGCCATGGTGAGAAAGGCGCCGGCAAGGCCCATCAGCGCGCCGCCGAGGATCACCGCCTGAAAGCGCGTGGCGACCACGCTGACGCCGGCCGAGTCCGCCGCGCGCGGGTTCTCGCCGACCATGCGCACGGAAAGCCCCCATGGCGTGCGGTAGAGCACGAAGGCAGCGAGCGGGACGGCGATGATGGCGAGATAAACGAGCGTGAACTGGTTGAACACCGCCGGGCCTAAAATCGGAATGTCCGAGAGCAGCGGGATAGCCACCGGCCTGAAGCCGGTAATGCTCGGCGGCACCGATTGCTGGCCGAAGATCAGGCGGTAGAGGAAATAGGCAAGGCCGGATGAGAACAATGTCACGCCGATGCCGCAGACATGCTGGCTGAGGCCCAGTGCCACCGTGAACAGCGCATGCAGCGCGCCCATCAGCATGCCGGTCAACACCGCGACAAGCACGCCCAGCCACAGGCTGCCGCTCAGGCTGGCGGCTGTGAAGCCCGCCATCGCCGAGAGCAGCATGATGCCCTCGATGCCGAGATTGAGCACGCCGGCGCGCTCGGAAAACATTTCCCCCAATGTCGCGAAAGCGAGCGGCGTGGCGATGCGGATGATGGCGGCGAGGAAGCCGACCTGGAAAATCTGCTCGAACACCGCGCTCATCTTTGCGCTCCCACGCGGCGGATGCGGTAAGCGGTGAAAAGCAGCGCCACCAGCATGGCAAGCAGCGCCGTGCCCTGGATGACGTCGCTGAGGAAGGCCGGCACGCCGGTCGCGCGCGACATCGCCTCGGCGCCGGTCATGACTGCGGCCAGGAAAATCGCCGCCGGCACCACGCCGAGCGGGTTGAGCCGGGCGAGCATCGCGACGACGATGCCGGAATAGCCATAGCCCGGCGAGATGTCGCTCATCACCTGGAAGTGCACGCCGCCGACCTCGCCAACGCCGGCGAGCCCGGCCAGCGCGCCGGACAGCAGCGCGGTGGAGATGAGCACGCGCTGCACGTTGATGCCGCCATAGCGGGCGGCTTCCAGGTTCTCGCCGGTGACGCGGATGCGGAAGCCGAGCGTAGTGCGCGCGATCAGGAACCAGCAAAGCGGTGCGGCGATCAACGCCATGACGACGCCGAGATGCAGGCGCGTGCCTTCGATCAGCACCGGGAAATTGGCCGCGTCCTCGATCGGCGGCGAGATCGGGTAGCCGCTGAACGTGTCCTTCCACGGTCCCTCGATCAGCGCCATCAGCGCGTAATAGATGACCGAGTTGAGCAGCAGCGAGCTCACCACGTCGTCGACCTTGAATTTTACGCGCAAAGTGGCGGGGACCAGCGCGACGAGCGCGCCTGCCGCGGCCCCCGCCAGCGCCATCAACAGCATGGCGAGATAGCCCGGCATCGGGATAGCGCCGACGAAGCAGCTTGCCACCGCGCCGGCGAGCAATTGACCTTCGGCGCCGATGTTCCAGAATTTGGCGCGGAAGGCGATGGCCACGGCAAGGCCGGTGAAGATCATGGGTGCGGCGCGCACCAGGGTTTCCGTGATGGCGTAGCTGTCGCCGAGCGAGGCGGACAGCATGACGCCATAGGCTTCGACCACGCCGGCTCCGGCGATGGCAATCAGGCCGCTGCACAGGATGAGCGTCGCGGCGATGGCCAAGAGCGGCAGCGCGAGGTTGAACCAGGCGGGTGTCGAGGCGCGGACTTCGAGGCGAAACATCAGGCCGCCTCCTCGGTGTGCCCTGCGCCGGTCATCATCAGGCCGAGCCTTGCGACGGTGGCATGCGCGCTGGGAAGCGTGCCGGCGATGCGGCCCTCATACATCACCGCGATGCGATCCGAGAGCATCAGCAATTCCTCGAGGTCCTCGCCGATGACGATGATGCCGCAGCCCTTGGCGCGCATGGCCAGGAACTTCTCGTGGATGAAGCGGGCGGCGCCGATATCGAGCCCGCGCGTCGGCTGCGAGACGATCAGCACCTTCGGGTCGAAGGCGAGTTCGCGGGCCAGCAGCGCCTTCTGCAGATTGCCGCCCGACAGCGCGCCGGCGCGCACCATCGGGCCGGGGCAGCGAATGTCGTAGGCCTTGATCTGCGCTTCGGCGAAGGCACGGATCGCGGCCGGATTGAGAAGTCCCTTGTGGCTGAATGCCTCGGTGCCGATGCGCGGCAGCACCATGGAATCGGCGAGTGGGAGGTTGGTGACGAGGCCGGTCGTCATCCGGTCTTCCGGTATGCGGCCGAGGCCGAGCGCCTGCAGCTCGCGCGGCGAAAACTGCGCAACCGTTTTGCCGGCTATCGTCATCGCTCCGGCCTTGGGCGCCAGCATGCCGGAAATGACGTCGGCAAGCGCCCGCTGGCCATTGCCGGAGACGCCGGCGATGCCCAGGATCTCGCCCGCGCGAATGAAAAGCGAGACGTCGCGCAACGGCGTCCCGGCATGGCCGGCGGTGGAAATGCCGTCGAGCGTCAGCACGGAAGCGCCGGGCGTCGAAGCCTCCTTGACCGGCGGCACGATTTCGTGGCCGCACATCAGCTTCGCCATCTCGGCCGAGGTCGTTTGCGCCGGACGGTCGACGCTGCCGGCGACCTTGCCGTGGCGCAGCACCACGCAGCGATGGGTGAGGGCGCGAACTTCATTCAGCTTGTGCGAGATGAAGATGATGCCGAGCCCTTGCGCCGCCATCGAGCGCAGGGCGGCGAACAGGCCGTCGACCTCGCTCGGCGCCAGCACCGCCGTCGGTTCGTCGAGGATCAAAAGCCTGGCGCCGCGGAACAGCGCCTTGATGATCTCCAGCCGCTGCTGCTCGCCGACCGACAGCGCCGAGACCGGCAGGCTTGGGTCGAGGCTCAGCCCATACTGCCGGCTTATTTCGTCCAGGCGGGCAAGCCCGCGCTCACGGTCGATGCGGCCGGACTTGCCGGGAATGCCGATCAGGAGGTTTTCCAGCACCGTCAGCCGCGGCGCGAGGTGGAAATGCTGGTGCACCATGCCGATGCCGGCGGCGAGCGCATCGGCCGAATTGTGGATGGCGACGGCCCTGCCTTCGACCAGTATATCGCCGGCGTCCGGCGCATAGGCGCCGAATAGCACGTTCATCAGCGTCGTCTTACCGGCGCCGTTCTCGCCGAGCAGCCCAAGGATCTCGCCCGGCGCGACGCTGAGATCGACGGCCTCGTTCGCCTTGACGGCGCCGAAGCGCTTGGTGATGCCGCGCATTTCGATGAGTGGGGCGGACAAGGGTGCTCCCTGGATTTGCGATCCGGCTAACTACGGAGGGCAGCGCTGCACCCCTCTCTGACCTGTCGGCCATCTCCCCCTCAGAGGGGGAGATCAGATGTCAGCTCCACTTTCGCCAATCGCCAACCTTGGAGCACAAGTCGGCAAGGCTGCTCCCCTCGAGGGTCCGGCAGGCCAGAGATCGGGCCTCGCGCCACCCCAGGCGTCAATCCGAAACCGGCGTGTTCTCGTCGACGTCGACGCGGAAATTGCCTTCGAGGATCTCGGCCTTCTTCTTCTCGACCAGGTCCTTGACGTCGGCGGGCAGCGTCTTGTCGAATTTGTGGAAGGGCGCCAGATACGAGCCGCCCTTGGCCATGCGCGAGAAATCGCCATAGTCCTGCGCGGTGAAGACGCCGGCCTTGACCAGCTTGATCGCCTGCTCGACCGTCGGGTACATGTCCCACACCGGGCCGGTGATGACCGTATCCGGCCCGAGGCTCGACTGGTCGGACATGTTGGAGATGGCAAAAATCTTCTTCTCGACAGCCGCCTCGATGACGCCGAAACGCTCGGCATAGATGACGTCGACGCCGGCATCGATCTGCGCCACGGCCGCTTCCTTAGCCTTGGGCGGATCGAAGAAGGAGCCGATGAAGGCGACCTTCTTCTTGATGTTCGGGTTGACCTCCTTGGCGCCGGCGAAGAAGGCGTTGACCAGCCGGTTCACTTCCGGAATGCCCATGGCCGCGACGGCGCCGACCGTGCCTGACTTCGACATTTTTCCGGCGATCATGCCGGAGAGATAGGCGGGTTCGTGGATCCAATTGTCGAAGACGCCGAAATTCGGCTCGGCGGGCCCAGCACCCGAGCCGAACAGCCAAGCCGTCTTCGGGAATTGTTTTGCCGTGCGGCGCGATTCACGCTCGGCGGCGAAAGCGTCGCCCAGCACCAGCTGGTAGCCGCCCTGCGCATATTCGCGCATCACGCGGCTGAAGTCGGCGGTTTGCACCTTTTCCGACCATTTGTACTCGATGCCCAGTTCCTTCTCGGCCTTCTGCAGGGCGACATGGATCTGATTATCCCACGGCTCCTCGATCGGCGTGGCGAAGATCGCCGCCACCTTCAGCTTCTTATCCTTGGCGAAGGCCGCGCCGGGCAGTGCCGCCGCCGCAAGGCCGAGCGCGCCGAGTTCCAGCATGTTGCGCCGCGACAGGCCGGCGCGCTGCGTTTTGCTACGTTCGTTTTCCATTGAAGTGCCCCTCTGTTCGACAGCCGTGTCGAGCCGGCCGTTCAAAAAAATGTCAGACGAGAGACTATGGAACGGTGGTTGAGATTTGTCCACATGGTCAAATTTGGTGTGCCGCCTCGGCGTTCGTCATCCTCGGGTCTACGCTTCGCTCCGCCCTGGAATGACGACGTTATGGGGCGCCGCCCGCACCTTCCCACGATCCCGTCTCGGCAAACTTTCTCAGCACCGGCGCCGGCTCGAAGATCGCCCTGCCGGTCCGCCCATGCCAATGCTCCAAGCGCTCGACGATCTTCGCCGCGCCTTCAAGTCCGGCCCAGAACATCGGTCCGCCCTTGCCGATCGGGAAGCCGTAGCCGTTGACCCACACGACATCGATATCGGACGCCCGCGCGGCGATGCCTTCCTCGAGGATCGTGGCGCCTTCGTTGACCAGCGGGTAAAGTGTGCGCTCGATGATCTCGTCGGCGCCGATCTGGCGCCGCGCTATGCCCAGTTCTTCCGCCTTGGCACGGATCAACGCCGCGACGTCGGGGTCGGCGATCGGCTCACGCGCGCCAGCCTCATAGCGATACCACCCGCGACCGGTCTTCTGGCCGAAATGGCCCTGCTCGCAAAGCGTATCGGCGATCACCGCCGTCTGGCCGCGCGCCTTGCGGTTGCGCCAGCCGATGTCGAGGCCGGCGAGATCGCCCATCTGGAACGGTCCCATCGGCCAGCCGAAATCGGTGAACGCCTTGTCGACCTGGGCGGGCGTTGCACCTTCGAGCAACAGCGCCTCGTTCTCCGCGCCGCGCGCGGCGAGCATGCGGTTGCCGACAAAACCGTGGCAGACACCGACGACGACCGCCACCTTGCCGATGCGCCGGGCGAGATCGGGGACCGTCGCCAGCACGTCGGGCGCGGTCTTTTCGGCCCGCACGATCTCCAAGAGCTTCATGACGTTTGCCGGCGCAAAGAAATGCATGCCGAGCACGTCCCCTGGACGCGAGGTCGAGGCGGCAATTTCGTTCACGTCGAGATAGGAGGTGTTGGTGGCGAGGATGGCGCCGGGCTTGGCGATGGCGTCAAGCCTGCCGAACACCTCTTTCTTCACCGCCATGTCCTCGAACACGGCCTCGATGATCAGATCGCAATCGGCGAGATCGGCATAGTCGGTGCTGCCCTTGAACAGTCCGAGCCGATTCTGCTTGGCCGCGTCTGTCAACGAACCGCGGCTGACCGAAACGGCGTAGTTCTTGTCGATCGTCGCCAGCCCGCGTCGCAGCGCTTCCTCGCTGGTCTCGACCAAAGTCACCGGAAGACCGCCATTGGCGAAAGCCATGGCGATGCCGCCGCCCATCGTGCCGGCGCCGATAATGCCGACGCGTTCGATCCGGCGCTTCCGCAGGTCCTTGCCGGGAATCTTGGCCGCCTCGCGCTCGGCGAAGAACAGATACCGCTGCGCCCGCGACTGGTCGCCGGAAACGAGTTTCAGGAAGAGCTGCCGCTCGGCCGCAAGCGCCTCGTCGAACGGCAAGGTGATCGCGTTGCGCACGGCTTCGGCGCAGGCAAGCGGCGCTTCAAGCCCGCGGGCCTTCCTGGCCAGTTCCGCCCTCTGGGCGTCGAAGGCGGCGAGATCGGTCCCGGCAAGGCGGTCGTCGCGGTCGCGCACCGGCGCGAACGGTTCGCCCCGCTCCACCATTTCGTTGGCGAAACGAATGGCCTGAACAAGCAGATCGCCATCGAAAGCCGCATCCACCAATCCGGTGGCCTTGGCTTCGTCGGCCGAAATCGGCGTTCCGGAAACGATCATGCCGAGCGCTTTCACAGCACCCACAAGGCGTGGCAGTCGCACGGTGCCGCCGCCGCCCGGCAAAAGGCCGAGCTTCACTTCGGGCAGGCCAAGTTTGGCGTCGCGATCGGCGACGCGGAAATGACAGCCCAATGCCAGCTCCAGCCCACCGCCGAGCGCGGTGCCGTGGATCGCGGCGACCGTTGGCTTGGCGATGGTTTCAAGCAAGGCGATGATGGCGCGCAGTTCCGGCTGCTGGATCGGCTTGCCGAATTCGGTGATGTCGGCGCCGGCGACAAAGGTACGCCCGGCGCAGGCGATGACGATCGCGCTTGCGGCGGGATCGTCGCGCAAAGCGGCGAGCGCCTCGTGGAGCGGCTTACGGACGTGAAAACTCAGCGCATTGACCGGCGGGTTGTCAATGGTGACCACCGCCACGCCGTTTTCGTTCGCGACGCTGACAAAACTGGACAAGCGGAACCTCCCGAGACCGGCTGCAATCGCGCAAGGGTTTACTCGGCAGCGACCCGAATGGGAACCCGATGCAGCGCTGGCCTAACGCTTGGCCGTTTAGCGTCGACTTGCTGCCTCGGCGGCCAGGTTCTCTGAAAACTCCGCCTCGGCGCCGCGGCCGCCGCGCCAGGAGGCGAAGGCGGCGCCCAGATAGAGGATCGCCGAGAAGGTGAAGGCGAAGACCAGCCCGTGCTTGAACGGCCCCGACATCAGCTCGGGGAAGAACTGATTGCCGGTCAGTGTCGCGGCGTTGGCCGGCGGCAAAGCGTGGAGCACGTCGGCCGGGATCAGTTCGCCCATCGGGTTGTAGCCGAGGAAGGCGGCGAACAGGCTGGCGACCGGCGGCATGTTGGCGACTTGGTGCGCGATCGCCTCCGGCACATGTTGCGCCAGAAGGCCGGCTTCCATCGTCGCCGGCAGGCTGGCGGCGAGGCCGACCAGCATCAGGCTGAAGAACAGGCCGATCGACAGCACCTGCCCGGCATTGGTGGTGGTGGCGCGCATGCCCGACGCCTGGCCGCGCTCGCGCGCCGGCACCGAATTCATGATCTGCGTCGAGTTCGGCGCCACGAACAGGCCGGAGCCGAGGCCGTTGAGGAAGAGCAGCCCGGCGAATGCCGTGTAGGAGAAGTCGGCCGGCAGCAGCATCAGCGCGACGAAGCTGGCCGCGCCCGCGACCATGCCGCCAACGGCGAAAGGCACGCCGCCGATGCGGTCGGAGAAATAGCCCGAGATCGGCCCGGCGATCAGGAAGCCGATTGTGAGCGGCAGCATGAAGATCGCCGACCAGAGCGGGGTCTGCTCGAAGGAATAGCCGTGCAGCGGCAGCCAGATGCCCTGCAGCCAGACGATCAGCATGAATTGCAGGCCGCCACGGGCGATGCCGGAGGCGAGGTTGGCGATGTTGCCATAGGCGAAGCCCGGAATGCGGAACAGCGACAGGTCGAGCATCGGCTTGGCGACACGGTTTTCGATGATCACGAAGGCGATCAGCGAGACGGTGCCGATGGCAAACAAGGTCAGCACTTTCGGGCTGGTCCAGGCCATCACCTGGTCGCCATAGGGCTGCAGGCCATAGGTGATGGCGGTGAGGATCATGACCAGGCCGAGGCCGAAGCTGATATTGCCCAGCCAATCGATGGTGTGGCTGGAGCGGTTCGGCGCGTCGTGCAGCTTGAGATAGGCCCAGATGGTGCCGACAAGCCCGAACGGCACGTTGATCCAGAACACAAGCCGCCAGTCGGTGTCGGCGAGCAGCCCGCCGATCAAAAGGCCGATGAACTGGCCACCGATCGCCGCCACGACATTGATGCCGAGCGCGAAGCCGCGTTCGTTCTCGGGGAAGGCGTCGGTGAGCAGCGCCGTGGAATTAGCCATGATCAGCGCGCCGCCGATGCCCTGGATGATGCGCACGCCGATCAGATACATGGCGGCGAAATCGCCTTGTCCCGGCAGAAGGCTGAGCGCGATGGAGGCGGCGGTGAAGATGGCGAAGCCCAGATTGTACATCTTCGCGCGGCCGAACTGATCGCCCAGCCGGCCGAAGGCAACGACCAGCACGGCGGTGGCGATCATGTAGCCGATGATCGCCCAGAGCAGGTAATTGATGTTGCCGGGGTCGAGCGCCTTGAGGCCGATGCCGCGAAACACCGCCGGCAGGCTTATCAAAAGGATCGAGCCATTGATGGCTGCGGCCAGCATGCCGAGCGTGGTGTTGCTCAGAACCATCCATTTGTGGCTCTTTGGGCGGTCCTGTCTTGCGGTGGTCATGGCGTTCAGATCCGGCGCCGCTGGCGCGTCGAGGGCCGGCAGGCTATATATGAGGATAGTTTCAGGTTTGGAATATGAGGATGGCCTCGGAAAAATCAAGCGCAACTGTGCCGCAGCCGCGTGCCCCACAGCAAAAAAGAGGCCGTGACCGCGTCGCCGCGCTGATGGCGGCGGCCTCGGAGCTGTTCGTCGAGAAGGGTTTCGACGCGACGACCATGACCGAGATCGCCGCCAAGGCGGGCGCCGCCATCGGCACGCTCTATCTCTTCTTCCCGACCAAGCAGGCGGTGGCGCAGGCAATCCTCGCCCAGAACGCGGAAGCGCTTTCGGCCGAGCTCGACGACCTGCGCGACCGGACGCAAGGGATGAGCGCGGCGGCGATCGCCGACCGGCTGTTCGCGCGGCTTGGGACCTTCATGGCCGGACATCCGGCCTACTCGGCGCTGCTCGACCTGCCGGGTGACGACGGCTGGCGGCGCGCCATGCGAGGGCACCGTCGCAGCCAGATCGCGACGCTGTTCGCCGCCGCCGATCCGCCGCTGCCGGTGGGACAGGCCGAAAGGCTGGCGGTGATCGTGCCGCAGCTGATGCGCATTCCGCTGACGCTGACCGGCGAGAAGCGGCTGCGCGACGGCGTGCTGGAGGACTTGCGGCTAATGCTTAGCCGGCATCTGGAGGCCGGCGAAGGCTGAGGAAGCCCGGTCGCGGTTAGTTGTCCACCCGGCCGAAAGCGGGCACGTCGCCGATCACTTCGCGCTTGTCCTTGCCGCAGGCGAAGGTCTTCGCCTTCTCATCGGCAAGCTTGCGCGCCTGGTCGTTGGCCTGCGGGTTGCCGGTAGCCAAAACCAGGCCGACGGTGCAGCCCCGATGCTCTTCCGGCTGCGCCACCTTGGCGACGACCAGCACGTCAGTCGATTTCTTCTCGTCCTGCGGGTCGCTGATCGAGCGGCGGTGGATGGCGGCGAAGGGAATGGCGACATCGCCATTGGTCTCGATGCGCCACTCGACCTTCGGGCCCGAGCCGTTGAAGGCGGTGAAGCTCTCCCAGACCGCGGTCATGTCCTCGGATGGGAAGCCATAATAGACGGATTCGCGCGCGTCGTCATAGCCGATCAGCACCGGGTAGCCGCGATAGCCGGAGCAGACGAGGCTCGCCCAGTCGCCGTCGCCTTCCGCGGCCTGCGCATAGGTGACGCAGTCCTTCTTCCAGTCGAGATCGGTGTAGGCGCTGGAGATCTCGCCGGCTTGGGCCGTCTGGCAGAGAGCGGCGAAAGCAAGCGGGATTGGAAGAACACGCATGGCTGACAACTCCGTTCGAGTTGCCGAAAGCGTAGCGTCAATTGCTATTTCTTCAAGCTGGCTTCGATCAGGAGGTCGGCGTTGCGCGCGACGGCGGCCGCCGGTCCGCCCAGGCCAAACAGCTGGCCGCTGATATAGGCGCCTTCGATGAGGAGCAGCAGGCCGTCGCCCAGCGTATCGGAATCGGCGGCGCCCATCGCGGCGGCCATGCCGCGCAGGCGCCGGCGCAGCTCCACTTTGTTGTTCTCGCTCACCACCCGCGCGGGATGCCCGCGCTCGGGATATTCCACCGCAGCGTTGGTCATGCCGCAACCGCGATAATCCGGTTTCTGCGTGCGTTTGCCGACCCGGGTCAGGAAAGCGATGATCTGCGCGCGCGGATTGCCCGGATGGGCATCGACGGCCTCGTCGAAGCGTTCCCAGAATTCGAGGTCGTATTTGCGCAGATAGGACGCGGCGAGCTCGTCCTTGGACGGGAAGCTGCGATAAAGGCTCGGCTTGGTGACGCCGGCGCGCTTGACGATCTCGTCGACGCCGATCGCCCGGATGCCCTCGCGATAAAAAAGGTCGCGCGCGACGTCCAGGATCTTGTCCGCAGCCTTCGGCGCCGGAGCTCCGCTCAATGACGCATCAATTTTATTGTCCGATGACATGCAAACAACTCGCTTGACAGTGTTACTGACCGGTACGTATGTAGGGCATCACCCCATTGCAACGTACCGGTCAGTAACATGATAGCCCAGTCCCGTCCGTTTGGCCAGCGCTACGCTTTCGTCGTCGTTGCCGTCATCTTCTTCTGCCTGTTGATCGCGGCCGGGCTTCGTTCCGCGCCCTCGGTGATGATGGTTCCGCTGGAAGAGAGCTTCGGCTGGCGTCGCGACGTGACCTCCTGGGCCGCCAGCGTCGGCATCCTGCTCTATGGCCTCACCGGTCCGTTCGCCGCGGCGCTGATGGAGCGCATCGGGCTGCGCCGCACGCTGCTCGGCGCGCTGCTGGTGATGTCGGGATCGACCGCGCTGAGCCTGTTGATGACTGAGCCCTGGCATCTCTTCCTCACCTGGGGCGTGTTTTCCGGCATCGGTTCGGGCGCGGTGGCGAGCGTGCTGGGCGCCACCATCGTCAACCGCTGGTTCAAGACCAATCGCGGCCTGATGATGGGGCTGATGTCGGCCTCCAGCGCCACGGGCATGCTCATCTTCCTGCCGGTGATCGCCTCGCTGGCGCAGAGCGGCGGCTGGAAGCCGGTGGCGATCGCCGTGGCGATCGCGACGGCGGCCCTGATCCCGTTCGTCCTGCTGCTGGTGCCCGAGCGCCCCGCCTCGATCGGCCAGGTGCGCTACGGCGCCGATGCCGACGACGTGCCGCCGGTGTCGCCCGCGTCGCAGGGCAATTTCCTGGCACATACGCTGAACACGCTGCGCCGGGCTGCCGGCACCCGGGTGTTCTGGTATCTGTTCGCCACCTTCTTCGTTTGCGGCTTCACCACCAACGGCCTCGTCGGCACGCATCTCATCGCCTTCTGCGGCGACATGGGCATCGGCGAGGTGCAGGCTGCCGGACTGCTGTCGATGATGGGCATCTTCGACCTGATCGGCACCACGCTGTCCGGCTGGCTCACCGACCGCTTCGATCCGCGCAAGCTCCTCGGCGTCTATTACGCGGTGCGCGGGCTGTCGCTGATCTACCTGCCTTATTCCGGCTTCTCGGCGACCAGCCTGGTCATCTTCGCCGTGCTCTACGGGCTCGACTGGATCGCCACCGTGCCGCCGACGCTGAGGCTTGCCAACGAGGCGTTCGGCGATCGCAGCGGACCGATCGTGTTCGGCTGGATCGTCGCCGGCCACCAGGTGGGCGCCGCGGCGGCCGCCGCCTTCGGCGGCACGATGCGCGAGCTGCAGGGCAATTACGAGCTGGCGTTCCTGATTGCCGGCATGACCGGTATTGCGGCGGCATGCATCTCGTTGCTGATCAACACCGACAGGCCGGCTTTCGAGCCGGAGGCGCAGGCGGCTTGAGGCATGTCAATATTCGGGTGAGGCCGGCCTGCAAACAGCAGTCTCCTGCGCTTCCGGTGCTCACGTACTTTAAGTACGCTCCGCTCCGGTTCTCGGAGACCGCCGTTTTCGGCTCGTCCCGACCCGAATCTCGACATGCCTCCCGGCGCAGTTTTTCCCTTCTCCGCGAGGGCAGAAGAGAAAGTCCAGACTGTTCACTGTTATCAAAACTTCATGGTTCCGAGACACGCCTGAAACATTGAGGCGAGAGCTTGGCGGTCCCGTTCAACGCCATCCGGAGACAGCCATGAACAAGCTTTCGTTGACTCGCCGCGCTTTCGTCACCTCGGCCAGCGCCTTCGGCCTTGTCGGCGCCTCCGGACTCGCGCTGCCATATTATTCCCGCGCCAGCCAGCGTCCGGCCTTCACGCATGGCGTCCAGTCGGGCGACGTGGATGCCACCTCCGGCATGGTGTGGACGCGCACCGACCGTCCGGCGCGCGTGATGTATGAAGTGTCGACCACCGAAAGCTTCGCCAATGCGACGCGGCTGGCGCCGCTCGATACCTCGCCGGCCAGCGACTACACGGTCAAGCGCCTGCTCACCGACCTCGCTTCCGATCAGGACATCTTCTACCGCATGGTGGCGGCCGACCTGTCCGACATCAACGCCGTCTCCGAGCCGATCGTCGGCCGCTTCCGCACCGCGCCATCTTCCAAGCGTGACGTGCGCTTCGCCTGGTCGGGCGACACCGCCGGCCAGGGCTGGGGCATCGACGAGACCGGCATGAAGACCTATTCCACTATCGCCAAGCACACGCCGGACTTCTTCCTGCATTCGGGCGACACCATCTATGCCGACGGCGCCTTGAAGGACGAGGTCGACCTGCCCGGCGGCGGCAAGTGGAAGAACGTCGTCATGCTCGACGGCAAGCGCAAGGTCGCCGAGACGCTGGACGAATATCGCGACCAGTGGAAATACAACATGATGGACAAGCATGTGCTTGGCCTCTCCGCCATCTGCCCGACCTTCTACCAGTGGGACGACCACGAGGTGCTCAACAACTGGTCGGATTCGAAGGATCTGACCGCCGACAATCGCTACACCGAAAAGTCCATCCATGTGCTGGCGGCCCGCGCGGCGCGCGCCTTCCATGAGATGACGACCATCCGTTACGAGCCGTCGGAGCCCGGCCGCGTCTACCGCAAGATTTCCCACGGTCCGCTGCTCGACGTGTTCTTCCTCGACATGCGCTCCTATCGCGGCCCGAACGGCCCCGACATGGAGGAGACGCTGACGCCGAAGTCGCGCATGATCGGCGAGGAGCAGTCCAAGTGGCTTAAGCGCGAGCTGGCCAACTCACGGGCGACCTGGAAGATCATCGCCGCCGACATGCCGCTCAGCCTCGTCGTCTGGGACGACGCGGCCAAGAAGGTCGGTTTCGAGGCCGTCAGCAATAACGACAATGGCGCGCCGAAGGGCCGCGAGCTCGAATTCGCCGATGTGCTGCGCTTCATCAAGAATGCCGGCATCACCAACACGGTGTGGCTGACCGCCGACGTGCACTACACCGCGGCGCATTACTACAACCCCGACAAGGCGCAGTTCCAGGATTTCAATCCGTTCTGGGAATTCGTCTCCGGCCCGATCCACGCCGGCACGTTCGGCCCCAACGACCTCGACATGACTTTCGGGCCGGAGCTGAAATTCATCAAGGCGCCGACCGCCGAGCAGGGCCAGAACCTGCCGCCGTCGGCCGGCCTGCAGTTCTTCGGTCTGGTCGATATTTCCGGCGCGACCGAGCAGCTCACCGTGCGGCTGATGGATCGCGACGACAACGAGCTTTACAAGGTGACGCTCGATCCGGTGCGGTCCGCGTAAGGTCGGCGCGGGGCGCCCCCTCTGTCCTGCCGGACATCTCCTGCGCAAGGGAGGAGATCGGCAGCTCCGCCGCTGCCGCTAGTCCTTCAGCGCTGGAGATTGGCGAAAGCCGACGCGACAGCTAATCTCCTCCCAAGCGGGGGAGATGTCCGGCAGAGGGGCGCGAAGGACCGCTAGGTTTGCCGCGTTATACGCGGCGGCAGATCAATCCGGATAGCAGGCCCGCGGAATTTTCGGCCAAACCGCGGTGTCGCAATTGGCGTCCTTCTGGCGCTGCTTGAAGGCGGCGCTGACCGGGCCGGTGACGATCGGGTCGACGCCGTCGGGCGCGTCGGCGAACATCTGCTGCGCGGTCCTGGCATCGGGCGGCTGTATGGAGCCGCTCTCTCTCAGGGCCGTCGCCGACTGTGCAACACCGGCCGCAAGCAACACGCCGAGCGCTGCCCACGCGAAAACCGGACGCAATCTGGACATCTGATCGGTCATGAACATCAAATCGCCCGGCCCCTCAAAGGTTCCGCCTTGGTTAACGAAATCATTTCACACCAAGACGTTTAAGAATCAGTGACCATGTATTTGGAGCCGGGCCTCCCCTTTCGCAATTGCGAAAAACCTTGTATGAGCCGCGCAACCGAAAAAGGCGGCGCTCTTGGGCCTGCTGCCTGCAACGTTCCCGAGACCAGAAAAATGAACCTCCGCAATATCGCGATCATCGCGCACGTCGACCATGGCAAGACCACGCTGGTCGACCAGCTTCTGAAACAGTCCGGCGCCTTCCGCGACAACCAGCGCGTCGCCGAGCGCGCCATGGATTCCAACGACCTCGAAAAGGAACGCGGCATCACGATCCTGGCCAAGGCGACCTCGGTCGACTGGCACGGCACTCGCATCAACATCGTCGACACGCCCGGACACGCCGATTTCGGCGGCGAGGTCGAGCGCATCCTGTCGATGGTGGACTCGGCGATCGTGCTCGTCGACGCCGCCGAAGGCCCGATGCCGCAGACCAAGTTCGTGGTCGGCAAGGCACTCAAGGTCGGCCTGCGTCCCATCGTCGTCATCAACAAGATCGACCGTCCGGACGCCCGCCATATCGAAGTGGTCAACGAGGTGTTCGACCTGTTCGCGGCCCTCGACGCCACCGACGAGCAGCTCGATTTCCCGATCCTCTACGGCTCGGGCCGTGACGGTTGGGTGTCTGAAAATCCCGAGGGCCCGAAGGACCAGGGTCTCGCCCCGCTGTTCGACCTGGTCGTCAAGCATGTGCCGGCACCGACCGTCCATCCCGGTCCGTTCCGCATGATCGGCACCATCCTCGAAGCCAACCCGTTCCTC
Organism: Mesorhizobium sp. B2-4-6; assembly: GCF_006442775.1. Lineage (NCBI taxonomy): Bacteria > Pseudomonadati > Pseudomonadota > Alphaproteobacteria > Hyphomicrobiales > Phyllobacteriaceae > Mesorhizobium > Mesorhizobium sp. B2-4-6. Next base: position 120,916 of record NZ_VFVI01000005.1, read on the forward strand.
GGCCGCATCATCACCGGCCGCATCGAGTCGGGCACGCTGAAGGCCAACCAGGCGGTCAAGGTGCTGCACCATGACGGCACGCAGATCGAGACCGGCCGCGTCTCCAAGATACTCGCCTTCCGCGGTCTCGAGCGCCAGCCGATCGACGAAGCCCAGGCGGGCGACATCGTGGCCATCGCCGGCCTGTCGAAGGGCACGGTCGCCGACACTTTCTGCGACCCGGCGGTGAGCGAGCCGCTGCATGCGCAGCCGATCGACCCGCCGACCGTCACCATGTCCTTCCTGGTCAATGACTCGCCGCTCGCCGGCACCGAGGGCGACAAGGTGACCAGCCGAGTCATCCGCGACCGCCTGCTGCGCGAGGCCGAGGGCAATGTCGCGCTCAAGATCGAGGAATCGGCGGAGAAGGACTCCTTCTTCGTCTCCGGCCGCGGCGAATTGCAGCTCGCCGTGCTGATCGAGACGATGCGCCGCGAAGGTTTCGAGCTTGCCGTGTCGCGTCCGCGCGTCGTCATGCAGAAGGGCGACGACGGCCAGCTGCTGGAGCCGGTCGAGGAAGTCGTCATCGACGTCGACGAGGAGCATGCCGGCGTCGTCGTGCAGAAGATGTCGGAACGCAAGGCCGAAATGGTCGAGCTCCGCCCGTCCGGCGGCAACCGCCAGCGCCTTGTCTTCCACGCCCCGACGCGCGGCCTGATCGGCTACCAGTCCGAATTGTTGACCGACACGCGCGGCACCGCCGTGATGAACCGCCTGTTCTTCGCCTATGAGCCTTACAAGGGCGAGCTGCCCGGCCGCACCAACGGCGTCTTGATCTCCAACGAGCAGGGCGAATCGGTCGCCTATGCGATGTGGAACCTCGAAGACCGCGGCCCGATGATCATCGATCCGGGCGTCAAGGTCTACCAGGGCATGATCATCGGCGTCCATTCGCGCGACAACGACCTCGAAGTGAACGTGCTCAAGGGCAAGAAGCTCACCAACATCCGCGCCGCCGGCAAGGACGAGGCGGTGAAGCTGACCCCACCGATCCGCATGACGCTGGAGCGGGCGCTGGCCTGGATCCAGGACGACGAGCTGGTCGAGGTGACGCCGAAGACCATTCGCCTCCGCAAACTCTATCTCGACCCGAACGAGCGGAAGCGTTTCGAAAAGGCCGCCAAGGTGATGGGCGCGGCGTAAGCTTTGCAGACGAAGTTCAAAGAGGGAGCGGAAGCTCCCTCTTTTCGTTTCAGCGGCACGCGGCCGACAGGATAGCGCTGCAATCCGCCTCCTCGGCCAGATCGACGCGCACCGTCAGGCCGTCGCGAACCGGCTTGCGCAAGGCTTTGGCGCCATCCGGTTCGATGGTCAGTCGCCTTCGGTCGTCCAGGGCCTGAAGCCTTGACCGCGAAAGACCGAATTCGCCGGCAAGCAGGCGGTCAAGCCGCAAAGGTGTCGTGCCATCGAGACGAAGTTCGAGCGCGAGCGCGACTGCGCGCCCCGGCTCGCCGTCCAGAAGCTCTTTTCGGACCGTGACGTCGGGAGATTCCTCGATCCGGCCGGCCCGGTCGCGCAGCGCGGCGGCATCGAAAGCATGGCGGCGGACAAACGCCGGATCGTTGCTTTCAAGCGCCGTGAGCAGCGCCGGCTCGATGTCGCGGCGGTTTCGCCGTTCCAAGATGGCGAAATTCCAGGAGTTGTCACAGTCGACGCAGCGATAGATCAGCCAGACGTCAATGCGCTTGCCGTTGGCATTGACGCGGAATTTTTCGCCGCATCGATACGGTTTGACGCCACCGCAGCGGTTGCAGTTGATCAGAGGTCGAGGCGCGGTTACGGGCGCGATCGTCCAGTGGACACGCAAGGTAGACATGCCGGCAGGCCCTTCCCGTCGGGAAGTCCGTCAGGCCGGCAATGTCCGAGATGCCCCTTTTTGTTGAGCATGATCTTTTCCGAAAACCGGTACCACTTTTCGGCATCATGCTCGTGCGGGCACGGCGTGGCGAAGGCTGCGTGCGTTGGAAGTCAGGCGTCGGCGTGGGTCACACGCGGCGGCTCAGCAATGCCAAACCGGTCTCGAACCGCCGCCTGAAGAACACGTGAGACGAAGCAGACGCGCCAATGGCCGCGCCTGCGGTGCATTCAGAGGAGTTGGCGAGACCGGCGGTTACTGAGGCAAAGTGAAGCTCGAAAATGGATATCGGAGTGGGTCTTCTAACCGCATGGCGTCCAGCCGGCAAGCCGACCGACTTTCGCCATCCTGGTGGTTGCGCTAGTCTCGTGGGGTCGAGTTCTTCGCCACAAGAGGTCCGCCATGCATCTCGCCTCGCTGCTGATCTTCGCCGCCGCTTTGTTCGTCGCCGCCGGCTCGCCCGGCCCGTCGATCGCAGCACTCGTGGCGCGCGTGATCTCGAAGGGGTTCCGCGACGTCTTCCCGTTCCTGCTGGCGATGTGGATCGGTGAAGCCGTCTGGCTGTCGCTGGCGGTGTTCGGGCTCGCCGTCGTGGCGCAGACCTTCCACTACGCTTTCGTCGTCGTGAAATGGGTTGGCGTCGCCTATCTCGCCTATCTGGCGTTCAAGATGTGGACGGCGCCGGTCGAGGCGAAGGAAGGCGAGATGCCGCGCGAGGACTCGCCCTTGAAACTGTTCTTTGCCGGCATGGCGGTGACGCTCGGCAACCCGAAGATCATGATGTTCTATCTGGCGCTGCTGCCGACCATCATCGATCTTGCCTCGGTCAGCGTTGTCGGCTGGGTCGAGCTGACGCTGACCATGGCTATCGTGCTGGTGGTCATCGACCTCGCCTGGGTGCTGGCGGCATCGCAGGCGCGCCGGCTCCTGAAGAGCAAGCGCGCCATGAAGATCGCCAACCGCGTCAGCGCCACGACCATGGCGGGCGCGGCCGCGGCAATCGCGGCGCGTTCCTGATGCATGTCGCCCAAAAGTGCACCGCGGTTTTGGGATAACGACATGCATCAAAACGCTTAAGCGCTACATCATCTCGATGATCGGCGCGATCTCGACGCTGAAGGCCGGGTCCATCAGGATCGGGCAGTCCTTGGCCTTGGCGACGGCGTCGTCGATGTCTTTTGCCTCGACAATGGTGTAGCCGGCGGTCGGATTGCTGCCGCCATTGTTCTCGATCTTGCCGCTCGGCAGCACCGTCTTCGACATGCCGACCGGATTGCCGCCGTCGACCACGGCCGAGCCGAGCTTGTCGTACCAGCCGGTCCAGGCATCCATAGCCGCTTTCCGTTCGGCTTCGTCGGTCGGCATCTTGCCGGAGCCGTGATAGACATAGAGAAATTTCGCCATGTTCTCCTCCCTTGTCGGCGGCGTCGAACCGGCATGCGGCCACGCCGCTTGCAATATGCGGCTACGCCGCAGTCGGATGTGCGGCTATGCCGCAATCCTGATCATCGGACCAAATGGCGGGATGGGCAATGAAAAATTCGATATCGCTAATATAAAGCCGCGGCCGCTACCGCGCCATGGCGTGGTATTCGGGGTTGGGCCGCATGTCGACCGCGGCGGCCACCCGGTTCGACATGTTGAAGAAGGCGGCGGTCGAGGCGATGTCCCAGATATCGCGATCGGTGAAGCCGGCCTGGCGCAAGGCGGCGCGGTCGGCCTCGACGATCCTGGCCGGCTCCTCGGTCAGCTTGACCGCGAATTCGAGCATCGCTGTCTGTTTCGGCGACAGCGCGGCGGCGCGGAAATTCATCACCATCATCTCGCCGAGCGCCGGTTCGCCCGACAGCTGGCGCACCGCCGCGCCATGCGCGGTCAGGCAATAGAAGCAGTGGTTGATCGAGGAGACGACCACGGCGATCATCTCGCGCTCCAGCTTCGAAAGGCCGGAATCGCCCAGCATCAGATCGTTGTACATGTCGGTGAAGGCGCGCAGCTTCTTCTCGTCGAAGGCGTAGGCGGTGAGCACGTTGGGTACGAGGCCGAGCTTCTCCCGGCATTTGTCGAAATAGGCTTTCGTCGCCTCGCTGAGTTCCGCCTGGACAAGATCGAGCGCGGTTATTTTGCCGGTCATGGTCATTCTCTCCTCGCGCGGCGACGGGCGTCGGCTCGAATTTTTTAAAGCGTCGTCAAACCTTTGTCGCCAAACCGCAGTCATCTGGCTACCATAGTCGCAAAAGCATGCCACGGGAGGCAATAAGCGTCATGGCCAGCGTGAAATCCAAGCCGAAGAAGAAAGCCGCCGCCGCGAAAGCGGAGGAGAAACCCGCAAGGCTTGCCGACTATCTGCTGGCACGGGCGCCCGCCGAGGACATCGCGGCCTATGACGTGGCCGATCTCGAACGCGCCGGCGAGCTCGCCGCCCAAGCGGTCGCCGGCCACAGGAAAGGCGAAAGCGTCGTCGCCGTCGAAGCCGATTCGGGCGTCGCTTGCGACGGCCGGCCGGTAACGGTCATCACCGTCGTCAACGACAACATGCCGTTCCTGTTCGATTCCATCCTTGGCGAGATCACCGAGATCAGCGGCGAGCCGACGCTGGTCACCCATCCGATCGTCACCGTCCGCCACGGCAAGGATGGCGTGGTCGAGGTGCTTGGCGATGGCGGCAAGGAGGATGACGACAGGCTGAGTGTCGTCCATGTCCACATTCCAAGGCTGAACGCCGAGCAGGCCAAGAGCCTCACCGAGCGGCTGCGCAAGATGCTTTCGCAGGTCCGGGCGGCCGTCGTCGACTGGAAGCGCATGCTCGCCCGCCTCGACCAGGCGATTTCCGAATTCCGCTATTCGGCCGTGCCGCTCGACAAGAAGAGCGTCGCCGAGGCGATCGCCTTCCTAGAATGGCTGCGCGACGACAATTTCACCTTCCTCGGCATGCGCGAGTTCAAATATACCGGCGGCGAGGAAAGCGGCTCGCTGGAGCGCGCCGAGAAGCCGGGCCTCGGCATCCTTTCGGATCCCGATGTGCTGGTGTTGAGGCGCGGCACGGAGGCGGTGACGACGACGCCGGAGATCCGCGCCTTCCTGCACGGGCCGGAGCCGCTGATCGTCACCAAGGCCAACGCCAAGTCGTCGGTGCATCGCCGCATCTATCTCGATTACATCGGCATCAAGACCTACACGGCGAAAGGCGCGCTTGCGGGCGAGCTGCGCATCGTCGGCCTGTTCACCTCGACCGCCTACACGCGCTCGGTGATGAAGATCCCCTATCTGCGCTCCAAGGCCGAGACCGTGATCTCGAAATCCGGTTTCGATCCGCACGATCATTCCGGCAAGGCGCTGATCAACATCCTGGAAAGCTATCCGCGCGACGAGCTGTTCCAGGTTCCCATTCCCATCCTGCGCAAGCACGCGGTCGCCATACTCGGGCTGATCGAGCGGCCGCGCGTGCGGGCGCTGGTGCGCGTCGACCAGTTCGACCGCTTCGTCTCGATCATCGTTTTCGTGCCGCGCGACCGCTACGACAGCGTCGTGCGCGAGAAGGTCGGCACCTATCTCAAGACCGCGTTCGAAGGCCGGTTGTCGGCCTATTACCCGGCCTTCCCGGAAGGCGGGCTGGCGCGCGTGCATTTCATCATCGGCCGTTCCGGCGGCAAGACGCCGAAGGTCGAGCAGTCGACGATCGAGGCGGCGATCCGCGACATCGTGCGCACCTGGGAGGACGCGCTCTCCGAAGCCGCGGAAGCGGCCGGCAGCGATCCGGCGCTGAAGGCGATCGCGGCGCGGTTCCCCGAAAGCTATCGCGACTCCTTCTCGGCCGCCGTGGCGTTGGCCGATGCCGGGCGCATCGCGAAAATCAACGCCGTCAATCCGATCGCCATCGACTATTACCGCCATGCCGACCAGAAGCCGCAACAGGCGGCTTTGAAAATCTATCATTTCGGCAGTCCAGTGGCGCTGTCGCAGCGCGTGCCGGTGCTGGAAAACATCGGCTTCCGCGTCATCAGCGAGCGCACCTTCGAGGTCGGCGACGATCCGGCCGACCGGGTGTTCATCCACGACATGGAGCTGGAGAACAGCTACGGCGCGCGAATAGACCTCGCCGATGGCGGCGCGCTGTTCGAGGACGCGTTCCTGTCGGTCTGGCGCGGCGATGTCGACAATGACGGCTATAACGGCCTGGCCCAGACCGCCGGCCTGTGGTCGGGCGAGATCACCATATTGCGCGCCTATGGCCGCTATCTGCAGCAGGCCGGTATTCCGCAGAGCCAGGATTTCATCGCCGCCGCGCTCAACCGCTATCCGGAGATCGCGCGCGGCCTGCACGCGCTGTTCGTCGCCCGGCTCGGCCCGACGGCGGAGGGCGATGGCGCGGTCGCCGCCAAGCACCTCAAGGCCAAGATCAAGGACGCGCTGGAGGAGGTGCCCAATATCGATGACGACACCATCATCCGCCGCTATCTGAACCTCATCGAAGCCTCGCTGCGCACCAACCATTTCGTATCCGATACAAAAGCGAAGGGACAATCGCTGGCGATCAAGCTGGACTCGCAAGCGGTCGAGGGCCTGCCGGCGCCGCGGCCATGGCGCGAAATCTTCGTCTATGGCTCGGAGGTGGAAGGCGTGCATCTGCGCTTCGGCCCGGTGGCGCGGGGCGGCCTGCGCTGGTCGGACCGCGCCCAGGACTATCGCACCGAGGTGCTGGGCCTGGTGAAGGCGCAGCAGGTGAAGAACGCGGTCATCGTGCCGGTCGGCGCCAAGGGCGGCTTCTACCCGAAGAAGCTGCCGATGAGCGCCGGGCGCGACGCCATCTTCGAAGCCGGCACCTCGGCCTACAAGAATTTCGTCTCCAGCCTGCTCTCGATCACCGACAATATCGGCGTCGACGGCGTCATCCCGCCGGCCGGCGTGGTGCGGCGCGATCCTGACGATCCCTATTTCGTCGTCGCCGCCGACAAGGGCACCGCGACCTTCTCCGATACCGCCAACGCCATTTCCGAAAAACACCACTTCTGGCTGGACGACGCTTTCGCCAGCGGCGGTTCGGCCGGCTACGACCACAAGAAGATGGGCATCACCGCCAAGGGCGCCTGGGAAGCGGTGAAGCGGCATTTCCGCGAGATCAACCGGGACATCCAGACCTCGCCCTTCACCGTGGTGGGCGTCGGCGACATGTCGGGCGACGTGTTCGGCAACGGCATGCTCTTGTCGCCGCAGACCAGGCTGATCGCAGCCTTCGACCATCGCGACATCTTCATCGACCCCGATCCGGACATGGCCGCATCGATGGCCGAGCGGGTGCGCATGTTCGCGCTGCCGCGCTCGTCCTGGCAGGACTACGACAAGTCGAAGCTGTCGGAAGGCGGCGTCATCGTCTCGCGCAACCAGAAATCGATCACGCTGCCGCCGGCGGCCGCCGCCGCCGTCGGCCTCGCCAAGACGACGGCGACGCCGGTCGAGATCATGAACGCCATCCTCAAGGCGCCGGTCGACCTTTTGTGGTTCGGCGGCATCGGCACTTATGTGCGGGCTTCGGGCGAGAGCAACCAGGATGTCGGCGACCGGGCAAACGACGCCGTCCGCGTCACCGCGCTCGATGTCCGGGCGAAAGTCATCGGCGAGGGCGCCAATCTCGGCGTCACGCAGCGGGCGCGCATCGAGTTCGGCCTGAATGGCGGCCGCTGCAATTCGGACGCCATCGACAATTCGGGCGGCGTCAACTGCTCCGACGTCGAGGTCAACATCAAGATCGCGCTGGCTTCCGCCATGCGCAAGGGCTCGCTGATGCGGCCGGCGCGCAACAAGCTGCTCGCCGAGATGACCGACGAGGTGGGCGCGCTGGTGCTCTCCAACAACTACCAGCAGACGCTGGCGCTCTCGCTGGCGCGCAAGCGCGGCCTTGCCGACATCGCGCACCAGGCCCGTTTCATGACGGCGCTGGAATCGCGCGGCCTGCTCGACCGCGCGGTCGAGACGCTGCCTTCGCAGGCGGCGCTTGCCGAACGCGAGGCGCGCGGTGAGCCGCTGACCAGGGCCGAGCTCGGCGTGCTGCTCGCCTATGCCAAGATCGTGCTGTTCTCCGACATCGTCGCCAGCGACGTGCCGGACGAGGAACATTTCGACCGCGACCTGATGGGCTATTTCCCGGAACGCATGGCGAGGAAATTCGCCGGCGAGATCCGCGACCACCGGCTGCGGCGCGAGATCATCGCGCGCGTCGTCGCCAACGATCTAGTCAATCGCGGCGGTCCGACCTTCGTCAACCGGCTGCAGGAAGCGACCGGCCGCACAGCGGCCGATGTCGTGCGCACCTTCGCCGTGGTCCGCGACGGCTTCGCGCTGCCGGCGCTCTACAAGGAGATCGACGCGCTCGACAACCAGATCGACGGCCAGATCCAGCTCGATCTCTACCAGGCGGTCAGCCGGCTCATCTTCGTGACCAGCGGCTGGTCGCTGAAGAACGAAGCGGGTTCCGCGCCGCTTGGCCAGCGCATCGCCGAATTGCAGGATGCGCGAAAGGCGCTGGAGCCGAAACTGGCGTCGCTGCTGCCGGCCTTCTCGCGCGAGCGCGTCGAGGAGCGGCGGCACGGCCTGTTCAAGGGCGGCGCGCCGGAGAAGCTCGCCGGGCAGCTCGCTCTGGCCGAGGTGGCCGAGCTGATTCCGGATGTCGCGCTCACCGCGCGCACGGCCAATGCGGACATCGTCAATGCGGCCAAGGCGTTCTTCGCCGTCAGCGATGCCTTCCGCATCCCGCGCGTCGAGGAGGCCGCGCGCTCGATCATGCCGCCCGACTATTACGACCAGTTGGCGCTGTCGCGCGCGACCGATACGATCGGCGTGGCGCGGCGCGGCATCGCGGTGGCGGCGCTCACCGCGCACGGCACGGCGGCGGATCCGGTCGGGGCATGGCTCGAGGCCGGCGGCGAACGCGTCGCGCGCATCCGCGAGCGGCTGCAGGCGCTGACCGAAGGCGGCGACATCACCGTGTCGCGGCTCTCGGTGGCGTCGGGGCTGATGAGCGACCTGACGGGGATGTGAAGTTCCTCATCCTGCCAAAGCGGCTGGTCTTTGGCGATAGCGCGCATGGCAGCTTGGCGCTTGCGTTATCCTATGCTGCGCTGGTCGACCCCCCTCCGTCTCGGCTTCGCCGAGCCACCTCTCCCCCGATCGACGGGGTAGAGGAAAGGCGCCAAGCTTTTTGCCGTCAATGCTCGTCCAGCAACGCTCCCTTCCCTCCGGAGGGGGAAGGTGGTGCTGCACAGCAGCGACGGACTGGGGGAACCACGTGGCAATCAAGCCTCGGCCTGATCGGTCACGCCAGAAGATGCGTGCATCGCGTAGCCGCCTTGGTGGGGCGAGGAATGGCGGCGCTTGTTCATTTGCATCGCTGCCTGAAAACATGCAGACATGGCTCCCGACGCGGGCGGGTCGAGGGAATCAGCATGGCGGCAGTAGAGACAGTGCAGCGGGCATCGGGGCGCGGCATCTGGGGCTGGATGTTCTTCGACTGGGCGGCGCAGCCTTTCTTCACCGTCGTCACCACCTTCATCTTCGGGCCCTATTTCGTCTCGCGCATGGCCAGTGATCCCACAGCCGGGCAGGCCGCCTGGGGGTATGGTATCGCCGCCGCGGGCCTGGTCATCGCGGTGCTGTCCCCGGTGCTCGGCTCGATCGCAGACCAGACCGGGCCGCGCAAGCCGTGGATCGCCTTCTTCGCGACGATCAAGATCGTCAGCCTCACGCTTTTGTGGTTCGCGGCGCCGGGCTCGAACCTTTTCCTGGTCGTGCTCTTGTTTTCGCTGGCTTCGGTGGCGGCCGAATTCTCCACCGTGTTCAACGATTCCATGATGCCGCGGCTGGTGCCGAAGCAAGAGATCGGCCGGATATCCAACATGGCCTGGGGGCTCGGCTATCTCGGCGGCATGATCGCGCTGATCTTCGTGGTGCTGTTCCTAGCGGGCAATCTCGAAACCGGCAAGACGCTCATCGGCCTCGATCCATTGTTCGGACTCGATCCGAAACTCGGGGAGGACGCGCGCTTCACCGGGCCGATGTCCGCCGGCTGGTATTTCCTGTTCATCCTGCCGATGTTCTTCTTCACGCCGGACGCCGCCAAGGGAATCCCGATCGGCCCGGCGGTGCGCGAGGGCCTGTCCGAGTTGAAGTCTACTCTGGTGGAAGTGCGCCAGCGCAGCGGCATCCTGCGCTTCCTGCTGGCGCGCATGATCTATCAGGACGGCGTCAATGCGCTGCTGGCGCTCGGCGGCACCTTCGCGGCCGGCATGTTCCGCTGGTCGATCACCGAGATCGGCCTGTTCGGCATCATCCTCAATGTCGTCGCCATCTTCGGCTGCTGGATCGCGGCGCGGCTCGATACCGCGCTCGGCTCGAAGCACGTGGTGATGATCGCGCTGGTGATGCTCTCGGTCGCCACGATCGGCGTCGTCTCGACCGGTCCGGGCTTCACGCTGCTCGGCCTGATCCCGCTGTCGACCGCCGATTCGGGCGGCCTGTTCGGCACCGCGGCCGAAAAGGCCTATAGCCTTTATGGGCTGCTGATCGGGCTCGCTTTCGGCCCGGTGCAGGCATCGTCGCGTTCCTACATGGCGCGCAGCGTGACTGCCGCCGAGTCGGGCCGCTATTTCGGCATCTATGCGCTGGCGGGACGCGCGACCAGCTTCCTGGCGCCGTTCATGGTGGCGACCATCACCACCGTGAGCGATTCACCACGCCTCGGCATGGCGGCGATCATCCTGTTTCTCGGCATCGGCATGGCGATCCTGGCGGACACACCCTATCCGGCGGACAGGCCGAAAGAGATGCTTCGATAATTCTACTCCGCTGGCCGCTTGCCGCGGTTTTCTGCGCTTCCGGTGCTCACGGACCTGAATGTCCGCTCCGCTCCGGTTCTCGAAAACCGCACCAATCGACTCAGCGGAGCGAATTCTTGAAGCATCTCCGCGCCGAGCCTCAATGCCTGAAATGCCTTACGCCCGTGAACACCATGGCGATGCCGTGCTCGTCGGCGGCGGCGATGACGTCCTCGTCGCGCATCGAGCCGCCGGGCTGGATGACGGCCGTGGCGCCGGCCTCGATCGCCGAAAGAAGGCCGTCGGCGAAGGGGAAGAAGGCGTCGGAGGCAACGACGGAGCCCTTGGTCAGCGGTTCGGCGAGGCCGGCGGCTTCCGCCGCGTCCAGCGCCTTGCGGGCGGCGATGCGCGAGGAATCGACGCGGCTCATCTGGCCGGCACCGATGCCGACCGTGGCGCCATCCTTCGCATAAACGATGGCGTTGGACTTGACGTGCTTGGCGACGCGGAAGGCGAATTTGAGGTCCGCCAGTTCGGCCGGCGTCGGGGCGCGCTTCGTCACCACCTTCAGTTCGAGATCGTCGACCACGGCGTTGTCGCGGCTTTGCACCAGCAGCCCGCCGGCGACCGACTTCGCTGTTGTGCCGGCGGCGCGCGGATCGGGCAGGCCGCCGGTGACCAGCAGGCGCAGGTTCTTCTTCGCGGCGACGATCGCGGCTGCCTCATCGGTCGCGTTGGGCGCGATGATGACCTCGGTGAAGGTTTTCACGATCTCCCGCGCCGCCTCGGCGTCGAGGATGCGGTTCATGGCGACGATGCCGCCAAAGGCCGAGACCGGATCGCAGGCCAGCGCCTTGGCGTATGCCGCCTTCAACGTCTCACCCTCGGCGACTCCGCAAGGGTTGGCGTGCTTGATGATGGCGATCGCCGCCGAGCGGGCGGGATCGAACTCGCCGACCAGCTCGAAAGCCGCGTCGGTGTCGTTGATGTTGTTGTAGGAGAGCTGCTTGCCCTGCAACTGCCTGGCGGTGGCGACGCCCGGCCGCTCGTCGCCCGACAGGTAGAAACCGGCGCCCTGGTGCGGGTTCTCGCCATAGCGCATGACCTGGTCGAGACGGCCGCCGAAGGCGCGCCAGGCCGGGTGCTCGATCTGCAGCGCCTCGGCGAACCAGCCGGAGATCGCGGCGTCATAAGTGGCGGTGCGGGCAAAGGCCTTGGCCGCCAGCATCTTGCGGAAGTCGAGCGACAGCGAGCCGAGGTTCATCTCCAGCGCGTTGACGACGGACGCATAGTCGGCCGGATCGGTGACGATGGCGACATAGGCGTGGTTCTTGGCCGCGGCGCGGATCATCGCCGGTCCGCCGATGTCGATGTTCTCGACGGTCGAGGCATAGCCGGCGCCGGAGCGGCGGACCTCTTCAAACGGGTAGAGGTTCGAGACGACAAGGTCGATCGGCTCGATGCGATGGTCGCGCATGGCCTTGGCATGCTCGGCATCGTCGCGGATGCCGAGCAGCGCGCCATGCACCGACGGATGCAAGGTCTTCACCCGGCCGTCCATGATCTCGGGAAAGCCGGTGAGCTCGGAAACGTCGCGCACAGCCAGGCCCGTCTCGGCGATGGCCTTCGCCGTGCCGCCCGTCGAAACCAGCTCGACGCCGGCGGCGGCGAGCGCCCTGGCAAAGTCGATGAGCCCGGTCTTGTCGAAGACGGAAAGCAGCGCCCGGCGCACCGGAACAAGGTCGGGCGCCGGAATGTTTTTTGTGGGCACGGCCATGGACAGGCGGCCTTTCGGAGCTGTTGGAAGGGGACGTTGGCCGGCCCTAGCATATGAGCCCCGGAAATCAAGTGGGTCTGGCATCAGGCGCGCAGCCCGTTCTGCCGGCCAGGCTCAGTTATTTTCCGGATGGCCGGCGACGCCGGTGCGGGTCAGCTGCCAGTGGACCTCGGCAATCTCCGAGGCCTTGAAGGCAAGCACGATCTGCCGGCTGCGGCGCGGGCCGCTCAGTCCGGCGAAGTAGATCGATTCCTCGACCTCCGGCGCCACTTCGGCGCAGGTGAAAACCCAGGTGTCGCCCTGCGCGGCGGCGAGCGTCAGGCGGTCGTGGTCGTCCTGCAGCAGGCTGATGTCGGGGTGGACGTGGAAGCGCACCGTGACGAAGTCGCGGCCGTTGTTGCGGATCGCGGCATTGCCCGGGCGCAGGAAACGGTCGCGGCCGGCAAGCACGTTGCCGTTCGTGGTCAGCTTCAGCTCGCGCTCATGCAGGAAACCGAATTGCTGGGCATAGCCGTCGTGGCGGGCGACGAAGCCGTGCACGCCCTTCTGGTCGAGGCGCTTGCAGGGCACGTGCTGCGGGCCGCCGATCAGCGGCGAGCCCAGCAGGTCGCTGACGCGCAGCGAATGGCTGAAGCGCGCCGACGAGGTGTCGTTGAGCGTGGCGGTCGAATGCGCGGCGGTGGCGCGCGCCAGCGGCCGGAATTCCGGGGCGCCGTAGGTGTCGATGCCGGCATTGACGATGAAGTGCTGGCGCCCGGAGGAGAGTTCGAAGGCAAGGCAGCCGGCGTGCGCGGCGTTGGAGACGTCGACCGGCGGCGGCAGGCCGGTGTCGGCGATCACCGTCACGCCGCCCATCGACAGGCGCTCGTAGCCGGAGTGCGGCGCGTGCAGCAGCGGCGCGCCCACCGTGTCGTCATGGCGCAGGATGGTGGCGATGCGGTCGTGGATGGTGGCGCCCATGCCGTTGAAGCGGGCGAGGCTGCCGTCCTGGTGACGAAAGAAACGCAGCGCCGGCAACATGCGGTCGATGGCGCCGATCAAGGCCGACGGCGGTGCCTCGGCCTGGTTGGCATAGGTCTGGCGCAACGGTAGAAGATCGGCCAGCAGCTCCAGCACCGCCATCGGCTTGCGCGAAATATGGCCGCCATCGGGCAGGATCTGATGTTCCAGCTCCTCGGCCAGGTTGCGTGTCGCGGCGCGCAGCGCCGAGGCCGGCGCCGGCAAGGACAGCGCGGCGAAGGCAAGGGCGATGCGGGCGCGCAGCCTGGCCTCGCCATCCGGCATCTCGCGCGCCATCGAGCGGAGATAGCGGATCTGCACGGCGAGCGATTTCAGGAAGGCGCGATAGAAGGGGAATTCGGCGCCTTGCAGCACCACCGAGGAATGCTGCAGCCAGGCGATCACCCGTTTGGCCGTCGTGCCCGGCTCCCAGGCGATGCCGGAGATCTGATTGCCGTGCATGGCGATCCAGTCGGTGACGAGCGCCCTGGCGTTGGCGGCGGCAAGCTCGGTGCCGGTGGCGCGCATGTGGCGCAGCCAGCGGAAGCCATGCAGCGATTTCTGCCAGCCGCGATTGGGCACGTCGAGCTGGAAGGGCGATGTGCCGCCGGTCTCGACCAGATGGCCGGACAGCGGGTAGCGGCCGTAATAGATCTCCAGCGCGATCTGCGGATCGGCGAGCCGCAGATCCGGCGGCGCGATCAGGACACGTTCGGGCGTGCGGCCGGAATAGCGCCAGCGATAGACCGGGCCGGCGCGGAGGCGCCGGCGCGTTTTGCGCCAGAACTCCCTCGCGACAAGCGTCCATAGACGCGTCGTGCTGCCGGCAACAAGTGCCAATAGCCCTCCTGATGTCCCCATAACCCGAGCACAAGCTTATGCGATTCAAGAACTTATGCGAAGGCGGATTTCGCCGAAGTGAACGAATTCACGCGGCCGCGGCCGGTCTTCCCTAAAAAAGTCAGCAAGTTTTATGAGATAACGTTTCAATCGGTCCGTCTCATCCGCGCGGCAAAGAAGCCATCCAAGCCCGAAATCCCGGGTGATTCCAGCGCGAGGTCGGCCGGCGTGGTGCGCAGCGTGCCCTCCGGCGTCAGGAATGGGTCGATATCGGCAATTTCGCCAGGCCGGATCGGATCGGCGTCCACGCCGGGGTTCCCGGCGTGGAAATCGCGATAGAGTTCCTCGCCCTCGATCGGGTCGAGCGAGCAGTTGGAAAAGACGATGCGGCCGCCGGGCCTGACGAGACCGACGGCATGGGCAAGCAGCCGGCGCTGGAGATCGGCGAGCTTTTCGACATCCGCCATGGTCTTGGTCCAGGGCACGTCGGGATGGCGGCGCACCGTGCCGGTCGACGAGCAGGGTGCGTCGAGCAGCACGGCGTCGAACAATTGCGCCGGCCGGTAATCCAGGAGGTCGGTCTGCACGAGTTCGGCGGTCAGGCCGAGGCGCTCGAGATTCTGACTGAGCCGCGCCAGCCGGCTCTTCGAGGTGTCGACCGCGGTCACCTCGGCGCCGGCCAGGATAAGCTGCGCCGTCTTGCCGCCGGGCGCTGCGCACAGGTCGGCGACGCGCTGTCCGCGGATGTCGCCGAACAGGCGCGCCGGCAGGCTTGCCGCGGTATCCTGAACCCACCAGGCACCGTCGGCGAAACCGGGCAGGTCGATGACATTGGCGGAGAGCTTTTCGACACGCACCGTGCCGGTCGGCAGCACGATGCCGCCCAGGCGCTCGGCCCAGACCGCCGGATCGGCCTTGACCGTGAAATCGACCGGCGCCTCATGACGATGCGCGGCAAGAATGGCGCGCGCCCTGTCGGCTCCGTAGGCGGCGGTCAGCCGCTGCGAAAACCATTGCGGCGCCTCGCTGGTGGCGACAAGCGCCGGGGCAAGTTCGGCCTCCTTGGCGCGCGCCAGCGAACGCAGCACGCCGTTGACGAGGCCGGAGAAGCGCAGTGTTCGCGGATCGGACTTGGCGTGGGTCACGGCAAGGTCGACGGCGGCGCTGTCGGGAACATCGAGGAACAGGATCTGCGCGGCGGCGACGTTGAGGATATGCGAGAGCGCGGTGGCATTGACCGGCAGCGGCTTTTCCAGGCGCCTGGCCAGCAGCCCGGCAATGGTCATGCGATAGCGCAGCGCCGTGACCAGGATGGCGCGCACCAGCGCCCGGTCGCGGCCGTCCAGCGCCCTGTATTGCGGGTGGCCGTGCTCGTTGTCGGTCAGGCCATCGAGCGGCGTATGCGCGTCGATGACGGCGGCAAGCAGGCGCGCGGCCGCCTTGCGCGCCACAAGGCCGGCGACGTTCTCGTCGCCATCCTTGTGTTGCGGATTGCCTGGCTGTCCGCGCCTTGGCGGCGTCACGACCAGGGACCCTTCGGCCGGACATTGCGCGGTCCGGTCGGGTTGCGCCCCCAGGGATTGGGCTTTGGCGGCGCCGGCCCAGCCTCTGAGGCCGCGTCTGCCGGCTTGCCCCATGGCCCCGCTGATGGCTCCTCGGGCTGGATGGGCGGCGCGGAAGCCTCGCGCCGATTGGCCGGCGCGGCCTCGCCCATCGCGCGCGCCATCTCCTGCAAGGCGGCGATGCGGTTCTCCGTGTTCGGATGGGTCGAAAACAGATTGTCCATGCGCTCGCCGTGAAGCGGGTTGATGATGAAAAGATGCGCCATAGCCGGGTTGCGCTCGGCGTCCGGATTGGGAATCTGTTCGGCGCCGCGCGCGATCTTGTTGAGCGCCGAAGCAAGCCATAGCGGGTGACCGCAGATCTCGGCGCCGCGCCGGTCGGCTTCGTATTCGCGCGTGCGGCTCACCGCCATCTGCACGATCATCGCGGCGAAGGGCGCGACGATCATCGCCACAAGCACGCCGACGAAGCCGAACGGATTGTTGTTTTCCCGGCTGCCGCCGAGGAAGAAGGCGAAATTGCCGAGCATCGAAATGGCGCCGGCAAGCGTGGCTACGATCGTCATGGTCAGCGTGTCGCGATGCTGCACATGCGCAAGCTCATGCGCCATCACCGCCGCGACCTCTTCATGGGAGAGGCGCTGGAGCAGGCCCGTGGACGCCGCCACCGCGGCATTCTCCGGGTTACGGCCAGTGGCGAAGGCGTTGGGCTGCGGGTTGTCGATCAGATAGGTCTTCGGCATTGGCAGGCCGGCCTGCTTGGCCAGCGCCTGCACGATCGCGTAATATTCGGGCGCGCTCTTCTCGTCGACCTCGACGGCGCGGTTCATCGACAGCACCATCTTGTCGGCGTTCCAATAGCTGAACAGATTGGTGCCGGCGGCGATCAGAAGCGCGATGACCATGCCGCCCGGGCCGCCGATCAGATAGCCGACGCCCATGAACAGCGCCGTCATCGCGGCAAGAAGCATGGTGGTGCGAAGCGTGTTCATCGTTTCATCCGTCTGACGTGGTGGCGGAGGGAGCCAGAGCATCGGACCGAAAAGTGGAATCCGGTTTTCGGAATATTCCGATGCTCATTAATGGGGGTCGATCCTTCTGTCGTCATGGCTATATGATGGGAGAGGCCGGGCTTCGTTTCAATCGGCGGGAGTATCGCATGACCGAAGAGCCAAGCAAAACCGAAGCGGTTGCAACGACCGAAGAGCTGCAAAAGACGCTGGCGCCCGAAGCGCAGCGGGCGCTAGCAGAGGCCGAAGCGCGTCGTCAAAAGTATCGAGTGGCGGAAGCGCAGTTGCCGAAGGAGATCGGCGGCCGCGGCGGCAAGGAACCTGGCCGCTACGGCGACTGGGAGGTCAAGGGTCTCACCAGCGACTTTTAAGCAACGGCCCGCTCGGGCGCGAGGGCGATCCAGCCCTTATCGTCCGTCGCAATGGCGATTTCGTCATAGGAACGGATTGTCGGGTGCGGCGTGACGAGCGGGTGGACATGGGTGGTGCTGATCACCATCACCGAGGCGCCGGAAGCCTCGCCCGCCGCTATGCCCGCCGGCGCGTCCTCGAAGACCAGGCAGTCGCGCGCCTCGATGCCAAGACGCCTTGCCGCCAGAAGGAAGCAGTCCGGCGCCGGCTTGCCATGGGTGACGTCTTCCGCGGTCACCATCATGGCGGGAACCGGGATGCCGGCCGCCTTGATGCGCAGCAGCGCCAGCTCGCGCGGCGCCGAGGTGACGATCGCCCAGCGCTCTGGCGGCAGCGATTGCAAAAACGCAACGGCGCCGGGGATCGGGACGATGCCTTCGAGGTCATCCGCCTCGGCCTTGAGCAGCAAATCCGCCTCCGCCAGCGGATCGACACCCGGAAGCCTCAGCGCGGCGATCGTCTCGCGCGCGCGCCTGCCATGGATCGTGGGCAGGAAAGCCGCCACGTCGAGGCCATGCCTGTTTGCCCATGCCGTCCACACCCGTTCCGCCGCGGCGATCGAGTTGAGCACCGTGCCGTCCATGTCGAATAGGAAGGCGGCGAATTTTGAGCCTGCAAACATCGGATGTCCTGGAGAATCGTTTTGGGGGAGGGCGAAACGCAAAGCGCAGTTTAGCCCGGGCAGGACCGCCTGAGAAGAGAACAGGTCAGCGTTGATGGAACGCTGACCTGTTCTCACTTCTTGTTTCTACGCAATTGCGGATCGAAACCGCTGCGCACTTTTCCTGAATTGCTCCAGACGCCGCCATTTCGACTCTGCGCCGGAACCGGCTCCGGCTCGCGGCGTTGAACAGGCAGTCTTTCCAAAATCACGAAGGGGGGCATGCGATGCTGATCCGGCTCGGCTATGAAATCGCCATCGAATGCGCGGCGGTGACGCCGATCATCTCGCTTCTCGACATCCATGCCGAACGGCATGCCGACATCAAGCGACAGACGCGGGTTCTGACCTCGCCCTCGGTGCCGACCCGGACCTATCGCGACCGCCACGGCAATATCTGCCGTCGCTTCACGGCACCCGCCGGAAGCTTCCGCATCCTCTACGATGCGGCGATCGAGGACAGCGGCGAGACCGACGAAGTCAATACGTTGGCGCGCGAAACGCCGGTCGCGGAACTGCCCGACGACGTGCTGGTCTATCTGCTCGGCAGCCGCTACTGCGAGACCGACCACCTCAGCGACATCGCCTGGCAGCTTTTCGGCCATTTGCCGCCTGGCTGGGCGCGGGTGCAGGCGATCGTCGATTATGTCAACAGCAGGCTTTCCTTCGGCTACGGCTATGCGCGCGCCACGCGCACGGCGGCCCAGGCGCATGAGGAGCGCGTCGGCGTGTGCCGCGACTTCGCGCATCTGGCGATCGCGCTTTGCCGATGCATCAACATTCCGGCCCGCTACGTGAACGGCTATCTCGGCGACATCGGCGTGCCGGCCGATCCGGCACCGATGGACTTCTCGGCCTGGATGGAAGTTTTCCTCGACGGCAAATGGTACACGTTCGATCCGCGCCACAACTGCCCGCGCATCGGCCGCGTCGTCATTGCGCGCGGCCGCGACGCCACCGACGTGCCGCTGCTGCACAGTTTCGGTCCGCACCAGCTCAGCCTGTTCAAGGTCTGGACCTACGAGCAGGAAGGCAACCGCTTCAATCCTCCGCGTCATGGCATCGATCGGACGGTCAGCGCGCAGATGCTCCTTTGATGCCGGCCTGACCTGGTTTTCAACAGACCCTGCGCTGCGCCTGTTTCATGGCTGCCGCTGACCCGCTTCGGCACAGTTCGATTGTGCCGAAGAGAGAACGACCGCGACAGCCTTCGAGATCATGGTAAGCACTTCATGAAGGTCGCTTGGCCAGCGTATTTTCGTTTACTTCCCGTTCACTCTAGGATTTGCCGAAAGCCAGCAAAAACAATGGATTAACCTGCCGTTAAGCATCTTTCGGCGGGTCGCTGGCCGGGTCTGGCCGAAATCCTGCAACGCCTTTGTCGTGCGGCACGGTGCCGCAAACAGTGGAGGCGGAAGGGATGCGGCAGTTCAGAGGCGTCGTTCGTGGGGTGGACGGCTTGGCCCGCAATCGCGAAGGCAATTTCGCGGTTCTGTTCGGAGCTGCCGCATCGGTCCTCGCGCTGGGGGTGGGATTGGCGGTCAATATCTCGCAGCTCTACAATGCGAGATCGAGCCTGCAGGGCGTCGTCGACGCCGCTGTGACCTCGACGGCCCGCGATCTCACCCTCGGCGTCATCACCGAAGCCGACGCCAACAAGACGGTGCAGGCGTTCCTCGACGCCAACAGCGCGGCCGGCATCCTGCAGGCCAACCGGATCGTGCTGGACAAACTCACCGTCGACAGGACGGCCAGCACCGTGAAGGCGGATGTGCACACCGATCTCAGCCTCTATTTCCCCCTGTTCAGCATTGGCGACATGCAACGGGTGACGTCCTCGACCACGGCGCTCTATTCGGACAAGACGGTCGAGGTGGCGATGATGCTCGACGTCACCGGCTCGATGGCCGGCCAGAAGATCAAGGACCTGAGGACAGCGGCGAGCAACGCGGTCAATTCCTTCCTCGCCGGCCAGAACGCCGCCAATCCGCGGGTGCGAGTGGCGATCGTGCCTTATGCCAATTCGGTCAATGTCGGCTCGCTCGCCGCAAGCACGGTCTTTGTCGAGACCAAGGCCAGCGAGCGCAAGCAGGCGCCCGGCAATGACGATCCGAAATATGTCTCGGCGTCGACGCGACCGGACAACTGCGCCACCGAGCGCAAGGGCGCCTACCAGTATTCGGATGCCGGTCCCGACCTCAGCATGGTCAATCGTGACCTCTATCTGTCGGCCTTCGCCAAGCAGACCAATACGGCAGCCTGTCCGGTCGCGACGCTGCAGCCGCTGACGGCGAATGCCTCTACGCTGAACAATGTCATCAAGGATCTCGTCGCCTCCGGCGGCACCGCCGGTCATATCGGGATTCAGTGGGCCTGGTATATGCTCTCGGAAAACTGGGGCAGTGTGATGAACGCCTCGCAACGGCCGGCCAAGCTGGATCCTAAGAAGGTGGCCAAATATGTGATCCTGATGACCGACGGCGAATTCAACCTGTCCTATTTCGACGCCAGCGACGCGAGTCAGGTCTATAACGACGCCGGCAAGGTACAGACGCGCACGGCCGCGACAACGCTCTGCGCGGCGATGCGCGACCAAGGCATCGAGATATTCACCATCGGCTTTGCCCTTACGGAGAAGAACGCCAAGTCGACGCTGCAATCCTGCGCCAGCCTCGATAGCGGCAACAGCAAGCATTTCTATCAGGCGGCCAACGGCGCCGAGCTTGACCAGGCCTTCCAGGATATCGTGCGCAACATCGACAATTTGACGGTGACCAGGTAGCGGGGTTTATCGCAAAGAAAAGGAAAAGGCCGCCGCTTCTTGACGAAGCCGGCGGCCTTCCGTGTTTCCGTCCATGACGCGGCTTCTGGCGGCAGCCCCATCGGGCCACCCGCCGCGCGTCTCGCGCCTTAACGGGAAGACTGCTTCCCGAAAGTGCAATCCGCAGAGCTCACGTTATGGAAAACGAAATCACTCGACATCGGATCACCTCCTTTCAGTTCGTTGAAGACACTCAGATGATGGGGTGTGTCGCGGCAAAAGACAAGATGACGCGACGGAATGGTCATGCCTCCACCCGGGAAACCTGCTCTTGCGGTGCTTTTGCGCAACAGATCGGGATTGCGGTCCACAGGCCGGTGGACGACAGTGCGCCTCTGGGGGCGACATATCGGGAGGTGGGAATGGACGCCGCCGACAGAGCAGCGCGGATCGTACGCAAGGTCGTCGAAACGCTGAAGCCGGGTTTTGCGGTCCGGCTGTGGACCGGCGAGCGGATCGGACCCGCCAGCGGTCCGGTGCTTGCCATCAACGATCAGGACATCGTCTGGCAACTGGTTCGCCGGCCGACCTTCTCGACGCTGGTGGAGATGTGGATTTCCAAGACCGTCGATATCGAAGAGGGCACGCTGTTCGATTTCTATGCCCTGCCTTCGCAAGGCAAGCTCAAGACGAAGCTCAAATCCCTGCCCAAGCTGGCGATCCTGCGCGACCTGCCGGCTGTGCTGTTTTCGCGCAAGCAGATGACGGCGCGCAGCGACCTTTCCGGCCGCAAGCCTTTCGTCAGCGGATCGAACAAGGAGGCGATCCAGCACCATTACGACATTTCGAATGATTTCTACCGACTCTTCCTCGACGAGCGCATGGTCTACAGTTGCGGCTATTTCCACGATTTCGCCAATGGCATCGACCAGGCGCAAGTCGACAAGCTCGACCACATCTGCCGCAAGCTCAGGCTCGAGCCCGGCGAAAGGCTGCTCGACATCGGCTGCGGCTGGGGCGCGATGCTTATCCATGCGGCGAAGAATTACGGCGTCTTCGGCCATGGCGTCTCGCTGTCGCAAGCCCAGACCGACCTTGCCCGCGAGCGCATTCGCGCCGAGGGGCTGGAGGATCGCATCACCATCGAGATAAAATCCTATGCCGAACTCTCAGGCACGTTCGACAAGATATCGTCGATCGGCATGTTCGAGCATCTGGGGCTCGCCAATCACGAGGCCTACTTCTCGACCGTCCATCGCCTGCTGAAACCCGGCGGGATCTATCTGCATCACGCCATCACCAGGCCCAGCAAGGGCGACATCCGCAAGACGCTGCGCAAGGGGCCGGAATACAAGGCCCTGATCAAATACATCTTTCCTGGCGGCGAGCTCGATACGATCGGCATGACGCTCGGCAATCTCGAGGCGCACGGCTTCCTCGTCTATGACGTGGAGAACCTGCGCGAGCATTATGCGCAAACCTGCCGCCTGTGGGCGGAGCGTCTGAATGCGCGCTTCGACGAGGCGGTCGCCGAGGTCGGCGAGCCCAAGGCGCGGCTGTGGCTGCTCTATCTGACGGGTTGCTCGATCACCTTCCAGCGCGCCTCGGCGCAGATTTTTCAGACTGTCGCCACCAGGCGCGCCCGCGGCCCGAGCGGCCTGCCACCGACACGGGCGGATTTGTACAGGTAGACCCGGCCCGGTTCAGTCCATCAAGCGCATCGGCGCGCCGATCCCGATCCGCGCGGGCCGGTCGACGGTGCAGTAGACGCCGAGATTGTGGGCGTTGTGGCGCACCAGGTTGCGCAGGATGCCGGGATCGGTGTCGAAACCGTCCTGGGCGATGATGGTGAAGCCGCAGCGGCGGCAGGGCTCGGAGACGGTTAGCTCGAGATCGCCGACCGCGAGTTTCCTGCCGATCCATTCCGTCTCCGGAAAGGCGCCTTCGACCGGGTCCATATTGACGACGATGTTGGGCCGGAAGCGGCGCGGATCGGGTGTGCCCTCGGGATGCAGCGCCTTCAGCCGGGACAGCGAGGCGGTGGTGAGCAGATGGATCGGCGCCTTGGCGTAGCGGGCCTCGGTCAGCGGACCGGCATAGGAGGGCGCCGCGTTCTGCGCGCCGAATGGTCGGATCGCTGCCTCGAAGCCGAGGAAGGCGGATACAGCGCGGTCGCTTCGAGGGTCCGGCGCCGGCAGCCAGCCGCCGTCGGGCACGGCCACTTCGAGCCGCCATTCCTTGCTCATCGGGGCCTCGCTCAACCGGGTGCGGATCAGCGGCACCTTGTGCCATCTGGCCTCGCGGTCGGGCCTGGCGATCTCGCCGTCGGAAACATCGACCAGTCCGAACAGCCGGTCGCCGTCGACGGTCTTCAGCCCGACGGAGATGGCATCGAGCCGCTCGCCGGCGAGCGAGCTCGCCGGGTAGCGCCAGAGCTGGCTGACGGTGCCGAGATCGCCGGTCATCAGCCCTTCTTGTTCTGCCGGTTGGCGACGAGGTCGTCGACCACGGCCGGATCGGCCAGCGTCGAGGTGTCGCCGAGCGCGCCGAAATCGTCCTCGGCGATCTTGCGCAGAATGCGGCGCATGATCTTGCCGGAACGGGTTTTCGGCAGGCCGGGCGCGAACTGGATCTTGTCGGGCGAAGCAATGGCGCCGATCTCCTTGCGGACATGCGCGATCAGTTCCTTGCGCAGCTCCTCGCTCGGCTCCATGCCCTTCATCAGGGTGACGTAGCTGTAGATGCCCTGGCCCTTGATGTCGTGCGGGTAGCCGACGACGGCGGCTTCCGACACTTTCTCGTGGCTCACCAGCGCCGATTCGACTTCCGCCGTGCCCATGCGGTGGCCGGAGACGTTGATGACGTCGTCGACGCGGCCGGTGATCCAGTAGTAGCCGTCGGCGTCGCGGCGGCAGCCGTCGCCGGTGAAGTACTTGCCCTTGTAGGTCGAGAAATAGGTCTGGACGAAGCGGTCGTGGTCGCCATAGACGGTGCGCATCTGACCGGGCCAGGAATCGGTGATGCAGAGATTGCCGTCGGCGGTCCCTTCGAGCACCTTGCCCTCGCCGTCGACCAGTTCCGGCTTGACGCCGAAGAAGGGCCGTGTCGCCGAGCCTGCCTTGAGGTCGGTGGCGCCGGGCAGCGGCGTGATCAGGATGCCGCCGGTCTCGGTCTGCCACCATGTGTCGACGATCGGCACCTTGCCGTTGCCGACGACATTGAAATACCACTCCCAGGCTTCCGGATTGATCGGCTCGCCGACCGAGCCCAGAACGCGCAGCGATTTGCGCGATGTCTTCTTCACCGGGTCGTCGCCAGCGCCCATCAGCGCGCGCAACGCCGTCGGCGCGGTGTAGAAGATGTTCACCTGGTGCTTGTCGATGATTTCCCAGAAGCGCGACTGCGAGGGATAGTTCGGCACGCCTTCGAACATCAGCGTCGTGGCGCCGTTGGCCAGGGGCCCGTAGACGATATAGCTGTGGCCCGTCACCCAGCCCACATCGGCCGTGCACCAGTAGATGTCGCCGTCATGGTAGTCGAAGACATATTGGTGCGTCATCGAGGCATAGACGAGATAGCCAGCCGTGGTGTGCAGCACGCCCTTCGGCTTGCCGGTCGAGCCGGAGGTGTAGAGGATGAAAAGCGGGTCTTCCGCCTTCATCTTCTCCGGCTTGCAGTCGGCCTTCACCGTGGCGATCTCGTCGTGGTACCAGACGTCGCGACCGGGCGCCCAGCCGACCTTGCCGCCGGTGCGGCGAACCACGACCACGTTCTTCACTCGCACATGATGCTTGGCGGCGATCTCGATCGCCTTGTCGGTATTGTCCTTGAGCGGAATCGGCTTGCCGCCGCGCAGGCCTTCATCGGCGGTGATGACGAAGGTCGATTCGCAGTCGACGATGCGGCCGGCCAGCGCATCCGGCGAAAAGCCGCCGAAGACGATCGAATGGATGGCGCCGATGCGTGTGCAGGCAAGCATCGCATAGGCCGCCTCGGGGATCATCGGCATGTAGATGGTGACGCGGTCGCCTTTCTTGACGCCGTGCTTCTTCATCACATTGGCGAGCCGGCAGACATGCGCGTGGAGCTCGTTGTAGGTGATCTTCTTGTCGTCGTAAGGGTTGTCGCCCTCCCAGATGATGGCGGTCTGGTCGCCGCGCTTCTTCAGGTGCCGGTCGATGCAGTTGTAGGAGACGTTGGTCTGGCCGTCCTCGAACCACTTGATCGAGACCTTGCCGTCGAAGGAAGTGTTCTTGACCTTGGTGAAAGGCTTGAACCAGTCGATGCGCTTGCCATGCTTGCCCCAGAACTTGTCCGGGTTCTTCACGCTGTCGGCGTACCATTTGAGATAGGTATCGTTGTCGATCAACGCGTTCTTCTTCCACGCCGGCTGGACGCGGTGGACATGCACATCGGACATTTTTCAGCTTTCCTCCGGGACCGTTCCGCCGCCTTGAAACGCCGACGGCATCGCGGCGAAGCGGCCGCGAATTCGAGGCATTATTAACAGTTCCGACGTGACGGCAATATTAGACGTTGGATTCGCGCGGCGGGATGACGCGGGGTTAAGCGCTAAAGCTATTAGCACTCTCGCTTCACGGCTGCTAACCGCCTGTTTTAACGGCAAAAATTTTGAAGAAGCTCGAAGAAATCCATAGACAGTTAAGCAACCGTGCGCACAATTCAGCGTTGGGAGGAAGGAGAATCAACCAAGGAAACGCAATGCGCGACAATTCCGAAATGGACCTGATGCTCAAGGGGTATGGGCTGACCACGGCCAAGATCCTTTACCACTACCCGGACCACCCGCACCTGCTGCAAAGCTTTGTCTGGCAGGATTACGACATAGCTCCGAAATTCCCGGTGCTGATCCGCTTCATCGAATTCTGGAAAACCAAGCTCGACGGACCGCTGCACTCGGTCACCTACACGCATCACAAGCTGATCGCACCGAATGAGTGGCGGAAGGTGGATGGGGAGTTCCTGGTACATTAGGTGCAGGTTTTATCGATCGTCAGTGATTGGCGGAAATGCCCGTCGCTTCGTCATCCACGGGCGAAGCAACGAGCGAAGCGACGCGGCGCAGACCCGAGGATCCATTCCCGTGACTTCGAAGCGTTGCGGCGATCCAGAATTCTGCTCCGCCGCGCTCGGCGATCAAGGTAACGGCATGGATCCTAGGGTCTTCGCGACGCCGCTTCGCGGGTGCTTCGCCCGTGGATGATGAAGCTCGGAGGTGGCAGCCAATCGCGAACGTTCACGCTCGCCCTGATAGGGACGGGTCGACACGTGGTCACACCGCTGGCGGGTTCAGCCGGGCGAAGCCTTCCTGGCGCCGATAGGGGAAGTAGGGATAGGGCGCCGTCACCGCGCTCGCTTCATCGAGCGCCTTGATCTGCTCGGGCGTCAACGTCCAGCCGACGGCGCCGAGGTTCTGCCGCAGCTGCTCCTCGTTGCGCGCGCCGATGATGACCGACGACACGGTCGGCCGCCGCAAGAGCCAGTTGATGGCGACCTGCGGCACGGCCTTGCCGGTCTCGGCGGCGACCGCTTCAAGCGCATCGACCACCTTGAAAAGATGCTCGTCCTCGACCGGCGGACCGAAGCTGGCGGTGTCGTGCAGCCGGCTCTTTTCCGGCAAGGGTTGTCCGCGGCGGATCTTGCCGGTGAGCCGGCCCCAGCCGAGCGGGCTCCACACCAGCGCGCCGACGGCCTGGTCGAGGCCGAGCGGCATCAGCTCCCACTCATAGTCGCGGCCGACCAGCGAATAGTAGACCTGATGCGCGACATAGCGCGGGTAGCCGTGCTTTTCCGCCAGGCCGAGCGACTTCATCACCTGCCAGCCGGAGAAGTTTGAGACGCCGACATAGCGCAGCTTACCTTGGCGCACGAGGTCGTCCAGCGTCGACAGCACCTCCTCGACCGGTGTCGAGGCGTCGAAGGCATGGAGCTGCAAGAGGTCGATATAGTCGGTTCCAAGTCGCTTCAGCGCGGCGTCGACGGAGCGGATCAGGCGCGACCGCGACGAGCCCCAGTCGGCCGGGCCGTCGCCCATCGGCAGGGACGTCTTGGTCGAGATCAGCACCGCGTCGCGGCGGCCCTTGATGGCCTCGCCAAGCACCTCTTCCGAGGCACCGTTCGAATAGACATCGGCCGTGTCGAAGAGATTGACGCCCGCCTCCAGGCAGATGTCGACCAGCCGGCGCGCCTCCTTCGCGTCGCTATTGCCCCAATGGCCGAAGAGCGGGCCGGAGCCGCCAAAAGTTCCGGCGCCGAAGGAAAGGGCAGGCACTTTCAGGCCGGAAGCGCCGAGAGGTTGATAGTCCATGATTTTTCTCCTTGAGATGTCGAAGGCGGAATTCGGCCGCTCAGCCCTGCGCCGTGACCGGCTTGCCGATCGCCCGGCCGCGTTCGAGGCGCAGCGCCAGAAGCACCACGCCGAGCGCGGCGAGCGGCACCAGGCCGGCAACGAGGGGAACAGCGCCGAGGCCGGGGCCGTGGTCGATGACGAAGCCGCCGAGCCAGGCGCCGATGGCGTTGCCGAGATTGAAGGCGGCGATGTTGAAGGAAGACGCAAGGCCCTGGCCGGCGCCCTTGGCCTTCTCCAGCACCCACATCTGCAGCGGCGCGACGGTGGCGAAGGCGGCGGCGCCCAGCAGGCCGACGGCGACGACCGCCGCGACCGGCTGATGGATCGCCGCGGCCATGAGGAACAGCACCGCCGACAGCGCGACCAGCGTGCCGATAACCGTCGGCACCAGATGCCGGTCGGCGAGGCGTCCGCCGAGCAGGTTGCCGGCGACCAGTCCGCCGCCGAAGACGAGCAGGATCGGCGACACGGACGCCTCGGAAAAGCCGGTGACGCGGGTGAGGATCGGCGCCAGATAGGTGAAGGCGGCAAAGACGCCGACCCAGCTCAGCACCGTGGTCAAAAGGCCGAGCAGCACCGGCCGGCGGCCGAGTACGGCGAGCGTGCCTTCGGCGCTTTCCGCCTCGTCCGCGGCGGCCGGCGCGTCGCGCGGCACCAGCAATGCGATCACGGCAAAGGCGACGACGCCCACAAGTGTGACGGCGAGGAAGGTGGAGCGCCAGCCATAGGCCTGGCCGAGCCAGGTGCCAAACGGCACGCCGAGGATGTTGGCGACGGTGAGGCCGGTGAACATCAGCGCGATGGCCGAGGCCTTCCTGTTGGGCGCGACGAGGCTGGTCGCGACGACGGAGCCGACGCCGAAGAAGGAAGCGTGGGCGAAGGCGGTTAGCACGCGCGCCGCCATCAGCGTCCAGTAGTCGGGCGCCAGCGCACAGGCGAGGTTGCCGACGGTGAAGACAACCATCAGGGCAAGCAGCAGGGTCTTGCGCGGCAGACGGCCGGTCAAGGCGCCAAGCAGCGGCGCGCCGACGACGACGCCCAGCGCATAGCCGGAAATAAGCAGGCCCGCGGCCGGGATCGACACGCCGAGATCGGCGCTGACATCGAGCAGCAGGCCCATGATGACGAATTCGGTGACGCCGATGCCGAAGGCGCCGGCGGTGAGGGCATAAAGAGCGAGAGGCATGGCTGCGGTCCGGTTGATCAGGAAGGGGAGGCCCAAAGCCCGCGCCCCGGGCGGAAGATCGTGATCCGCCAAGCTGTGAACCAGCCTTGCATCAGGCATACTTTCTGTGAAATAGATTCACGAATGGCGAGGCCCGAGATCAACCGCTCCGGCGAGATCGAAGTGTTCGTCCGCGTCGTCGAGGCGGGCAGCTTCTCGGCCGCGGCGCGGACGCTGCGGATGACGCCGTCGGCGGTGAGCAAGCTGATCGCGCGGCTTGAGGCGCGGCTTGGCGCACGGCTCATCAGCCGCTCGACACGCAAGCTGCAGCTGACGCCGGAAGGGGCTGCCTTCCATGACAGCGGCCTGCGCATCCTCGCCGATCTCGACTCGGCCGAGCGCGAAGCGGCGGCGGGTGCAGCGCCGCGAGGCCGGCTTAGGGTCAATTCCTATGTGCCGTTCGGCCAGCACCGGCTGATGCCGTTGTTGCCGCGCTTCCTGGAGAATTATCCCGAGATTTTCGTCGAAGCCGTGCTGACCGACAGTGTGATCGATCTTCTGGAAGAGCGCGCCGATGTCGCTATCCGCGCCGGGCCGCTACGCGAGTCACGCCTGGTTGCGCGCAAGCTTGGCCAGAGCCGGATGGTCCTGGTCGCGTCGCCTGCGTATCTTGAAGCACGCGGCACGCCACGCGCATTGTCCGACCTCGCTCGCCACAACATGCTGGCCTTCGGCTTCGCCAGGCATATCGAGGGCTGGCCCTTCGTCGATGCGACAGGCAAATCGATCATCATGCCGATTGTCGGAAACATGTCGCTCACCGACGGCGAAGCGATGCGGCGAACGACGCTGGCAGGAGCCGGCATAGCGCGGCTGGCGCGCTGGCATGTCGAGCCCGACATTGCCGCCGGACTGCTCGTGCCGTTGCTCGAGGAGTTCAATCCTGGCGACGAGGAGCCGACACATGCTGTCTATGTCGGTCATGGCAAGCATCTGCCGGCGCGGGTGCGGGCTTTCCTCGACTTTCTCGCGGAGACCGTTCGTCTCTGAAACGGAAAAGCCGCGCGTCCAAGGACACGCGGCTCCCGAAGGATGTCGGCTTGCGAAGACGGATTACGCCTTCGGCACGAACGGCGCCGGGCGCCGGGCGGCGCCTTGCCGCTCCAGCATCCAGCCGGGATATTCGGTAGGCAGCGCGCTCACCTCATCGAGCTTCGCGAGGTCGTCGGCGTCGAGCTTCAGACCTGTCGCGGCGAGGTTCTGCTCGAGTTGGTCCATGCGGCTGGCGCCGATGATGACGCTCATCACGAAAGGCTTTGCCAGGACATAGCCAAGCGCCACGGTGGCGACGCCGACATCGTGTTTTTTGGCAACCTCGCGCATGCCGGCGACCGCCGCCCAGGCGCGGTCCTCGTTGACCGGCGGGAAGTTGAACGAAGCGCGGCGGCCCTCGCCATTGCCCGGCGCGTCGGGACCGTATTTGCCGGAGAGCAGTCCGCCGGCCATCGGCGACCAGACCATCAGGCCGAGCTTCTCTTCGTTGATGAGCGGCACGATCTCGCGTTCGAGATCGCGGCCGGCAATCGAGTAATAGGATTGGATCGTCTCGAAGCGGGCAAAACCCTTGTGCTCCGCGATGCCCAGCGCCTTGGAGATACGCCAGGCCTGCCAGTTGGAGACGCCGACATAGCGGACCTTGCCGCTGGCGACGAGATCGTCGAGCGCGCGCAGCGTCTCGTCGATCGGCGTCACCGTGTCGGTGCCATGCAGCTGGTAGAGGTCGATATGATCGGTCTGCAGCCGCTCCAGGCTGCGGTCGACCGAATCCATGATGTGGCCGCGCGATGAGCCGCGCTCGTTGGGCCCGTTGCCCATGGCGCCATGCACCTTGGTGGCGATGATGACGTCCGAACGCTTGACGCCGAGGTCCTTGAGCGACTGTCCAAGCAGCTGCTCGGACTGGCCGAATGAATAGACGTCGGCCGTATCGAAGAAATTGACGCCAGCGGCGATCGAGCGGCCGACGATTTCGTTGACGCCCTTCTGGTCGAGGCTGGCGATCAGGCCCCATTGGGCATTCTGGCCGGCGGCGCCGAAGGTCATGGTGCCGAGGCAGAGTTCGGAAACGAACAGGCCGGTGTTGCCAAGCTGGTTATAGCGCATGGTGAGCTTTCCCCGAGAAAAGGATTGAATGACATCGGGGAAATAGGAACGGACCGTTTCGTTTCAAGCGCGGGCGCAAAGAATATCGTCCGGTTGGCGGGCCGGTAACGAGATCGTGACGATTGCCAGGGCGCTCAGCTTTCAACCAAAGCGAGGATCGCGAAGGCAGTCATGCCGAATGCGACGGCGGCAAGGGGCAGCAGGATTTCGATCGTCGCCGTGCTGGCCTTCATCGGGCTCTCGCCGGTGTCGAAATCGCCTGCCAACCAGTCGGCGAGCGTCGTGGGTCTGCCGGCAGCGCTGATCCGGTGATGGCGCCAGACACGGCCGGCGATGGCCGGCAGCACGACCGACATGACGATGAATCCAGTTACGACGAACAGCAAATAGTCGTCGTCGCCGCTGCCCGCGAAGCCGATCCAGGCCGACAATGCATAGCAGGCCGCAAGTCCAATCATGGCGAAATAGACCCAGCGGTGCAGTCCGCGGGAGACTTGTCGGTTTTGCATGGTGTGCTGACTGTGGCGTTTGGCGGTCATAGGGACCTCCTTTGCTATGAAAGGAGCCACTTGCTTCCTGTGCACGGAGCTAGCGCCAGGATTCTAGGCGACAATGCGGTGGTGTGACGCGGCCGGCCCAAGGAAAGGCCTACGCTTCCCAGAGGCGCTCCTTGCTACCGGCTGCCGAAGATCGCCGAGCCGACCCTGACGCTGGTCGCGCCGAAGGCGACGGCGGTTTCGTAGTCGCCGGACATGCCCATCGAAAGCTTCGCGACACCCGCTTCGCGAGCGAGCTTCTCCAGCAGCGCGAAATGCGGGCCAGGATTCTCATCGGCGGGTGGGATGCACATCAGGCCTTCGATGGCGAGGCCGTGCACGTCGCGGCAGCGCTTGACGAAGGCGACCGCGTCGCGCGGCTCGATGCCGGCCTTTTGTGGCTCGGAGCCGGTATTGACCTGGACGTACAGCTTCGGCGCGCGGCCTTGCCTGGCGATCTCCTTGGCAAGCTCCGCGGCGATCTTCTCGCGATCGACGGTCTCGATGACGTCGAAGAGAGCGACGGCTTCCTTGGCCTTGTTGGACTGCAGCGGGCCGATCAGATGCAGCTCCAGATCGGCGGATGCCTCTCTCAGCGCCGGCCATTTTCCCTGCGCTTCCTGCACGCGGTTCTCGCCGAAGACCCGCTGGCCGGCCTCGATGACGGGGCGGATGTCGTCGGCCGCGAAGGTCTTCGACACTGCCACAAGCGTGACGGCGCCGGGCTCGCGCTTGGCCTCGCGTTCGGCGCCGGCGATCCTCGCCTTGACCGCGTGGAGCTGCTCTACGGCGCTCGTCATGCCACTATCCTGCCTATAGTTTTTAACGCCGACGCCGGCTCACCGCAGTTGACGGGTCCGGCAATCCATGGTGAACACCGCGACGACATTGTCTCGGCTGCCGGCCTAGGCGTGTCGATATTCAGGTGATGCCGGCCTGCAAATGCCGGTTTCCTGCGCTTCCGGTGCTCACGTACTTTAAGTACGCTCCGCTCCGGTTCTCGGAACCCGCCATTTTCGGCTCGGCCTGATCTGAATATCAACACGCCTTAATCCAGCACCGCGCACCTGCTTTTAAGTGAAAAACATCCGATGGCAACCGAACGTTACAATCCGCGCACGTCAGAGCCCAAATGGCAGAAGGCCTGGGCCGAAAAGAAGCTGTTCGAGGCCCGCAACGACGACCCGAAGCCGAAATATTACGTGCTCGAGATGTTCCCTTATCCGTCGGGCAAGATCCATATCGGCCACACCCGCAACTACACGATGGGCGACGTGGTGGCGCGCTACAAGCGCGCCAAGGGTTTCAACGTGCTGCACCCAATGGGCTGGGATGCGTTCGGCATGCCGGCCGAAAACGCCGCCATGCAAAACAAGGTCCACCCCAAGGACTGGACCTATGAAAACATCGCCGTCATGCGCGAGCAGCTCAAGATGATGGGCCTGTCGCTCGACTGGGCGCGCGAGTTCGCGACCTGCGACGTCGATTACTACCACCGCCAGCAGATGCTGTTCCTCGACTTCGTCGAGAAGGGGCTGGTGACGCGCAAATCCTCCAAGGTCAACTGGGATCCGGAGGACATGACGGTGCTCGCCAACGAGCAGGTCATCGACGGCCGCGGCTGGCGCTCGGGCGCGCTGGTCGAGCAGCGCGAGTTGACGCAGTGGTTCTTCAAGATCACCGACTTCGCGCAGGACCTCTTGGACTCGCTCAACGGGCTCGAAGAGTGGCCGGAGAAGGTCAAGCTGATGCAGCACAACTGGATCGGCCGCTCGGAAGGGCTGCTGATCCGCTGGCCGCTGGCCGCGCCGGTTGGCGACACGCATGAGCTGGAAGTCTACACGACCCGGCCCGACACCATCTTCGGCGCCTCCTTCATGGCGGTCGCCGCGGATCATCCGCTGGCCAGGAAAGCCGCCGAGAACAATGTCGAGCTGGCCAAGTTCATCGACGAGGTCCGCCACATGGGCACCTCGGTGGCGGCGCTCGAGACGGCCGAGAAGAAGGGTTTCGACACCGGCATCCGCGTCGTCCATCCGTTCGACGAGAGCTGGACGCTGCCGGTCTATGTCGCCAATTTCGTGCTGATGGAATACGGCACCGGCGCCATTTTCGGCTGCCCGTCGGGCGACCAGCGCGATCTCGATTTCGCCAACAAATACGGCCTGCCGGTGATCCCGGTGGTGATGCCGGAAGACGCCGACGCAAAGACCTTCCAGATCATCGAGGAGGCCTATGTCGACGACGGCGTGATGATCAATTCGCGCTTCCTCGACGGCATGAAGCCGCAGAAGGCTTTCAACGAAGTCGCGAAACTGTTGGAAGAAAAGACGATCGGCGGCCGGCCGATGGCGGAGCGCAAGGTGAATTTCCGCCTGCGCGACTGGGGCATCTCGCGCCAGCGCTACTGGGGCTGCCCGATCCCGATGATCCATTGCGAGCAATGCGGCGTCGTGCCGGTGCCGAAGGCCGACCTGCCGGTGAAGCTGCCCGACGACATCGAGTTCGACCGTCCGGGCAATCCGCTCGACCGGCACCCGACCTGGCGGCACGTGAAGTGTCCGCAATGCGGCCGCGGTGCGCGGCGCGAGACCGACACGATGGACACCTTCGTCGATTCGTCCTGGTATTTCGCGCGCTTCACCGCGCCCTGGGCGAACGAGCCGACCGAGCCGAAAGCGGCCGACGAATGGCTGGCGGTCGACCAATATATCGGCGGCATCGAGCACGCGATCCTGCATCTGCTCTATTCGCGCTTCTTCACCCGCGCCATGCGCGAGACCGGTCACCTCGATCTGGCCGAGCCGTTCAAGGGCCTGTTCACGCAAGGCATGGTCGTGCACGAGACCTACCGCGTCGGCGGCCCGTCCAACAACGGACGCTGGCTGTCGCCGAGCGAGGTCAGGCTCGAGGACGTGGGCGGCAAGCGCCGCGCTGTCGAGATCGCCACCGGCGAGGAGGCGACGGTCGGCGCGCTTGAGAAGATGTCGAAGTCGAAGAAGAA
The DNA here is from genome assembly GCF_006442775.1 of Mesorhizobium sp. B2-4-6. Taxonomy (NCBI): domain Bacteria; kingdom Pseudomonadati; phylum Pseudomonadota; class Alphaproteobacteria; order Hyphomicrobiales; family Phyllobacteriaceae; genus Mesorhizobium; species Mesorhizobium sp. B2-4-6. The sequence continues at coordinate 154,876 of NZ_VFVI01000005.1, forward strand.
CACGGTGAGCCCGGAAGAGATCACCGACGGCTACGGCGCCGACACCGCGCGCTGGTTCATGCTGTCGGACTCGCCGCCGGAGCGCGACGTCGAATGGACCGACGACGGTGCGGCGGGCGCGCACCGCTTCGTGCAGCGCGTCTGGCGCCTGGTGCAGATCGCGGCCGAGCAGCTTGCCGGTGTGAAACCGGCGGCGGCGAAGGATGGCGAGGCGGGCGCCGTGTCCAAGGCCGCGCACAAGATCCTGAAGGCGGTCGGCGAGGATATCGAGAAGCTCGGCTTCAATCGGGCGATCGCGCGTATCTACGAGCTGGCCAACGCGCTGGCGACGCCGCTCGCCGACGTTGCCGAGGGCAAGGCCGATGCCGCGCTGAAAGGCGCCTGCCGCGAGGCGGTGGAGATCCTGGTGCATATTATCGCGCCCGTCATGCCGCATCTGGCGGAAGAGTGCTGGCAGGAGCTCGGCGGCGCCGAGATGGTCGCCGAACGGCCCTGGCCGGTCTACGATCCTGCTCTGGTCGTCGACAACGAGATCGTGCTGCCGGTACAGGTCAACGGCAAGAAGCGGGGGGATTTGACAATTGCGCGCGACGCGGATCAAGGTGCCGTCGAAAAAGCGGTGCTGGCTCTCGACTTCGTGCAAAAAGCACTGGAAGGTAAGGCCCCGCGCAAGGTGATCATCGTGCCGCAGAGGATCGTCAATGTCGTTGCCTGATCCGGTGAAGTCAGAAGCGGCCCGCCTGCGCGGCCGCTTGGCGGTCTGCGGCATGGTCGGCGCGCTGGCGCTGGTCTCGGCCTGCACCGTGCGGCCGCTCTATTCCAACCAGCCGCTGTCGCCCGGATCGCAGCTCAGCGCATCCGCCGAGCTCGGGTCGATCTCGATCAAGCCGGTCAACACCCGCTACGCGCAGCAGGTGCGCAACAACCTGATCTTCGCCTTCGGGCAAGGCTCGGGCGAGCCGGCCTCGCCGGCCTACACGCTCGATCTCGGCGTCACCGAGCTCGTCGAATCGGCGGCCATCGTGCAGGTGCAGACCCAGGAAGACGAGCCGACGGCGGGCACGGTCACGCTGACCGCCAATTACGTGCTGCGGGATACCGCGACCAACACGGTGATTGCCGTCGGCAAGCGCTCCATCCCTTCGTCCTTCGACCGGCCGCGCCAGGAATTTGCGGCCTACCGCGCGCAGATCGACGCCGAGAACCGGGCCGCGCGCGAATTGGCCGACCTTCTGCGGCTGTCGATCGCGCAGGACCTAGCCAAGCACGGCAAAAGGGCCTAGTTCCTCGCCGGGGATGGCTGAAGCCTTCCGAACTTCGTCATCCTAGGGCGGAGCAGCCGCGAAGCGGCGTCGCGTAGACCCTAGGATCCATTCCGTTACCTCAGCCTGATGGTGCAGCGGAGCAGAATTCTGCACCGTTACGACGCTCGTATGTCACGGAATGGATCCTCGGGTCTGCGCGCGTCGCTTCGCTCCTTGCTCCGCCCGTGGATGACGATCGCGATAGGCGTCCCGGCCGATCGCAAAGGCATGTGACTTGCCGAGGCATAGACACTTCGCCACGAAAAGGCCGGTTGCCCGACCTTCTTCGCTACTTTTTGCCTTGTGCAATTCCGGACGGAAAATCGTTACGCACTTTTCCTGGAACTGCTCCCGCCTCAGCCGATCTTCTGGCCGGTCTTGGCCCAATCGGCGAGGAACTGCGCGAGGCCCTTGTCGGTCAGCGGGTGATTGACCAGCGCCTTCAGCGTCGCCGGCGGCGCCGTGACGACATCGGCGCCGATCAGGGCGGCCTGCTTGACGTGGTTCACCGTGCGCACCGAGGCGGTCAGGATCTCGGTCTTGAAATCGTAATTGTCGTAGATGGTGCGGATTTCCGAGATCAGCTCCATGCCGTCCGAGCCGGTGTCGTCGATGCGGCCGACGAAGGGCGAGATGAAGGAGGCGCCGGCCTTGGCGGCCAGCAGCGCCTGGTTGGCCGAGAAGCAGAGCGTCACGTTGACCATGCGGTTCATCTCGGTGCGGATGGTCTTGCAGGCCTTCAGGCCGTCGAGCGTCAGCGGTACCTTGATGGCGATATTCGGCGCGATCTTGGCCAGCACCTTGGCTTCCGCCATCATGTCCTTGTACTCGGTCGCCACGACCTCGGCCGAGACCGGGCCTTCGACGATGTCGCAGATCTGCTTGGTGACGTCGATGATCTTGCCACCCGATTTCAGGATCAGAGACGGGTTGGTGGTGACGCCGTCGAGCAGCCCGAGATCGTTGAGCTCCTTGATTTCCTTGATGTCAGCGGTGTCGACAAAAAATTTCATGGCGGTCTCCTTGGGGATTGCCGGGCGCCAGCCAGGCAGATGCGAGGGTCCCCTTTGATCTAGACCAAAGTCAGGGCAAGGTCACGCCTGATGATGGAAGATTCGCCCTTTGTCGCAGCCGCGCCAGTGCTGGTGCCGATGCCGGCCGAACGGCCCTACACCTATGCCGTGCCGCCGGGCATGCGTGTGGTGCAGGGCTCGATCGTGCGCGTGCCGCTCGGACCGCGCCAGGTCGCGGGCATCGTCTGGGACGGCGCCGTCGAAACCGTCGATGCGAGGAAACTGCGGCCGATCGAGGAGGTGTTCGACTGCCCGCCGATCGATAGGGCAATGCGCCGCTTCGTCGACTGGATCGCGCAATATACGCTCTCTGCCCCCGGCATGGTGGCGCGCATGCTGCTCAGAGCCCCCGAGGCCTTCGACCCGGAGCCGTGGATCGAAGGGCTGCAGCGCACGCTGGCCGAACCGGACCGGTTGACCGACGCGCGCCGGCGCGTGCTGGAGACGGCCGAGGGCGGACTTGCCTGGACGCGCTCGGGGCTGGCGCATGCGGCGGGCGTGTCCTCGACCGTCATCGACGGGTTGCGGGCACAGGGCGTGTTCGAGACGGTGATGATCCCGCCGCGTCCGGTGGTGGCGGCGCCTGATACCAGCCATGCCGTGCCGGAGCTGATGCCGGACCAGAATATTGCGGCGGAGAAGCTGCGCGCGGCAATCGCGGCCGATACTTTCAATGTCACCCTTCTTGACGGCGTCACCGGGTCTGGCAAGACGGAAGTTTATTTCGAGGCGGTGGCGGCTGCGCTCGACAAGGGCAGGCAGGTGTTGATCCTTTTGCCGGAAATCGCGCTGACGCATGCCTTCCTCGAACGTTTCCAGGACAGATTCGGCGCCAAGCCAGCGGAGTGGCACTCCGACCTGCCGCCCCGGATGCGCGAACGCGTCTGGCGGCAGGTTGCGGAAGGCGGCGTGCGCGTCGTCGCCGGCGCGCGCTCGGCGCTATTCCTGCCGTTCAAGGAACTCGGCCTGATCATCGTCGACGAGGAGCACGATCCCGCCTACAAGCAGGAAGACCGCGTCTTCTACAACGCGCGCGACATGGCGGTGGTGCGCGGCCATATCGGTACTTTCCCGGTCGTGCTCGCCTCGGCGACGCCGTCGGTGGAAAGCCGGGTCAACGCCGGCCAGGGCCGCTACGGCCGGGCTGTGCTGGCGTCGCGCTTCGCCGAGGCGGCGCTCCCCGACCTGAAGTCGATCGACATGCGGCGTTCGCCGCCGGCGCGCGGCGGCTTCCTGTCGCCGGTCTTGCTGGAGCAGATGCAGCGCACGCTGGAGAGGAAGGAGCAGTCGCTTCTCTTCCTCAACCGGCGCGGCTATGCGCCGCTGACGCTCTGCCGGGTCTGCGGCCATCGCTTCGGCTGCCCGGTCTGCTCGGCGTGGCTGGTCGAGCACCGGTTTCGCGGCCAGCTCGTCTGCCATCATTGCGGCCATAATGAGCGGCGGCCGGAGGCATGCCCCGAATGCGGCACCCTCGACCATCTGGTGGCCTGCGGCCCCGGCGTCGAGCGCATCGCCGAGGAGGTGGTGGCGCATTTCCCCGAAGCCCGCACCATCGTGCTTTCGTCCGACCTTCTGGGCGGCGTGCGCCGTCTGCGGCTCGAACTCGAGGCCGTCGCCAATGGCGAGGCTGACATCGTCATCGGCACGCAGCTCGTCGCCAAGGGTCACAATTTCCCCGGCATGACGCTGGTCGGGGTGGTCGATGCGGATCTCGGGCTCGCCAATGGCGATCCCCGCGCCGCCGAGCGCACATTCCAGCTGCTCAGCCAGGTGACGGGGCGCGCCGGCCGCACCGGCAAGAAGAGCCTCGGCCTCCTGCAGACCTACCAGCCTGACCACCCGGTGATGCGGGCGATCGTCTCGGGCGATTCGGAAGCTTTTTACGAGCGCGAGATCGCCGAGCGCGAACGGGCGGCGCTGCCGCCCTTCGGCCGGCTGGCCGGCATCATCGTCAGCGCCGGGACACGGGGCGAGGCCGAAAGCCATGCGCGGGGGTTAAGGCGCGCGGCGCCGCAGGCTTCCGACCTCTTCGTGCTCGGGCCGGCCGAAGCGCCGCTGTCGCTGATCGGCGGGCGCCACCGTTTCCGCCTGCTGATCCAGGGCGAGCGGCGCGCCGACATGCAAGGCTTCATTCGCGCCATGCTGGCCGAGGGGCCGAAGCCGCGCGGCTCGGTCAGGGTGCAGATCGACATCGACCCGCAGAGCTTCCTATAAGCGAGAGAGACAGTCCCAACGGAGTGCTGGCTTATGAAAACCCTTGGCCTCATCGGCGGCATGAGCTGGGAATCGACCGCCATTTACTATCGCCTGCTCAACGAGATCGTGCGCGAGCGGCTGGGCGGCCTGCACTCGGCGAAGCTGCTCCTGTGGTCGTTCGATTTCGCCGAGATCGCCGAACGGCAGCATGCGGGCGATTGGGAAGGCGCAGGCGCTCTTCTGGTGGAAGCCGCGCGCAGGCTGGAGGCGGGCGGCGCCGAGGGCATGCTGATCTGCACCAACACCATGCACAAGCTCGCCGACGCGGTGCAGGCGGCCATATCGATCCCGCTTATCCATATCGCCGACGCCACGGCGCATGCCGTCGTCGATGCCGGCGTGAAGCGGCCGGCGCTACTCGCGACGCGCTTCACCATGGAGCAGGATTTCTACAAGGGTCGGCTTGCCGACAAATACGGCCTCCAGCCGGTGGTGCCGGACCAGGCCGGCCGCGACATGGTGCACCGGGTGATCTATGACGAGCTTTGCCAGGGCATCGTCAAAGGCGAATCGAAATCCGCCTATCTCGACGAAGTCGGCCGGATGCGGCGCACCAACGACGTGGACGGCGTCATCATGGGCTGCACCGAGATCACCATGCTGATCGGCCAGGGCGATTTCGACGTTCCGGTGTTCGACACGACGCGGATCCATGCCGAGGCCGCGGTCGATTTCGCGCTCGCTTGATGCGCTGTACCTAATGTGCCCGCCATCCTCTGGCGCGGTTTCATTCCCTCGCTAGAATGTCTGTGTTTCAGAACAAGAAATACGAGGGGGATTTTATGGACTTCGCGTTTCCGTGGCCCGCGAGCCAGGGTGAATGGCTGGCCTGGTCGAGCGCTGTCGCGACCCTGGCCCTCGGCCTGTTCCTGTTCCTGGCGCCGGGGCTTGCGTTTCGCGCGCTGCGCCTGCAGCCAAGGCCGGAGAAAGCGGCGGCGATCGCCGAAGGACGCGGCCGCATGTCGGGCTTCTATCTCGGCGTCAGCCTGTGCTGCATCCTCCTGGCGCAGCCGCTGCTTTACATGGCGCTGGGCTTCTCCTGGCTGTTCACCGCCTTCGGCAGGCTCTTGTCGATGATGTCGGACAGCGCCAACACCCCTTTCAACTGGGTTTCGATCGTGGTTGAATTGGCATTGGCGGCGCTGCCGCTGGCCTTTGCCTTCGGCTTCGTGCCATGAATTCGGCGCTTGAGCTTGGCCTTCGCCGCCTGATGCGACAAAAGTGCCTGAAAACCATGCCGGACGATGCATTGCGGTCTTAAAAGGCCTGTGCTAGACGGCAATCGACTTTCGGCAGGGGATAGCGGAAGCCGCATCTCCGTGCTTGAAAATTTGTAATAAGGTCAAAGATTTAGCCAGAGTTTTTGCTCGCGCCAACAATCTGCGGCCTGTCAGACAAGAGAAAAGACGGTCCGTGGCCCAATCGTCATCGCCAATCTCAGCTGTCGCCGAACGCTATGCAGGCTCGCTATTCGAGCTCGCGCTGCAGGACAATTCAGTCGCCAAGGTCGAGGCCGACCTCGGCAGCTTCGAGGCAATGCTCAACGACAGCGACGATCTCTCGCGGCTGATCAACAGCCCGGTGTTCTCCAGCGAGGACCAGGCAAAGGCTATTGCCGCCATCGCCGACAAGGCCAAGATCGCCGGCCTGGTCGGCAATTTCCTGCGCGTCGTGGCCAAGAACCGCCGCCTGTTCGCGGTGCCCGGCATGATCAAGGCGTTCCGCCGGATCGCCGCCGACCATCGCGGCGAGACGTCCGCCGAGGTCACCTCGGCGCATGCGCTGACGGCCGCGCAACAGACTGAACTCAAGGCGGCGCTCAAGGGCATCGCCGGCAAGGACGTGGCCATCGCCATGACCGTCGATCCGTCGCTGCTCGGCGGGCTGATCGTCAAGATGGGCTCGCGCCAGATCGATACGTCGCTCAAAACCAAACTCAATTCGCTCAAGCTTGCACTGAAAGAGGTCGGCTGATGGACATCCGCGCCGCGGAAATTTCCGCAATTCTGAAAGACCAGATCAAGAATTTCGGCAAGGAGGCCGAGGTCTCCGAAGTCGGTCAGGTTCTGTCCGTCGGTGACGGCATCGCCCGCGTCTACGGCCTCGACAACGTCCAGGCCGGCGAGATGGTCGAGTTCCCGGGCGGCATCCGCGGCATGGCGCTGAACCTCGAAGCCGACAATGTTGGCGTCGTCATCTTCGGTGCCGACCGCGACATCAAGGAAGGCGACACCGTCAAGCGCACCGGCGCCATCGTCGACGCGCCTGTCGGCATGGGCCTGCTCGGCCGCGTCGTCGACGCGCTGGGCAATCCGATCGACGGCAAGGGCCCGATCAAGGCAACCGAACGCAAGCGTGTCGACGTCAAGGCGCCCGGCATCATCCCGCGCAAGTCGGTGCATGAGCCGATGTCGACCGGCCTCAAGGCCATCGACGCGCTGATCCCGGTCGGCCGCGGCCAGCGCGAGCTGGTCATCGGCGACCGCCAGACCGGCAAGACCGCCATCATCCTCGACACGATGCTGAACCAGAAGTCGGTGCACGACAACGGCCCCGAGAAGGAAAAGCTCTACTGCGTCTACGTCGCCGTCGGCCAGAAGCGCTCGACCGTCGCGCAGTTCGTCAAGGTGCTGGAAGAGCGCGGCGCACTCGAATATTCGATCATCGTCGCCGCCACCGCGTCCGATCCGGCGCCGATGCAGTTCCTGGCACCGTTCACCGCCTGCACCATGGGCGAATATTTCCGCGACAACGGCATGCATGCGCTGATCAGCTACGACGATCTGTCGAAGCAGGCCGTCGCCTACCGCCAGATGTCGCTCCTGCTGCGCCGCCCGCCGGGCCGCGAAGCCTATCCGGGCGACGTCTTCTACCTGCATTCGCGCCTGCTCGAGCGCGCCGCCAAGCTCAATGACGACAACGGCAACGGGTCGCTGACGGCGCTGCCGATCATCGAGACGCAGGCCAACGACGTGTCGGCCTACATCCCGACCAACGTGATCTCGATCACCGACGGCCAGATCTTCCTCGAAACCAACCTGTTCTTCCAGGGCATCCGCCCGGCGGTGAACGTCGGCCTGTCGGTGTCGCGTGTCGGCTCCTCGGCGCAGATCAAGGCGATGAAGCAGGTCGCCGGCTCCATCAAGGGCGAGCTCGCGCAGTATCGCGAAATGGCGGCCTTCGCGCAGTTCGGCTCCGACCTCGACGCGGCAACGCAGCGTCTGCTCAATCGCGGTTCGCGCCTGACCGAACTGCTCAAGCAGCCGCAGTTCTCGCCGCTCAAGGTCGAGGAACAGGTCGCGGTGATCTTCGCCGGCGTCAACGGCTATCTCGACAAGCTGCCGCTGAACCAGGTCGGCAAGTTCGAACATGGCCTGCTCAGCCACATGCGCTCGGCCGGCAAGGACGTGCTCGACGCCATCCGCAAGGAGAAGGCGCTGTCGGACGATTTGCGCGCCAAGCTCAAGGCCGAGATCGACGCCTTCGCCAAGACCTTCGCCTAACAACAAGCCGGACGCACGGGATCAGGTTTGAAGCATGCCTTCATTAAAAGACCTTCGTAACCGTATCGCCTCGGTCAAGGCGACGCAGAAGATCACCAAGGCGATGCAGATGGTCGCCGCGGCGAAGTTGCGTCGCGCCCAGGAAGCGGCGGAAGCGGCGCGTCCCTATTCCGAGCGCATGGGCGCGGTTCTGGCCAACATCACCCAGGCGATCGGCGGCGGCGGCGATGCCCCGGCGCTGATGACGGGCACCGGCAGGGACGATGTGCATCTGCTCATCGTCTGCACGGCCGAGCGCGGCCTGTGCGGCGGCTTCAACTCGCAGATCGCGCGGCTCGCCCGCGATCACATCCGCAGGCTGCTGGCAGACGGCAAGCAGGTGAAGATCATCTGCGTCGGCAAAAAGGGCTATGACATCCTGCGCCGCGACTACGCTTCGATGATCCTCGAACGCGTCGACCTGCGCGAAGTCAAGACTCTCGGCTTCGTCAATGCCGATGCGATCGCGCGCAAGGTCATCCACCTCTTCAACGAGGGCGGCTTCGATATCTGCACGCTGTTCTATTCGCAGTTCAAGTCGGTGATCAGCCAGATCCCGACGGCGCAGCAGATCATCCCGGCGGCGCAGGCTTCGGCAGCCGCCGAGACGGGCAACGGCGCCACCGCTGTCTACGAATACGAGCCGGAGCCGGGCGAGATCCTCTCCGACCTCATCCCGCGCAACATCGCCGTGCAGATCTTCCGCGCGCTTTTGGAAAACGCGGCCGGCGAGATGGGCGCCAAGATGAGCGCGATGGACAATGCGACGCGCAACGCCGGCGACATGATCAACAGGCTGTCGATCACCTACAACCGCCAGCGGCAGGCGCAGATCACCAAGGAACTGATCGAGATCATTTCGGGCGCCGAGGCGCTCTAATCACGCGCCGCGCGGGACACCCGGCGGACGGCGTGAACAACGGATAGACGAAAAGGGCAAAGACGATGGCGAAAGCAGCTACCCCGAAGACCGCCGCGAAGGCGGCAGAGGCCCCCAAAGCGGCGGCGAAGGCCGCTCCGGCCAAGAAGGCGGCCGCTCCGGCCAAGGCAGCAGCCCCCGCCAAGGCGGCAGCGACCGCCAATGCGCCGGCCTTTGCGGCCAAGCGGGTCGGCGCCGCCGGCAAGGTCCGCCAGGTCATCGGCGCCGTCGTCGACGTGCAGTTCGAAGATCACCTGCCGGCCATTCTGAACGCGCTTGAAACCGACAATGTCGGCAACCGCCTGGTGCTCGAGGTCGCCCAGCATCTCGGCGAGAACACAGTGCGCTGCATCGCCATGGACTCGACTGAAGGCCTGGTCCGCGGCCAGGACGTCTTCGACACCGGCGCGCCGATCTCGGTCCCGGTCGGCCCGGGCATGCTCGGCCGCATCATCAACGTCATCGGCGAGCCGGTCGACGAGGAAGGCCCGGTCGACGGCGTCGAACTGCGCTCCATCCATCAGCCGGCTCCGGCCTATGTCGACCAGTCGACGGAAGCGCAGATCCTGGTCACCGGCATCAAGGTCCTCGACCTCTTGGCGCCTTACGCCCGCGGCGGCAAGATCGGCCTGTTCGGCGGCGCCGGCGTCGGCAAGACCGTGCTGATCCAGGAACTGATCAACAACGTCGCCAAGGCCCACGGCGGCTTCTCGGTGTTCGCCGGCGTCGGCGAGCGCACCCGCGAAGGCAACGATCTCTATCACGAGTTCATCGAATCGGGCGTCAACAAGAAGGGCGGCGGCCAGGGCTCGAAGGCAGCACTTGTCTACGGCCAGATGAACGAACCGCCGGGCGCGCGCGCCCGCGTCGGCCTGACCGGCCTCACCGTTGCCGAATATTTCCGCGACCAGGGCCAGGATGTGCTGTTCTTCGTCGACAACATCTTCCGCTTCACCCAGGCTGGCTCGGAAGTGTCGGCGCTGCTCGGCCGTATTCCTTCCGCCGTGGGTTATCAGCCGACGCTGGCCACCGACATGGGCGCGCTGCAGGAACGCATCACGACGACGACCAAGGGCTCGATCACCTCGGTGCAGGCCATCTACGTTCCGGCCGACGACTTGACCGACCCGGCGCCGGCGACGTCGTTCGCCCACCTCGACGCCACCACCGTGCTGAACCGCGCGATCTCGGAAAAGGGCATCTATCCGGCCGTCGATCCGCTGGATTCCACCTCGCGCATGCTCGACCCGATGGTCGTCGGCGAGGAGCACTACCAGGTCGCCCGCCAGGTGCAGTCTATCCTGCAGCGCTACAAGTCGCTGCAGGACATCATCGCCATCCTGGGCATGGACGAGCTTTCGGAAGAGGACAAGCAGACGGTTGCACGCGCCCGCAAGATCGAGCGCTTCCTGTCGCAGCCCTTCTTCGTCGCCGAAGTGTTCACCGGTTCGCCGGGCAAGCTGGTCGACCTCGCCGACACCATCAAGGGCTTCAAGGGCCTCTGCGCCGGCGACTACGATCACCTGCCCGAAGCCGCCTTCTACATGGTCGGCGGCATCGATGAGGCGGTCGAGAAGGCACAGCGCCTCGCGGCTGAAGCGGCATAAGAAAGCGAATAGGGAGTAGTGAGTAGCGAGTAGAGAATAGCGGTGTGATCCGGGCGGTTGCCTCCCTTCACTACTGACTACTCACTATTCCCTACCTGCTAAGTTTTACATGGCTGAAGCTTTCAAGTTCGAACTGGTCTCGCCGGAGCGGCTGCTCGTTTCCGAGCAGGTGGAGTCCGTGGTCATTCCGGGCGCCGAAGGCGAGATGACCGTGATGGCGCAGCATGCGCCGGTCATGACCACGATCAAGCCTGGCGTCGTCACGATAAAGACCGCGGGCGGCAAGGAAGAGCGCTTCGTCGTGTTCGGCGGTTTCGCCGACATCCTGCCTTCCGGCTGCACGCTGCTTGCCGAATCGGCGACGCATGTGAACGACATCGATCGCGCCGATCTGGCTCGCCGCATCCAGGAGGCCAAGGAAGACGCCGCCGACGCCAAGGACGACGAGAGCCGCAGCAAGGCCGAGCAGTTCCTCAGCCAGCTCACCACGCTGGAAGGCGCGCTGCTGCCGGCCTGAATTCGGCTGCCGATAGGCGTTTGAGAAAGCGGGGCTTGCCCCGCTTTTTGTTTGCCCGTTTTTTCGTTTGCGAAACAGTCCCGAATGCGACCGGAGTCGACAATGCCCGCGCTGCCGGTGATGAACGGTTAAGCCGGCAAACAAGTGAAACCGTCCCGGTTCACCGTCCAGCCAATACCGGGCACAAACGCTATCCGGCCGTTCCATTCGAGTTGCCGATGCCGAGCGCGGCGAGAGCCAGCTTCGGGCCGCCCTGCTTGAAATGGACCAGATGCGTGGCGACAAATTCGATCAATTTCCGCCGTTCCGCATGGCCCTTGGCAAAGCCGGCGAGATCGAACACGGCCGCCGTCATTTCCGCGGTCGGCAGATCGCGGCCGAACAGGTCGCCGAGGGCGGCATCGAGCGGATCGGTGAAATGGCTTTCCGGCAATGTCTTGCCGCGCGCGGCGCAGGCGGCGATCCAGGCGGCGACAACCAGCGACAAATGTTCAGGCAGCAGACCCGCTTCCAGCCGGGCGAGGGCGGAGGCGACGATGCGTTGCGGCAGCTTCTGGCTGCCGTCATTGGCGATCTGCGCGGTGCGGTGAGCAAGCGCGGTGTTGGAAAAGCGCGCGGCGAGCTCGGCCGTGTAGGCGCTTGTGTCGAGCCCGGCATCCTGCGGCAGCGTCGGGATGGCCTCGGCCCACAGCCAGTCCACGAATTGCCGGATCGACGGATCGGCAAAGGCGCGATCGACGGTGGCGTGGCCGCTGAGCAGGCCGAGATAGGCGATGCCCGAATGCGCGCCGTTGAGCAGCCGCAGCTTCATGTCCTCAAACGGGCCGACATCCTCGACCATGGTGACGCCGAACTTCTCCCAGGCCGGCCGCCCGGCGGGAAAGCGGTCCTCGATCACCCATTGGCGGAACGGCTCGGTCATCACCGGCCACGCGTCATCGAGGCCGAGTTCGCCGGCGATGCGGGCGCGATCGGTATCCGTCGTCGCCGGCACGATGCGATCGACCATGGAGGACGGGAAGGCCACTTCATCGGCGATGTGGCCTGCCAACGGCTGGTCGCCAGAGCCTGTTTGGGCGTCGCGCAATTTGGCGAACTCGATCAACAGCCGGTGCAGCGTGGCGCCGTTGGCCGGCAGGTTGTCGCAGCAGAGCACGGTGAAGGGGGGTATGCCGGCGGCGCGCCTGCGCGCGAGCGACTCGGCGAGAAAACCATGCGCCGTCTTCGGCGATCCGGGGTTGGCGAGGTCGTGGACAATATCGGGATGCGCGCTGTCGAGCGTGCCGTCGGCCGCCCTGAGATAGGCCTTCTCGGTGATGGTCAGCGTGACGATGCGGGTGCGCGGATCGGTCAGCGCGGCGAGCACCGCGCCTGGGTCTTCCGGGGCGACGAGCAAGGACTGGATCGAGCCGACGACCTGCAGCCGTTCGCCGGCGCTGTCCCTGATTGCCAGCGTGTAGAGCCCGTCCTGCGGCTTGAGCGCATCGCGCGTGTCGGGACTGCGCAGCGAGACGCCGACGATGCCCCAATCGCTCTCGCCGTCCGCCAGGCAGGCATCGACATAGGCGGCCTGGTGGGCACGATGAAAGGCGCCGACGCCAAGATGGACGATGCCGGGCGCGACGGACTTGCGGTCGTAGCGAGGCACCAGAACTTCGGCCGGCAGCTCCGCAAGGGTGGCGTTGGACAGGCGGCCGCTCATGGAAGCCAGTCTCCGATCGGAAAACGACGGCAGCGACGTAACACCCGCTGTCACCATACACAATGGCCGCGTTCCTATCGAAAGTCATCATACAACTGTATAATATTTGTATGTTGACATTATCTCTCGCTGATCTACCAATAGCGAAGCCCTGGGAGGAGCCGCGTGGCCGCATTGACCGATCCGGACCTGCTGTTCGCGCCGGAAACGCGATCATTGGCGCGCGACCTTTACGCGGGGGTGAAAGACCTTCCCATCGTCAGCCCGCATGGTCACACCGACCCGCGCTGGTATGCGCTCAACGAGCATTTCTCCGATCCGGCGCAATTGCTGATCGTGCCGGACCATTACATTTTCCGCATGCTGTTCAGCCAAGGCGTGCGGTTGGAGGAACTCGGCGTGCCGACGCTCGACGGTTCGCCGGTCGAGACCGACGGCCGGGCGATCTGGCGGCGCTTCGCCGAGCATTATTATCTCTTCCGCGGCACGCCGACACGGCTCTGGCTCGACCATGTGTTCGAACATCTGTTCGGCATCGAGGAGCCGCTCACCGCGACCAGCGCCGACCGCATCTACGATACGATAGCCACGCTGCTGCAGCGCGACGACTATCGGCCGCGCGCGCTGTTCGAACGCTTCAATATCGAGGTGATCGCGACGACCGAAGGGGCGCTCGACGATCTCAAATGGCACCGGACGATCCGCGACAGCGGCTGGAACGGCTGTGTCGTCACCGCCTACCGGCCGGACGCCGTGGTCGATCCGGATTTCGAAGGGTTTGCTTCCAATCTCGATCGCCTCGGCGAGATCACCGGATGCAACACCGGAAGGTGGTCCGGCTATCTCGATGCGCATCGAAAGCGCCGCGCCTATTTCAAGGAATTCGGCGCGACCTCGTCCGACCACGGCCATCCGACGACCGAGACCGCCAATCTTTCCGACGCGGCGGCCGAAGAGCTGTTCAACCGCATCCGGAGCGGCTCCGAGGACGAGCGCGAGCGAAAACTGTTCCGCGCCCAGATGCTGACCGAGATGGCCAAGATGAGCCGCGACGACGGGCTGGTGCTGCAGATCCATCCGGGTTCGTGGCGTAATCATTCGTCGGCTATTTTCCAAAGATTCGGCCGTGACAAGGGTTTCGACATCCCGACCAGGACCGACTATGTGGCGGCGCTGAAGCCGCTGCTCGACTGCGTCGGGCTGGAGCGCGACCTCACAATCATCCTGTTCACGCTCGACGAGACGAGCTATGCGCGCGAGCTTGCGCCGCTCGCCGGCGTCTATCCGGCGCTCAAGCTCGGGCCGGCCTGGTGGTTCCACGACAGCCCGGAAGGCATGCGCCGCTTCCGCGAGATGACCACCGAGACGGCCGGCTTCTACAACACCGTCGGCTTCAACGACGACACGCGCGCCTTCCCGTCGATCCCGGCGCGCCACGACGTCGCGCGGCGTGTCGACTGCGCCTTTCTGGCGCGGCTGGTCGCAGAGCATCGCCTCCGGGAGGAGGAGGCGCATGAGCTGGCGCGGGAGCTTGCCTACTCGCTTGCCAAGAAGGCGTACCGGCTCTGAGCCAGGACATCCGTGATTTTTGAAGGGAGGAAGAACATGTTGCGTATTTCGAGATTGCTGGCGGCGACGTTCGCCATCGGGTCCTTGATGATCGGCGCCGCGCGGGCCGAAACCGTTCTGCGCTCTTCGGACACCCATCCGGACGGCTATCCGACAGTCGAGGCGGTCAAATATATGGGCGAGCTGATCAAGCAGCGCACCAACGGGCGCTATTCGATCGAGGTCTATCATTCGGCGCAGCTCGGCGAGGAAAAGGATACGATTGAGCAGACCCAGGCCGGCGTCATCGACCTCGATCGCGTCTCCATGGGGCCGTTCAACGGCATCGTGCCGGAAACCGCCGTGCCGTCGTTGCCCTACATCTTCCGCTCGGTCGAGCATATGCGCCATGTCATGGACGGGCCGATCGGCGACGAGATCCTGAAGGCCTTCGAAGCGCATGACCTTGTCGGACTCGCCTTCTACGATTCCGGCGCGCGCTCCTTCTACAACACCAAGAAGGACATCGCCTCGATGGCAGACATGAAGGGCATGAAGTTCCGCGTCATCCAGTCGGACGTCTTTGTCGACATGGTGAACGCGCTTGGCGCCAACGCCACGCCGATGGCCTATGGCGAGGTCTATTCGGCGCTGCAGACCGGCGTCATCGACGGCGCCGAGAACAACTGGCCGAGCTTCGAGTCCGCCAAGCATTATGAGGTCGCCAAGCACTACACGCTGGATCAGCACCAGATCGTGCCGGAGGTGCTGGTGATGTCGAAGGCAAGCTGGGACAAGCTCGCGCCGGAAGACCAGGCGATCGTGCGCCAGGCGGCCAAGGACAGCGTCGTCAAGATGCGCGAGCTGTGGGACGCGCAGGAGAAGAAGTCGCGCGACGTCGTCGAGAAGGCCGGCGTCAAGGTCAGCGAGATCGACAAGCAGCCGCTGATCGACGCCATGAAGCCGGTCTACGACAAATATCTGTCGACGCCCGAGCTCAAGGACCTCGCCGCCCGCATCCAGGCGACGAAATGACCGGGATGGGCAACGGGCCCGGTGGCACGGAGGCTTCCGTGCTGCCATCCAGCCGGTCGGGTCCGAAAGGGTTCTGGCTGCGAGTGGAACGGACCCTTTCCGGGCTTGCGCGGTTGGCCTTATGGGTCAGCGGCACCGGGTTGACGCTGATGACCGTCATCATCTTCTGGCAGGTTTTCTCGCGCTACGTGTTGAACCGCTCGCCGAGTTGGACCGAATCCTCATCCGTGCTGCTGATGGGCTGGTTCATCTTTCTCGGCGCCGCCGTCGGCGTGCGCGAGCGCACGCATCTCGGCTTCGACGTGCTGCTCTATGTCTTGCCTGCCTCGGCCAAGGCGGTGCTGCGCAGCATTTCCGATCTCGTCGTGCTGGCCTTCGGCGCGGGCATGATCGTCTATGGCGTGCAACTGGCCAGGTTGACCTGGAACACGGTGATGCCATCGCTCGCCTTGCCTGGCGGTGTCAGTTTCCTGCCGGTCATCCTGGGTGGCGGGCTGGTCTGCCTGTTTTCACTCGAGCGGCTGGCGGGCCGCTTTGCCGGGCTGCCGGTCGATGCCGACATCTACGCAACCGGCGAGGAGCTTTGAACCATGGCGCTGATCGTGCTTTTCGGCACTTTCGTCTTCCTGCTGGTTATCGGCACGCCGATCGCGTTCTGCCTCGGCGTCGCCAGCTTCGCGACGATCCTCACGATCGGCCTGCCACCCGTCGTGGTGTTCCAGCGGCTCAATTCCGGCGTCAGCGTCTTTTCGCTGATGGCCATCCCGTTCTTCATCTTCGCCGGAGACCTTATGGTTCGCGGCGGCATCGCCGCCCGCCTGGTGGCATTGGCCGGGTCCCTGGTCGGCCATCTGCGCGGCGGTCTGGGCCAAGTCAACATTGCCGCGTCGACCATGTTCGGCGGTATTTCCGGTTCGGCGGTGGCCGATGCCTCAGCCGTCGGCGGGCTGATGATCCCGCAGATGAAGGCGCGCGGCTACGGCGTCGACTATGCCGTCAACATCACCTCCGTCGGCGCCATCATCGCGCTGCTGATCCCGCCATCGCACAACATGATCATCTATTCGATCTCGGCCGGCGGCCGCATCTCGATCGCGGATCTGTTCACCGCTGGCGTTCTGCCGGGGCTGTTGCTGGCCTTGTCACTGATGGTCACCGCCTATCTGGTGGCAAGCCGGCGCGGCTATCCGACGGAACCGTTTGCCGGTTTCGGCCGGGCCTTGCAGTTGCTTGTCGCCGCCATTCCCGGGCTGATCCTGATCGGCATCATCTTTGGCGGCGTCCGCTCCGGTATCTTCACCGCCACCGAAAGCTCGTGCATTGCCATCGTCTATGCTTTCCTGGTGACGTTGATCATCTACCGGTCGATGAGCTGGAACGATTTCGTCACCGCGACCACCGCGGCGGTGCGCACGACAGCGATGGTGCTGATGATTATCGGCTGCGCCGCGGCCTTCGGCTGGCTGCTGGCCTATCTCCGGGTCCCGGCAGCGCTTGTCGCGTTCTTGCAGTCCGTGTCCGACAACAAGCTGGTCATACTGCTTCTGATCAATGTCGTCCTGCTTATCCTCGGCACATTCATGGACATGTCGCCGCTCATCATTATCACCACGCCGATCTTCCTGCCGGTGGTCATGGCCTATGGCGTCGATCCCGTGCATTTCGGCGTCATCCTGATCCTCAATCTCGGCATCGGCCTTTGCACGCCGCCGGTCGGCGCGGTGCTGTTCGTCAGTTGCGCCATCGGTCGCATTCCCATCTGGACGGCAATGCGCTCGATCTGGCCGTTCTATGGAGCGGCCTTCGCGGTGCTGATGCTTGTCACCTACATACCGGAAATCTCATTGTGGCTGCCGAGCCTGTTCCATTAGGAGGGCACCACGTGTCCCAAACAGTTGCCGACCTCAGGGTCGAACGCAAGCCGAAACTGTCGGAGACAGTGGTCGCGGCGATCCGCAAGCAACTCCTGGCAGGCGAGGTTCCGCCTGGACAGAAGCTGCCAACCGAAGGCCAGCTGACGGAGACTTTCGGCGTCAGCCGCACGGTCATCCGCGAGGCGCTGGCCAAGCTTGCCGCGGATGGCATGGTCGAAGCGCGGCAAGGCGCCGGCGTCTTCGTCAGCGAGCACATCTCGACGACCTTCGGCGTTTTGGCCGCCGACATGGGAGCCAAGGATTCGGTCGCGCTCAACGTGCTCGAGGTCCGCCTCGCGATCGAGATCGAATCGGCGGGCCTGGCCGCCATCCGCCGCAACGCCGCGCAGGAGGCCGCGATCCAGGAGGCCTTCTTCGAGTTCGAGCGGCTGCTGCTCGCCAGCCAGCCGACCGGCCCGGCCGACCTCGCCTTCCACCGCACGATCGCCAGCGCCACCAACAACCCGTTCTATGTCGAGATGCTCGAGGTGCTGGGACGCCGCGCCATTCCCTGCGACGTGACCTCGCCCTGGTCGACAGAGCTCGTCCAGTCGGACGAGTACCAGCGCGGCCTGCAGCGCGAGCATCTCGTCATCCTCAATGCGATCTCGGCGGGCGATGCCGAGGCCGCGCGCGAGGCGATGCGCACGCATCTGACCCGCAGCCAGCAGCGCTACCGCGAGCGGCTGCAGGCCAGACAGGCCTATTATGCCAATTCGCTGAAAGCCGCATCGACCGAGTGACCGTCGGACAAGGCCTAGAAATGGACCAGAGCCTAGAAATGGACCAGACACACACCGAATTTTCCTCGCGCTTCGCCATCGATCCTATCGCCGCCGCGGCCATGGGGACCGACGAGCTGCGCCACCATTTCCACGTCGAGGGGCTTTTCCAGCCGGGCCTCGTCAGCCTGACCTACACGCATTACGACCGCATGATCGTCGGCGGCGCCATGCCGGTCGACAAAATCCTGCCGCTCGAGGCGGTCAAGCCGACCGGAACCAAGGCTTTCCTCGACCGCCGCGAACTGATCGCCGTCAACATCGGCGGCGCCGGCACCGTCATGGCCGACGGCCTGCCTTACGAATTGGCGGCGCGCGACATGGTCTATCTCGGCATGGGCACCGAGCAGGTGTCGTTCGCCTCGGCGGAGCCCGACAAGCCGGCAAAATTCTACCTGCTTAGCGCACCGGCGCACCGGACCTATTCCAGCCAGTTGATCCGCATCGGCGACGCCAGGCGGCTCGACCTCGGCAGCCAGGCGACCAGCAACGAACGCTCGATCTTCCAGTTCATCCACGCCGACGGCGTCAAGACCTGCCAGCTCGTCGCCGGCATGACGCAACTGGCGCCCGGATCTGTGTGGAACACCATGCCCTGCCATGTGCATGACCGGCGCATGGAAGCCTATCTCTATTTCGATCTGCCGGAAGGGCAGCGCGTCTTCCACTTCATGGGCGAACCGGACGAGACGCGCCACATCGTCATGCGCAGCGAGGAGGCGGTGCTGTCGCCGGGCTGGTCGATCCATTCGGGCGCCGGCACATCCAACTACGCCTTCATCTGGGCGATGGCCGGCGACAATGTCGACTATACCGACGTCGACCAGGTGGCGATGGATCAATTGCGGTGAGCGATCTTTCCGCCTTCAGCCTCACGGGCAAGCGCATCCTGGTCACCGGCGCCAACACCGGCATCGGGCAAGGCATCGCCGTGTCGGTCGCGCGCGCCGGCGGCATGGTCGTCGGCGCAGGCCGCTCGGCGATGGACGAGACGGCCGGGAAGGTCGCGGCGGCGGGGGGCAGCTTCGAAGCGGTGAAAGTCGACCTCGGCGATCCCGCCGAGGCAGCCGCGATGCTCGACCGGGTCTGGGACGAGAGCGGCCCGCTCGACGGCCTCGTCAACAATGCCGGCATCATCCGGCGCGCCGATGCGGTCGACCTCAGCGAAGCCGACTGGGACGAGGTGATGGAGGTCAATTTGAAGACGGTCTTCCGCCTCTGCCAGGGTTTCGCGAGGCGCGTGCTTGCGGATACGGGACGGCGCGGCAAGATCGTCAACATAGGCTCGGTGCTGAGCTTCCAGGGCGGCGTCCGCGTTGCCTCCTACACGGCCTCGAAGCATGGCGTGCTCGGCCTCACAAAGCTGCTCGCCTGCGAATGGGCGGCGAAAGGCATCAACGTCAACGGTATCGCGCCGGGCTATGTCGAGACCAACAACACCGAAGCCTTGCGCACCGACCCCGACCGCAGCGCCGCCATCCTCGGGCGCATCCCGGCCGGACGCTGGGGCCAGCCCGAGGACATAGGCGATGCAGCCGTGTTCCTGCTGGCGCGGGCGTCGGACTATATGCATGGCGCGGTCATGCCGGTCGACGGCGGCTGGCTGGCGCGGTGACTGTCTCCTGCCCCTTTCGAACGGACGTTGAGCGATGACCGATATCTTTTCCCATGCGGGCGAAAAAGCCTGGGAGCCGACGCTGGACGGCAACCGACGGCGGGTGCTGGTGCACACCGATGAATTGATGATGGTCGAGTTCGCCTTCGACAAGGGCGGCATCGGCGCACTGCATTCGCATCCCCACGTCCAGGCAAGCTATGTCGCCGAGGGCCGCTTCGAGGTCACCATCGACTGCCGGTCGGAGATCCTCGAAACAGGAGGCAGCTTCATCGTGCCGTCCAATCTCGTGCATGGCGTCAAGGCGCTGGAGGCCGGGCGGCTGGTCGACAGCTTCGCGCCCTGCCGGGCCGATTTCCTGAACTAGATCGTGATGGCGTTTCGTTGAATCGCCGTCACGATCTAACTCTTTGTTGGAGCATGATCTTTCTCCGAAAACCGGTTCCCGCCACGTGGTCGCGGCAGCCTGCCGCGAGCAGGCGATGCGCGGCATCGAGTATGGCCTCGACCGGCGTGTCGGCGACATTGGCCGAACGGCCTCGCCTGGGCGCCGTGACGACCTCGACCGTATTCGAAAGCGGCCGCCAGCGCTCCATATTGGCGCCGTTGTTGACGATCACCGCCGGCGTCATGACGGTGGCCATGAGATGCGCCAGCCCGCCCTCCATGCCGATATAGGCGACCGCCATCTCGCCCAGCGCCAGCAGGAGATCGTCGAAGCCTGCGACGTCCGGCGCGAGTTCCGGGCCGGCCACCTGGAGGCGGCTTTCCCTTGCGACCAGAGCCTGCGGGGTCGGTCCGCTGCCGGGGGTCGCCAGATACAGCACCCGGTAGCCGGCACCGATGAGATTGCCGGCGACGGCCACCACTTGATCTTCGCTCATGCACTTCCTGCCCTGGGCATTGCCGCCAAGCAGGACGAGCGGACGGCCGCAACCGTCCCGCAGCTGGCGCGCCCGCGCGCGGGCGGCGTCTGGAACATCGAGCCTGTGATCGAAAGGCAGGTGCCGGCCCGCCAGGCGCTCGATGAGCCGGTGGTAGCGCCAGGCATTGTGTTCCGGCCGCAGCGTCAATCGCGTGTCCCAGCGCAGCGACAGAAGGTGGCCAGCAAAATTCGCTTCGTGGCGGATGCCCCGGCCCGCGAGTTGCAGAGCCGTGAGCATCAGGCCCGGCACGCCGGTCCGCAGATCGACGACGATGGCCTTGCGGCCGCGTGGCGCGAATTCGGCGAGGATGGCGGAAAGCGGCGTCTTCGTCCTGAAGTCATCGACGAGATGCGCGACATGCTTGCGCAACACCTGCGAGAGCGATGAACCGCGCATGGCGCCGTAGACGATATGGCTTTGGGGAAAGGCCGTTCTTGCCGCACGCAGGGCCGGAATCCGCAGCAGGCCGTCGCCAAGCGCGTCGTTGCGGGCATAAAAGATCAGCACGGGCGCGGACGAATCCATCGTGACGGCGAATTCCATTGATGTGTGATGCCGCAGAAGCTGGATCGCAAGAATTCTTGCAAGAAAAATCAGCACCCCGGCTGAAATCCCGCAAGAACATGCCTGGTTTCTTGTATAAGGAAAAGCTTGGCTTTGTCATCCCGCCGGCGGGGACCGGGTTGGCGATGTCAGGCTCGACATGGCCCGGGGGGTTCCGGCTTCGAACAAGGCTATTTCGGCCAATAAACCGAGGGCGGCTGGGGCAAGTCGTTCCACGCGATGGGGGTGGATATGCCAAAACTCGGGGCGGCCGTCGGTTTTCTGATGGCCCGGTCAAGCAGGGAGCTTGATCGCCTGGTGACAGCCGTCAAAATTCGCTGGCGGTCGAGGCCGAATGCGTGGGCCGCGCAGGCCAACAAGATATTCATAGCCGGGTGCGCGCGCAGCGGAACGACCCTGACGCAACGCGTCATGAAAAGCTTCGAGGATACTTTCGTCTGGCCGCCCGAGGCGCGGCACACGAAGTTCTATCTGCTGGACCGCCGGGAAAACAATCTGGTCGTCAAGCGCGATTCCCGGGCCTTCGTCCACCTTGCAAAATTGCCTGCCGGCATCGGTCTCGTCTATTGCGTTCGACATCCTTTGGATGTGCTCACCAGCGTGCATCCGCAGACCATGGGGGAACGTCGATTTCACACCACGGCGGACCGCTGGGTGCTGGAATACGATGCGCTGCTGAGCCTGAGAAAGGCGCAGCCGGCCCGCGATATTCTCTACGTGCGCTACGAAGACACGATCGCCGACCCGGACGCCGTGCAGCTGCGAATCGCAGATCGGTTCGGGCTCCGCCCGAGAGTGCCGGTGACCGCGGACGGGCAGGGCCCTATCCACGCACGCTCGCTGCGCAAGTGGGAGCGCAACGAAGACTATCGCGCCTATCTTCAAGGCCAGCTGTCACAGGCCGTCCTTGGACCCATGCAAGCCTTCTGTCGCGAATTCGGCTACGACATGCCTGCCTGGACCGGCGCTACCGGGTGAAGCATTTCAGCGCTGCTGCAGCGCCAGGCGTATGCCGAGCGCGCAATAGATGCCGCCGACCGCTTTGCCCTGCCATTTCAGCACTGCCGGATTGCGGCGCAGGCCCAGGCATTGGCTTCCGTTTCAACGCTCGCCGTTGTATCGAAACGACAAGGCCGAACGATGCCGGACGGCCATCGCCAAGGCGCCTGCCGCGCGCGGCGGCGGCAGGATCAATCCTTGAAGGGGGCTGGCTTGGAAGAGCAAGCGACACGTGACATCCAGCGAAACCGGGCTGGAACGTGCAGGCTCCACAACAGGCTGGCTGGTCGTCGGAACGGAACCGGCGACCGGAAGCAGCCCGCCGCATGATCGCGCAACCCGTTCTCACCGCAAGGCGGCATGGGCTCATCGTGACGCCGGACATGTTGCCCGGCGGCGATGGCATCAACATCAACGGGCCGTCGCTGATCGGCATGCCCGACTGGGCGCCCGGGCGGCTCGGCGCCTATCATCTCTATTTCGCCGACCACAATGGATCCTATATCCGCCTCGCTCACGCGGATTCGATCGAGGGTCCGTGGCGCATCCATCCCGGCGGGGTGCTGTCGCTCGATCAATGCCCCTTCATCGAAGGCCACATCGCGTCTCCCGACGTTCACGTCGATCGGCGCCAGCGTCGCTTCATCATGTATTTTCATGGACCGGCAAAAGGCAGGGAAGGCCAGATGACCTTTGCCGCGACATCCGGTGACGGCCTTCATTTCAATCCGCTTTCCGAGCCGCTCGGGCCTTCCTATGCCCGGTTCTTCCACCACGGCCAATGGTGGTACGGTCTTCTCGGGACAGGGGCCGTCACCGTCTTCCGCTCCAGGACCGGCATCTCCGATTTCGAACGGGGCCCGGCCGTTCTTCACGGCATGAAGCGTCTCCCCGTCCCACGGCATCTGGCGCTGCAGAAATCCGGTCGCTGGCTGCGGGTCTATTACACGCGCAGGGGCGACGCGCCGGAACGGATCCTTCACGGCACGATCGATCTCGCCGAGGACTGGCGAAACTGGACGGTGCGGGGCGAGACCGAACTGCTGCGGCCGCGGACGGATTTCGAAGGGGCGGGCTTGCCGGTCCGTCGCAGCCGGGAAGGCCCTGCCAAGGGCAGGGAGAACGCGTTGCGCGATCCCGCCATTTTCGAGGAGGACGGGCGAAGCTGGCTGCTCTACGCCGTCGCCGGAGAGAGCGGCATCGCCTTGGCCGAGATCATTTCGAGGGACGTCCCTGCCAAGGCAGTCCGGACGCCGGCGACCACTCTGCGGCGTGGCGCAAGACGACTGTTCTGGCGCTTGCGCAAGGCTGCGCCGTGGCTGCCCTCGGCAATGACGTCTCGCAAAAGAATCTTCATTGCCGGCTGCGCCCGCAGCGGAACCACGCTCGGCCGTCGCTTGATGGGGTGCTTCGACGATATCTATGTCCATGCGGACGAAGCGCCTTACCGGACGCTGCTCGAACTGGATCGCCCCGAATTCAATCTGGTCGTCAAACGCACCTATGAGAGCCACAAGGACATCGAGCATCTACCGGACTCGATCGGGTTGATCTATTGCGTGCGGCATCCTTTCGACGTGCTCACCAGCTCTCATCCGGAGACTGTGAACGAGCGGCGCTTTCATGTAACGACCGAGCGCTGGGAGGCGGAGTATGACGGATTGATGCGCCTTAGAAAGGCTCAGCCCGAAAGAGCCGTTTTCCATCTGCGCTATGAGGACTTGGTTGCTGAACCCGATATCGTCCAGGGCAGGATCGCTCGGTCGTTCGGTCTTTCACCGGTCACCCTGTACAGCCGGGATGCGGACAATCCGATACGGGCGACGTCGCTGAAAAAATGGGAGCGCAATGAAGAATTCCGGACCTATCTGCATGGCCTGCCGGCGGCGTTCCTCGCCCGCGTGGAAAGCTTCTGCCGCGAATTCGGCTATGACGTGCCGGCCGACGCCTTGAACGCGGGAACGGCGCGGTGATGCCGGTACAGGCAGCGGGCCTGCGGGCCGAGGACCATAAGCGGCGCGTCCTGAAGGATGTGTTCGGCTTCGACGATTTTCGCCCCGGGCAGGCGAGCGTGATCGAGGCGTTGCTGGCCGGGCGCCATGTGCTGGCGGTCATGCCGACGGGCGCCGGCAAGTCGCTCTGCTATCAGGTTCCGGCGCTGGTCAAGGGCGGGCTCACCATCGTGGTGTCGCCGCTGGTGGCGCTGATGCAGGACCAGGTCGCCGCCTTGCGCCTCGCCGGCGTGGCCGCCGACACGATCAATTCCTCGCTCGACCGTGACGCCAATGTCGCTGCCTGGCGCCGCGTGGCGTCCGGGCAGACGCGGCTGCTCTACATGGCGCCGGAGCGGCTGATGACGGAGCGGATGCTCGAAGCCCTGTCCCGGCTCGATGTCGGTTTGATCGCCATCGACGAGGCGCATTGCATTTCGCAGTGGGGACCGGCCTTCCGGCGCGAATATGAGGACCTGTCGAAGTTGCGCGGCGTGTTTCCGCAGGTGCCCATCATCGCGCTCACGGCGACGGCGGACGAGGCTACCCGCGCCGACATCGAAGCCCGGCTGTTTGCCGGGCGCGCCGAGACCCTGGTGCTGGGCTTCGACCGGCCCAACATCAGGCTGGCGATAGAGCCCAAGCAGGACAGCAAGCGCCAGCTGCTCCGCTTCATCGAGCGCCACCAGGGCAAGAGCGGCATCATCTATTGCCTATCGCGCCGCAAGACGGAGGAAATGGCGGCCTTCCTGGACAAGAACGGCGTGCGCGCGCTCGCCTACCATGCCGGAATGAGCAAGGACGCGCGGGAAGCGAACCAGAACACCTTCATGAGCCTGTCGGGCGTCGTCATGGTGGCGACCATCGCTTTCGGCATGGGCATCGACAAGCCCGATGTCGCCTATGTCTTCCACACCGACCTGCCCGGCAGCTTGGAGGCGTATTACCAGGAGATCGGCCGTGCCGGACGCGATGGCCGGCCGGCGGAAGCCCACATGCTCTACGGTGCCGGCGACATCCGCACGCGGCGGATGTTCATCGACGACGAGGATACCTCGCCCGAGCACAAAAGACGGGCGCATCGCCGGCTCGACACGCTGATCGGCTATTGCGAGACGGCGCGGTGCCGGCGCCAGGTGCTGCTCGGCTATTTCGGCGAGGAGGCGCAAGCCTGCGGCAATTGCGACAACTGCCTCGACCGGGCGCCGCGCGCCGATGGCGGCGCCGAGGCGCGGATCATCCTCGCGGCGGTCGAACAGAGCAGCGAGCGCTTCGGCGCCGCCCATGTCATCGACATCCTGCTCGGCCATGAGACCGAAAAGGTGCTGGCCAGAGGCCATCAGCAGCTCGCCAGCTTCAAGACCGGCATCATGCACCGGAAGCCGGTCTGGCTGTCGCTCATCCGGCAACTCGTCGCCGGCGGCTTCCTGGTGCCGGATCCCGATGGCCATGGCGGCCTCGCCATCTCCGAAAGCGGCCGCTCGCTTGGCCGTGGCGAGGTGGCGTTCGAATATCGTGTCGAGGGCCGGGACCGTCTTGCGCGCGGCAGGAAACGGGCCGCGCAAGGCTCCGCCATGGGCGGCGAGGGCGTGGACACTTCCTTGCTGGCCGCGCTCAAGACGTTGCGGTTGCGGCTCGCCAAGGAACGCCAGGTGCCGGCCTATGTGGTGTTCTCCGACCGCACCCTGATCGACATGGCCGAGCGCCGTCCGCGCGACCTCGACGACTTCGCCGAAGTCAACGGCGTGGGCGCCGCCAAGCTCAAGGAGTTCGGGGAGATCTTCGTGAGCGCGATCGCGGCGCATGAGGCGAGCGGGTCGATCTAAGGACCTCACCCCGCTGGGGCATGCGGATCGCTCGGCGGGCGATCGATGGCTGTGGCCTGCGAGCTGCCGTTCCGACGTCTCTGGCGAACAGCTCTGGTGCCCGCCGCGGGCCGCCGCTCAGCCGTCGCCGAGCTTGTTGGCGAGCTCCGTCTGGATCCGGCGCAACACGGCGGAGGCGGTCTCGAGCTCTTCATCGCCGATCAGCGAGACCAACTCGTGCCGGAGTTCGGCAAGCACCGCGTTGATGGTTTTCATCCGCGCCTCGCCTTCCTTCGTCAGCGACACGATCTTGGCCCGGCGGTCGCTTGGATCCTCCCGTCTCGCGACAAGGCCTTCCGCCACCAGAAGGTCGATAAGACGGACCAGCGAAGGACCTTCGAGACCGGCCTGTTCGGCAACGGCGCCCTGGCGAGCTTCGCGGCCCAATTGCCACAGCGCCAGAAGGGGCATGGCCATGGCGTGGGACAGGCCGCAGCGATCCAGCCGCTCGTTGGCGGTGCGGCGCCAGAGGCGCGCCACGTTGGTTATGATCTGGCCGATCGTTTCGCGGCTTCTGGACCGTTCATTTTCCATTGCTAATTGTTGGCATACAATCTATTAGGATGCAATCTATATCGGCGAGACAACATGATCGATCCGTTGTATCCGGACAGATCCGTTCTCACCAAGTCTCCGTTCTCAACACGGGGGACCGGCCTCGGCCCGTTCCCCCAAAGGTGTTTTCGATGTCCGTTGCCTTCGACGCAGTGCCAGCAGCTTCTCCCGCCAATCCCCGCTCCAGGGTGATCCTGGCGAGCCTCATAGGCACCACGATCGAGTTCTACGATTTCTATGTCTATGCCACGGCGGCGGTGCTCGTGTTCCCGCATCTGTTCTTCCCCGCCGGCAACGACACGACGGCGCTGCTCGCCTCCTTCGCGGTGTTCGGCGCGGCCATGATCGCGCGGCCGCTGGGCGCGATCTTCTTCGGCCATCTCGGCGACCGGCGCGGCCGCAAGATCACGCTGGTCGGCGCGTTGCTCACCATGGGGCTGGCGACATTCCTGATCGGCCTGCTCCCGACCTATGCGAGCGCCGGATGGCTGGCGCCGGCCCTGCTGGTGGTGCTGCGCCTCGCTCAGGGTTTTGCCCTCGGCGGGGAGTGGAGCGGCGCGGCGCTGGTCGCGACCGAGAATGCGCCGAAGGGCAAGCGCGCCGTCTACGGCACCTTTCCGCAGTTGGGCGCGCCGATCGGCTTCATCATCGCCAACGGCCTGTTCCTGATCATCGCCGCCATGCTGCCTTCGGACGATCCCTCGCGTCCGTCCCTGGCCTTCCTGTCCTGGGGCTGGCGCATCCCGTTCCTGTTTTCGCTGATCATGGTGGCCATCGGCCTCTGGGTGCGGCTGAATCTCGTCGAAAGCGCCGCCTTCGACAACGCCGTGCGGGCGGGCAAGGTCAGGAAGCTGCCGTTGGCCTCGGTCATCAACACGCATTGGAAAGAGCTCGTCCTCGGCACGTTCTACATGCTTGCCACTTACGTCTTGTTCTACCTGATGACGACGTTTTCGCTGAGCTACGGCCGCGCCGCGCCCTCGGCCGCCGTGCCCGGCCTCGGCTACGGCTACACGACCTTCGTGCTGATGATGATCATCGGCGTGGTTTTCTTCGGCGTCTTCACCATGGTCTCGGGGCCATGGGCCGACCGCTGGGGCCGACGCCGCACGCTGATCTGGATCACCATCGCCATCGCTATCTTCGGACTGTCGTGGGTGCCGATGCTCCATGCCGGAACCGTCGGCGTCATGGCTTGGCTCATCATCGGCTTCAGCCTGATGGGCATGACCTTCGGCCCGATGGGAGCGCTGTTGCCTGAACTTTTCCCGGCCAATGTGCGCTACACCGGCTCGGGGATTTCCTACAACGTGTCGTCGATCCTCGGCGCCGCGGTCGCGCCTTTCATCGCCGTGGCGCTGTGGAGCAAGGGCGGCGGGCCTCTCTGGGTCGGCGTCTATCTCTCGGCGATGGCGGTGCTCACGCTGGTCGCCCTGCTGATCGGGCGCGAAACCAAGGATGTCGACATCAACCGCTAGCCAACCGTGGCGCCCGCCAGTGAGGAGGCGGGCGCGAGAGCCAAATCCATGACGCTTCCCTCCTGGCAAGACTCGCTGTTTTCGATCAAGGCGTTCCTCGCCTCGATGCTGGCGCTCTATATAGCGCTTTCGTTCGACCTGCCGCGGCCATACTGGGCCATGGCCGCCGTCTATGTGGTGGCCAATCCGCTCGCCGGCGCGACCTCGTCCAAGGGGCTCTACCGCGCGCTCGGCACGCTGATCGGCGCGGCCGGGGCCGTCCTGCTGTTGCCGACCTTCGTCAATTCGCCGCTCTTGATGAGCATCGCCGTGGCGCTGTGGACAGGGGTTCTGCTCTACATCTCGATGCTCGACCGTACGCCGCGCAGCTATGTCTTCATGCTCGCCGGCTATTCGCTGCCGCTGATCGCGCTGCCGGCCGTCGACTCGCCCCAGACGATCTTCGACATCGCCTCGGCCCGCAGCCAGGAGATCATCCTCGGCATCGTCTGCGCCAGCGTGGTCGCGCAGCTGGTATTCCCGATCGGGCTGTCTTCATTGATGTCGTCGCGTATCTCCAGTTGGCTGGGCGACGCCGCCCAGTGGGCCGGTGAAATCCTGCGAGGCGAGGGCGCTGCGCGGCCGGCGCCTCCGGTCCGGCAGAAGCTGGCATCCGACATTTCCGGCTTCGACATCCTCATCAGCCAGCTTGGATACGATCACCAGACGCACGGGCTTACGCGGCAGGCGCGGCAATTGCGCGGGCGTCTCATGCTGCTGCTTCCCCTGCTCTCGTCGCTCGATGACCGGCTTCATGAACTGAGATCGCAGGATCGGGTGCTGCGCGACGATCTCATTGCCCTGCTCGACGACGTCGGGTCCTGGCTGCAGGCCGTGGCCGATCCGGATCGCGCCGTCGCGCTGCGCTCGCGCATCGCCGATCTGCGTCCGCCTGCCTATGCCGTCGACTGGAAGAGCCTGATCCTCGACAGCGCCTTAGCCAGGCTGCGCGAGATCGTCGATGCATGGCACGATTGCCTCGTCTTGAAGAAGCAGATCGCGACCGGCGAATCGAGCGGTGAAAAGCTTGCTTTCCGCCGGCGCCGGACCTTCTCGCGCACCCGCCATCACGATTATGGAATGCTGTCCTTCTATGCCGCTTCGGTGATCCTCGCCGTCCTGATTGCCTTCGCCCTGTGGATCTACTCGGGCTGGGCCGAAGGCTCCGGATTCGTTCTCATGGTGGCGGTCGCCTGCTCATTCTTCGCGGCGACCGACCGGCCCGCGCCGCTTCTCCTGTCGATGTTCATCTGGTGCACGGTGAGCCTGGTGGTCACCGCGGCCTATCAATTTGCCATCCTGCCCTCGATCCAGAGCTTTCCGTTGCTGGTTCTCGTGCTGGCGCCACCGTTCCTTGTGCTAGGCA
This sequence comes from Mesorhizobium sp. B2-4-6, assembly GCF_006442775.1. NCBI lineage: Bacteria > Pseudomonadati > Pseudomonadota > Alphaproteobacteria > Hyphomicrobiales > Phyllobacteriaceae > Mesorhizobium > Mesorhizobium sp. B2-4-6. Next base: position 184,472 of record NZ_VFVI01000005.1, read on the forward strand.
CCATCATTCCAAGGCCTCAGTACAACATGCTGGCAATGCTGCTCACCGTGAACACGGCGTCGTTCATCGCGCTCAGCGACAGGTTTTCCGCCGATTTCACCTCCTTCGCGGGCGGCGGGCTCGCTGCCTTGGCCGGCGTCGGTTTCGCGCTTGTGTGGACGCTGGTGGTCCGGCCTTTCGGCGGCGAGATCGCCGCCCGGCGACTGGTGCATGCCGGCTGGTCCGACCTTGCCCAGCTTGCCGCGGGCGAACGCGCCGAGGACCAGCGCAGGCTCGCGGGGCGCATGCTGGATCGCCTCGGGCAACTCGTTCCCCGGCTCGCATCCATGGAAAACAAGGAGCTGTCGACGATCGACGGCTATGCGGAAATCAGGCTGGGGCTGAACATCGTGGAGTTGCAGCGGCTGCGCAACCGGCTCACCTCGGCCGAAGGGACAGCGGTCGGCGAGGTTCTGTCCGCCATTGCCGTGCTGTTCAAGGAGCGGCTCCGGCTCGGCGAGCCTGTTGCGGCGTCACCGCGGCTGCGCGAACGCATCGACGCCGCGCTCGCCCTCGTGGCGGGCCGTCAGGCCGCGCCGGCGCGGCGATCCGTCGACGCGCTGGTCGGTCTGCGGCGCGCGCTGTTCCGAAACGCCGAGCCACCCGTTCATTCGACAGTGCCGGAGCCGATGCTCCTGGTAGCGGAGTAGGTCACATGCAGAACGATATCAGCATTGGCGGCGTCTATCTGCCGGGACTTCTGGTCACGATGCTGGCGGCCTTCATCGTGGCGCGGGTCGTCTGGCAGGTGCTGTCGTGGACCGGCCTCTATTCGTTCGTCTGGCACCGGGCGCTTTTCAACCTCGCGCTGTACATCCTCATCCTCGGGGCAATGTCCTCGCTCTCAAATCGGCTGTTCTCATGAAATACCGTCTTCTTCGACTGACCGGCAGGGTCCTCGTCACGGCCGCCGTCGTCGCCGTCGCCTGCGTCGCCGCCTGGAAGCTGTGGGACGACAACATGAACGCGCCATGGACGCGCGACGCGCATGTGCGCGCCGATGTCGTCGGCGTCACGCCGGACGTTTCAGGTCTCGTGGCCGAGGTCCTGGTCAAGGACAACCAGGCGGTCAGGAAGGGCGACGTGCTGTTCCAGGTCGACCGCCAGCGCTTCGCCGTCGCCCTCGCGCAGGCGCAGGCGATGGTCGAGGGCCGACAGGCGACGCTCGACCAGGCGAGGAGAAACCTGGAACGTCTGAAACGTCTGACAGCCTCGGCGGTCAGCGTCCAGCAGATCGAGGAGGCGCAATCGAGCGTGGCCGAGGCGGAGTCGGAAAGCCTGCAGGCAAGCGCTGCGCGCGACCTGGCGCAGCTCAACCTCGACCGCGCGGAAGTCAGGGCGCCCGTCAATGGCATCATCACCAATCTCAGCCTTCGCCCCGGCGACTATGTCACGATGGGAGGGGCGACGATGGCGCTGGTCGACACCGACACGGTCCGCATCGACGGCTATTTCGAGGAGACGAAACTGCCGCGCATCGAGGTCGGCGCCAGGGCGTCGATCAGGCCGATGGGATGGAAGTCGTCGCTGTCGGGCCACGTCGCAAGCATAGCCGCCGGCATCGAGGACCGCGAGCGCACGTCCGGGACGCTGCTGGCGGACATCAACCCGACTTTCACCTGGGTGCGGCTGGCGCAACGCGTTCCGGTGCATATCGTGCTCGACGGCGACACCGCCACCAAGGCAAGGCTGGTCGTCGGAACCTCCGCGACAGTGACCATCGACCGAGCGGCCGCCGACTGAAAACCTGGCGATCGGGGTCACCCATCGATCTGTAGCGGCGGCCAGCTTACCCGCCAATCGATCTGCTTGAGCCGGCTAACGCCAAAGGCACACCCGGACGTCATTTCCAACATAGCAGGCGCCTTCGCGGTGAAGCTCTCCCCAATCTTGTCCCTCGCCATGCGTTTCGCGGACGTCTCCGTTCGCATAGCCTGCCCAAGAATCTCCGTCCTTGTAGACGACGGCCCAGTAATCCTTGGACATTTCACCAGCCCCACTGTGCGTGTCGGGATAGTCGATACCTGCGAAAACCTGCCGGGGCCCCTGGATGTTGAAATCGCCGCCCTGCTCGATCTGATAGGAGCATTTTCCGGAGATGCGGGTCTCGCCGTGAACGACCAGCAGGCAGCGGCCCCATTTGTAGCCGCTCGGCAAACGATGCTGCGCGGCGTGCGAAGGCGAAACGGAAAACGCAATTGCCAGGGCAGCCGCTATGGTTCGGCCAGTCAACAGCCGATCCGAAGAGCGATCGGACAATGTTGGATTCCGCCCAGAGCGCATGTCGAACGATCCTCCGCGGGACGATCCCCTGAGGTCATACTATTATCGACCATGGTCGGATTTCTGTCACGCGTATGTGTGCTGCTTCACGACCCGGATATGGATCGATCGAAACGCGTTGATCCGGGCTCGAGGCGTTTTAAGTCCGGCGATCCAGCCCTCCTTCGCTAAAGCTTCGGAGGACATCCTGTTTCGCGCCAAGGATCGTGCTTATCCTGCGAAGCTCGAAGAGCGAAGCAGGATGGCGGAGAGGGAGGGATTCGAACCCCCGATACCCTTGCGAGTATGCCGCATTTCGAGTGCGGTGCATTCGACCACTCTGCCACCTCTCCGCGAGGTCATGGTCGGCCGTTGCCGGCGCGGCGCACTAGATAACGGCTGACTGTTAGAGTTACAAGGCCCTATTCGACCGATTTCCAGCTTCCGCGAAAAGCGACGGCGACGGAACAAGTCGATATTTGCCGGCAACGTCGCTCGATGCATCTGCAGGCGCGAGCCGCTTGCCTTGACTCCGGCGCAACCTTCGGTTAGGGACAGCCCGCAATCGGCGTGGAGGCTCTTCCGCGCCGCTTGTTTTTTGAACCCGCAGACTGACAAAAAGACGGCCGAACCGCCTGACGCGGTTCATCGAGGCCGACCGAACAGCGAAAGGCAAAAAATGTTCGCAGTCATCAAAACGGGCGGCAAGCAGTATCGCGTCGCCGCCAACGATCTCCTGAAGATCGAGAAACTCGAAGCCAAGGTCGGCGATATCGTCGAGATCGGCAATGTGCTCGCGCATGGCGAGGGCGAGAATGTCACCTTCGGCGCGCCGTTCGTCGATGGCGCCATGGTCACGGCGGAAGTCGTCGAGCAGGGCAAGAACCGCACCGTCATCGCTTTCAAGAAGCGCCGCCGCCAGAATTCGCGCCGCAAGATCGGCCACCGCCAGCTGCTGACCACCGTCAGGATCGCCGAGATCCTGCTGGGTGGCGCCAAGCCGTCGAAGAAGGCCGCCGCCAAGCCGGAAGCCAAGGCAGAGGCAAAGGCGCCCGAAGCCAAGGCGGAAGTCGCCGCCGAGGCGAAGGCCGAAGCCGCTCCGAAGGAGCCGAAAGCCAAGAAGGAACCCAAGGCAGAGGCCGCTCCGAAGGAAGAGGCTAAGGCCGAGACCGCCGCCGCGCCGCTGTTCAAGGCGCCGAAGGGCGAGCCGGACGACCTGACCGTGATCAAGGGCATCGGCCCGGTCGCGGCGAAGGACCTCGCCGAGCAGGGCATCGTCACCTTCGCGCAGCTCGCCAAGCTCACCGACAAGGATGTCGCCAAGATCGACGAGCACATGCCGTTCAGCGCCGACCAGATCAAGGACTGGCGCGAGCAGGCCAAGGAACTGGCAAAGAAGTAATTCTACCGGCGACGATCGTCGCCGGTACGGGACTTGAAACGGAACGCGAACGCGTTCATAAGACCATTCAAGCGCCTCAGGGCGCATCGGAGTTAGTCAAATGGCACACAAGAAAGCTGGCGGTTCGTCGCGCAACGGTCGCGATTCGCACTCCAAGCGTCTGGGCGTGAAGAAGTTCGGCGGCGAAGCCGTCGTCGCCGGCAACATCATCATCCGCCAACGCGGCACGACCTGGCATCCGGGCACCAATGTTGGCATGGGCACGGACCACACCCTTTTTGCGCTCGACGCCGGCGCAGTCACCTTCAACAAAAAAGCCAACGGCCGAACCTACGTATCGGTGAACCCGATTACCAAAGCAGCGGAGTAGCCGGTTCCGCACCATAACACCGGCGCCCATCTCGGGAACCGGTGTCTGGCCAGGCCAGGAAAAGGATCAGGAGAGATGGGCTTGCCCTCTCTCCTTTTTCATTTTTCTTTGCCCTGGAGGACTAAATGGTTGCCGAAGCGGAAGATACCGAAGACGAAAGTTACGTGATCGATTGCCCGGTGCTGGCCACCGAGCGGCTGGTCATGCGCGCCCCGCGCGAGAGCGATCTCGAGCAACTCGTCACGCTTGCCGACAACCGGCACGTCGCCGAAATGCTGGCCCGCATGCCGCATCCCTACGGCGAAGCCGAGGGCCGCACCTTCCTTGCCATGGCGGCGTCGCGTCGCGCCGGCATCGTCTATGCGCTGACGCTTGCCGGCACCGGCACCTTCGTCGGCTGCGCCGGCTTGAACACCACCGATCGCGGACTGGAGCTCGGCTACTGGATCGGCGAACCCTACTGGAAGCGCGGTTATGCGACGGAGGCCTCGCATGCGCTGGTCGACCTCGCGTTCCAGAACACTTCGATCCACGTGCTGCACGCCTCGACCCGGGTGATCAATCCGGCCTCGCGCCGCGTCATCCACAAATGCGGCTTCCAGTATGCCGGCCAGGGCATGCTGAACTCGATCGTCGCCGGCCAGGTGCCGGTTGAGCGCTACCGGCTCGACAGGAAGACCTGGACCAGTCTGCGCAACTGGGTCCACTTCTAGGCATATTGAAATTCAGGTGAGGCCGGCCTGCAAATGCCGGCTTCCTGCGCTTCCGGTGCTCACGTACTTTAAGTACGCTCCGCTCCGGTTCCCGGTAGCCATCATTTTCGGCTCGGCCTGACCTGAATAGCAACACGCCTAGGCGTCGGCGCTCGAAGGCGACTCAGCCCAGTTCGGCCCAGAGCGGCAAATGATCGGAGCCGACTGCTTCCCGGTCGGACCACAGGCGCTGCAGCGACTTGGCCAACGAGGCGCTGGTGAAGACATAGTCGATGCATTTGTGGCGGCTTTTGTCGCCGGGGCGGTCGGGGTCGACCCAGGTGACGAGGTCGGCGACGGCCAGACGCTGGGCGACGTCGACGGCAAGATCGGCGGTCAACGGCATGCCGAACTCATGGTCCGGGCGGCCCGCGAGCTCGACATATTCGGGCGATCCGGTCAGCATGTTGAAGTCGCCCATAACGATGAAGGCTTCCGGATAGGGCAGGTCCGGCAGGCCGATCTCGGGAATGCCCGACAGACCACCGCCTTCCAGCGTGTAGTTCAGCAGGCGTTGGCGCAGGAAACGGATCTGGCCCTGGCGCTCGACCGGGCTGCGGTGGTCGAGATGGGTGGAATAGAAGCGGATGAAGCCGAGCGGCGTCTCGATCAGCGCCTCGAGCGCGCCGCGCTGGAAGTTCATGGTCTCGAGGCTGCGGCTGCGCGGCAAAAGGAGGTTGCGCGACAGATGGATGGGCGTCTTCGACAGCACCATGTTGCCGAGCTGGAAGGACGTCGAGACGGCGCGGCCGTTCTCCAGGCGCGAGCCGATATTGACCTCGAAATTGCTGCCATAGGCGGCAAAATAATCGGGCAGCGCCTCGCCGATCTCGGCCACCATGTCGCGACCGCCGTTGCGCGGATTGTTGCGGGTCACCTCCTGCAGCGCGATCACATCGGCACCGCGTACCGCATCGGCGATGCGGCCAAGATCGTATTTGCCGTCGAGGCCGATGCCGAACTGGATGTTGTAGGTGACGACCTTCATTCGAGCATTTCCCCAACCCTGGCTCGCGAACAGTGCTACTGCGTCTTTTGCAAAAGGGCATCAGGCGCTTTAGTCGCAAAACAGCCTCGCCCTTCGTCCCGCCTTGGTTTAGAGCAATCCCGCAAGGCCACCAGCAGAAACTTGAAACGCAGATGAAATTCCTCGACCAGGCAAAGGTTTACATCCGCTCCGGCGATGGCGGCGCTGGATCGGTGTCGTTCCGGCGCGAAAAATTCATCGAGTTCGGCGGACCGGACGGTGGCGACGGCGGCCGCGGCGGCGATGTCTGGATGGAAGCGGTCGACGGGCTGAACACGCTGATCGACTATCGCTACCAGCAGCATTTCAAGGCCAAGACCGGCATGCACGGCATGGGCCGCAACATGACGGGCGCCAAGGGCGCCGACGTGACGCTGAAAGTGCCGGCGGGTACGCAGGTCTTTGCGGAGGACAATGAAACGCTGATCTGCGACCTGACGATCGTCGGCCAGCGCTTCCTGCTCGCCAAGGGCGGCAATGGCGGCTTCGGCAACCAGCATTTCAAGAGCTCGACCAACCAGGCGCCGCGGCGCGCCAATCCCGGCCTGCCCGGAGAGGAGCTGAGCATCTGGCTGAGGCTCAAGCTGATTGCCGACGCCGGCCTGGTGGGCATGCCCAATGCCGGCAAATCGACCTTCCTTGCCGCCGTCACCGCCGCCAAGCCGAAGATCGCCGACTATCCTTTCACCACGCTCTATCCCGGCCTCGGCGTCGCCCGCATCGACGGCCGCGAATTCGTGCTGGCGGATATTCCCGGGTTGATCGAGGGCGCGCATGAAGGTGTCGGCATCGGCGACCGTTTCCTCGGCCATGTCGAGCGTACGCGCGTATTGCTTCACCTGGTCTCGGCGCAGGAGGAGAATCCCGGCAAGGCCTACAAGACCGTGCGCGCGGAGCTCGATGCCTATGGCCATGGGCTGACCGACAAGGTCGAGATCGTCGCGCTCAGCCAGATCGATATCCTCGCCGCGGATCAGCGCAAGAAGAAGGCCGCCTCGCTGAAGCGCGCCGCCGGCCGCGCGCCGCTGCTTGTCTCGGCCGTCACCGGCGAAGGCGTCGAGGCGGTGCTGCGCGCGCTGATGGCGGTGGTCGCCGAAGCCCGCGATGCCGTTCCGGCTCCTGTCGACACGCGCTGGCGATAAGACCCATGAAATCGCTGAAATCATACCGGCGCGTCACCGTGAAGATCGGTTCGGCCCTGCTCGTCGACCGCGCGACAGGTTTGAAGCGCGACTGGCTGACCTCGCTTGCCGACGACATCGCGGCGCTTGCCAATGCCGGCGCGGAAGTGCTGGTCGTATCCTCAGGAGCCATTGCGCTTGGCCGCACCATTCTCGGCCTCGGCAAACGCGCGCTGAAGCTCGAGGAGAGTCAGGCCGCCGCCGCGGTCGGCCAGATCGCGCTTGCCGGCGCCTGGTCGGACGCGCTCGGCAAGGACGGGCTGAAGTCGGGCCAGATCCTCCTGACGCTTGGCGACACTGAAGAACGTCGCCGCTACCTCAACGCGCGCGCGACGATCTCGACCCTGCTCAAGATGAAGGCGGTGCCGGTTATCAACGAGAACGACACGGTGGCGACGTCGGAAATCCGCTACGGCGACAACGACCGGCTGGCGGCGCGGGTGGCGACGATGATGGGCGCCGATCTCTTGGTGCTGCTTTCCGATATCGACGGGCTCTACACGGCGCCGCCGGCCAAGGATCCGCAAGCAAAATTCATCCCCGTGGTCGACCGCATCACCCCGGACATCGAGGCGATGGCGGGCGTGGCCGCATCCGAGCTGTCGCGCGGCGGCATGCGCACGAAACTCGACGCCGGCAAGATCGCCAACGCCGCCGGCACCGCCATGATCATCACCTCGGGCACCAGGCTGTCGCCGCTGATGGCGATCGAGCGCGGCGAGCGCGCGACCTTCTTCAAGCCGAGCGCCAATCCGGTGAAGGGTTACAAGACCTGGATCGCCGGGCAGCTCGAGCCGGCAGGCCGGCTCACGGTCGATGCGGGCGCCATCGGTGCGCTCAAATCGGGCAAGTCGCTGCTGCCGGCGGGCGTTAAACTGGTCAGTGGCAATTTCTCGCGCGGCGACACGGTGGCGATCCTGTCGCCCGAGGGCCGCGAGATCGCGCGCGGCCTTGTTGCCTATGATGCCGCCGATGCCGTAAGGATCGCGGGCTTGAAGACGGCCGAGATCGAAAACGTGCTCGGCTACGAGGCCCGCTCGGCGATGATCCATCGCGACGACCTTGTGGTAAGCGTCGCCGGCGACCAAGTATTGGCCGACGACTAGAGCATCGGCCGACGACCAAGCGGAGGGATGAACCATGCTGAAGCTGCATGAAAAGTCCGGCGAAGACACCGTGGCCCTGATGGCCGATATCGGCCGCCGCGCCCGCGCCGCCGCGCGACCGTTGGCCGTCGCTTCCACCAAGGCCAAGAATGCCGCGCTCATCGCCATGGCCGATGCCATCCTGCGCAACGAGCAGGCGATCCTCGACGCCAACGCCATCGACATCTCGAATGGCGGGGAGGCCGGGCTGTCGGGCTCCTTCATGGACCGCCTGAAGCTCACCCCCTCGCGCATCAAGGCGATGGCCGACGGCATAAGCGAGATCGCCGCGCTCAAGGATCCGGTCGGCGACGTCATCGCCGAATGGGATCGGCCGAACGGCCTTCATATCGAGCGCGTGCGCACGCCGCTCGGCGTCATCGGCGTCATCTATGAAAGCCGCCCCAACGTGACGGCGGACGCCGGCGCGCTTTGCCTCAAGGCTGGCAATCCGGTGATCCTGCGCGGCGGTTCGGACTCGATCAACTCGTCCTCGGCGATCCACGCCTGCATGGTCGAAGGGCTGAAGGCCGCCGGCCTGCCGCAGGATGCCATCCAACTGGTGCCGACCGCCGACCGCGCCGCCGTCGGCGAGATGCTGAAAGGTCTCGGCGGCAATCTCGACGTCATCATCCCGCGCGGCGGCAAAAGCCTGGTCGGACGCGTGCAGAACGAGGCGCGGGTGCCGGTCTTCGCGCATCTGGAAGGCATCTGCCATCTTTATGTCGACCGCTCGGCCAAGCTCGACATGGCGGTGAAGATCGCCGTCAACGCCAAGATGCGGCGCACTGGCGTCTGCGGCGCCGCCGAGACCTTGCTGGTCGACCGCGCGGTGGCCTCCACGCATCTGGTGCCGATCCTCGAAGCGCTGCGCGCCGCCGGCTGCGAGATCCACGCCGATGCCGAGGTGACGGAAGCGTTCGCCGACGCCAGCCCGGCGACCGATGCGGATTGGGTGACGGAATATCTCGACGCCATCATCGCGGTGAAGCTGGTCGACGATGTCACCGGCGCGATCGAGCATATCGAGACCTTCTCGTCGCACCACACCGAGGCGATCGTCGCCGAGGATGCGCGGGCGGTCGAGAAATTCTTCAACGAGATCGACTCGGCGATCCTTTTGCACAACGCCTCGACGCAGTTCGCCGATGGCGGTGAGTTCGGCATGGGAGCCGAGATCGGCATCGCCACCGGCAAGATGCACGCGCGCGGGCCGGTCGGCGTCGAGCAGCTCACCTCATTCAAATACCGCGTGCGCGGGTCTGGGCAGGTGAGGCCTTGACGCTTGCCGCTAGAGCGTGAGCCTTTGCGCCAAGGCCCCCCCCTCTGGCCTGCCGGCGATCTCCCCCTCAAGTGGGGAGATTGGCAGCTTCGGCGCCGGCGCTCGGCTTGCAACGCCGGCGATTGGCGAAAGCATAGGCAACATCTGATCTCCCCCGTTGAGGGGGAGATGGCCGGCAGGCCAGAGAGGGAGGCCTAGCACCATGCTTTCCCTGCCCGAGCCTCCCGTCCCCGCTCACTACCTCCGCATGCCGCACGCCCCCAAGGGGCTGACCGTCGGTCTGTTCGGCGGTTCGTTCAATCCGCCGCATGCCGGTCACGCGCTGGTCGCCGAGATCGCGCTGAGAAGGCTCGCGCTCGACCAGCTGTGGTGGATGGTGACGCCCGGCAATCCGCTGAAGAGCGCGCGGGAGCTGGCGCCGCTCGCCGAGCGCATCGAGCTGTCCGAAAAGATCGCCAGGAATCCGAAGATCAAGGTCACCGCCTTCGAGGCGGCGCAGCACGTGCGCTACACCGCCGACACGCTTGCGCTGGTCAAGGCGCGCAACCCGGGCGTCGATTTCGTCTGGATCATGGGCGCGGATAGCTTGCGCGACTTCCACCGCTGGCAGCGCTGGCGCGAGATCGTGCTGACTTTCCCCATCGCGGTCATCGATCGCCCGGGCGCCACGCTCTCCTTCCTGTCGTCGGTGGTCGCCAAGACCTTCGACTATGCCCGCGTCGACGAGGGCGACGCGCCGCTGCTTGCCCGCATGCCGGCGCCTGCCTGGACTTTCATCCACGGTCCGCGCTCCTCGCTGTCCTCCACCGCGATCCGCAAGGCGGCGAAGGGGTAAGCGCCCTCCTTTTCCCGCAAGGGGAGAAGGTAAGTCCGGCCATGTCGCTTTTACGGCGGCTTTTTGCCTGTTCGTAGGCCAAGCTTGCGTGGACATGCTCAAGCAGAATCAATCCGCGAACGATCCCAGCCGCGCCACGCAATCGGCGCCGCTGATCGCCATTGCCAGCGTCATCGTGTCGATGGCGCTGATCGCAATCGGCAACGGGCTGATGTTCGCCTATATCCCGGTGCGGCTTGGCGCCGACGGTTTCGACCCGACCTGGGCCGGGCTGATCGTCACCGGGCTTTCGGCCGGCGGGCTCGCCGGCTGCATCCTGACCGGGCCGCTCGTCAAGCGAGTGGGCCACGCCCGCGCCTTCATGGTGCTTTCGGCGCTGATCGCGCTTTCCAATGCCGCGATCGGCGCCGGGCCGATCCCGTTGCTCTGGATCGCGGCCCGGGCGCTCTACGGCTTTGCGATCTGCGGGCTGTTCATCGTCGCCCAGAGCTGGCTGAACGACGCCTTGCCGAATTCGATCCGCGGCCGGATCATGGCGGTGTTCTACGTCGCCTATATTGGTGGATTGGGCGTTGGCTATGCGACGCTCGCCGCGATCGACATCCATACAGCCGCCGCCGCGCTGATCGGCATCACCTTCACCGCGCTTTCCATTCTGCCGGTCGGCATGACGCGGCTTGCCCAGCCGCCGGCGCCGCAGGCCGCATCGGTGGCGCTTCGCCGCGCCTGGCGGATCTCGCCGGTCGGCGTCGCCGGCATGCTGGCGGTCGGCGGCCTGTCGATGATCGTTTCAGGTTTTGCGCCGATCCATGCCACCGCCAAGGGCTACAGCCAGGCCGACGTGGCGCTGCTGTTGTCGGCGATGCCGGTCGGCACGCTGATCCTGCAGATCCCGCTCGGCTGGATTTCCGACCGCACCGACCGTCGCTATGTGCTGGCGGGCGCGGCGGCGCTCGCGACCGTCGCAAGCGCGTTCGCCATTGCCTTCGACGGCGGCGCGCTGATGGCGCTGGTGGTGATCTACCTGATCTGGGACGGGGCGTCGGAATCGATCTATGCGCTCTCCAGCGCGCATGCCGCCGATCGCGCCGGCAAGGATGAGCTTCTGGCGCTGTCGAGCTCGATGCTGTTTGCCTGGTCGCTGGCCGGCTTCATCGTGCCGGGCATCGTGACGGCGCTTTCCGTCGTCTTCGGCACAGCGACCTTCATCTATGTTGGCATCGTCATCGCATCGGCCTTCTGCCTGTTCGTGCTGTGGCGCGTGATGGCCGGCCGGCCGACGCCCGCGGCCACAAGCGGCAGTTTCGCGCCGATGTCGGCGCAGACGCCCTTGCCGGTCGAGCTAGCCTTCGCGCCGGACGAGACGGCCACGAAGCGCTGATCGGGCTACTGCTTGCGCGCCTCCGGCGCCGGCATTTCCGGCGGCGGCAGCGGGATCGAGATGCCTTCGCTGTCGAAAGCCTGCTTGGCGCGCTTGGTCATGTCGGTCTGGGTCGAGAAATAGTCGGCGGCCGACGTCCAGTAGCGCAAGGTGAGCGAAACGGTGGTGTCGCCGAGATTTGCCACGAAGGCGATCGGCGCCGGTTCGCGCCGGATGCGCCTTTCGGCGCCGGCGATGGCAAGCAGCGTCTTTTGCGCGCGGTCAATGTCGTTCCAGGAGCCGATGCTCAAGCTCATGTCGGTGCGGCGCACGCCGTTGCGGGTGAAATTGCGCACCGGCTGGTTCCACAGCGTCGAGTTGGGCGCCAGCACATAGACGCCGTCGACGGAGCGCAGCTTGGTGGCGAAGAGGCCGATCTCCTCGACGGTGCCGGCAATCGAGCCGACCTCGACATATTCGCCGATGCGGAAGGGCCTGAGCGCCAGAAGCATGATGCCGGCGGCAATGTTCTGCAGAGTGCCTTGCAGAGCCAGCCCGATGGCCAGGCCGATTGCGCCTATTGCCGCGATGATGGAGGCGGTCTGCACCCCGAACTGGCCGAGCACCATGATGGTGACCAGGATCAGGATGGCGTAGCGGACGATCTTGGAGAAGAAATGACGCAAGGTCACGTCGAAGCCGTGGATATGGCCGAGGCCGGCGGAGATCGAGCGCTCGGCGACACCAGCGACGAAATAGCCGACAACCAGCAGGATTATGGCGCCGATGGCCGAGAAGGAATAGGAAACGATCAGCGTGCTCAGCTGCGCAAGCCCCGCCTGGATGGTGATGAGGGCGCTTTGCGGGTCGGTTGGCATGGATGAAGTCCCCATTGGTCAGTGAGCCGATAACCTATGCAAAGCGCAAAGGGTTCCGATTTTTTCGGGGCGACGGAACCTGCCGGGCGGAGCCGCGTTGGCGCGGGCAGGGCGCGCCCGTCTTGAAACTGCAATGGAACTCTGCCTATCTAACTGGTGTCACCTGATTTGCCTGGTGATTTGGTTGTTCTTGTTGGGAAAGGAAACACACTGAGAACAGCACTGCGGAAGAAGGCTGACATCATGCCTTCGCCGGCAGGGATCAGCGTAAACGACGCCGCGTCCCTCGCCATCGACACAGTCCTTGCCAGTCTGGAAGACTCCAAGGCCGAAAACATCGTCTCAATCGACATCCAGGGAAAATCGAGCCTCGGCGACTACATGGTCATCGCCTCGGGTCGATCGCACCGTCATGTCTCGGCTGTCGCCGACCACCTCCTCAAGGCGCTGAAGGATGCCGGCCTCGGCACGGCGCGCGTCGAGGGGCTGGCAGGCGCCGACTGGGTCCTGATCGATTCGGGCGACATCATCGTCCACGTCTTCCGCCCCGAAGTCCGCGAATTCTACAATCTGGAAAAGATGTGGCAGGCGCCGGATCTCGAGGAAGAGACCTTGCACTGAGCCTTGATCCGTGTGCCGTGAACCGTCACGGTATGCGTTAGGACAAGCTCGCTGGGGCGAGGATGAAGATCACCGTTCATGCCGTGGGCCGGATGAAGACCGGCCCCGAGAGAGAACTCGCCGACCGCTATTTCGAGCGCTTTTCGAAGAGCGGGCCTGCGGTCGGACTGGAATTTGCCGGCATTGTCGAGGTTCCCGAAAGCCGCGGACAGAGCGCCGACGAGCGCCGCCGCGAGGAAGCCCAGAGGCTGCAGGCCCAGTTGCAGCCGGGCATTGTTCTCATCCTGCTCGACGAACGCGGCAAGTCGCTCTCCTCGGAGGACCTTGCCGCCCGCATCGGCCAGTTGCGCGACGGCGGCCGCAAGGCGCTCGTGGTCGCCATCGGCGGCGCCGATGGCCACGACAGATCCTTGCGCGAGCAGGCGGATCTGGTGCTGTCGTTCGGCGCGCTGACCTGGCCGCACCAGCTGGTGCGCGTGATGCTGGGCGAGCAGTTCTACCGGATCGCCACGATCCTTTCCGGTCATCCGTATCATCGATCGTGAATAACGGCATCGGCCGAAAAGCTGGGGATTGCCGGCCTGCGCCGCGATTTCCGCCTCAATCGCGCTTCCAACATGGTTGATGGTTCGTTAACGAAGCGGCGGATACAGTCGAGGCCTGATGTCTGAAGGCTGGAATTCCAGAACGCGCGCCTGGCGCAGCCGCTGCGGTTTGACCCTTGTCGCCGCCGTGGTCGCGCTCGGGCCGGTCCGGGCGGCCGAGAACTCGCTCGACATGGCGCCCGATCCGGATCAGAGCCGGGCCGAATACGAGCAGGTTTCCAAGGAGATCACCTTGTCGTCGGAGCGGCTGGGCAAGCTCGCCGCCGACATCGCCTCGGTGCGGAAGGACTATGCCTCGATCACCGCGGCGCTCATCCAGTCGGCGATGACGGAACAGAAGCTCGGCCAGGACATCGAGGACATCGGCGCCAAGCTCGAAGGGCTGAAGGCCGAGGAAACGAAGCTGCGCGCCTCGCTCATGGCGCGGCGCGACGTACTGGCCGAGGTGTTGGGCGCCCTGCAGCGCATGGGGCTCAATCCGCCGCCGGCGATCCTGGTCAAGCCCGAGGACGCGCTGTCGTCGGTGCGCAGCGCCATCCTGCTCGGCGCGGTGGTGCCGGAACTGCGCCAGCAGACCGAAAGGCTGATGGCCGATCTCAAGGAGCAGACGCGGGTCACGGCCTCGATCGAGGCAGAACGGGCGAGACTCACCACCGCGGTCACCGACCAGACGGCGGAAAAGAAGCGGCTCACCATGCTGCTCGAAGCCAAGAAGAAGCTGCAGGCCGATACCCAAACGGCGATCGCGGCCGAACAGCAGCACTCGCAGCAGCTAGCGGCGAAGGCGAGCAGCCTCAAGGACCTGATCGCCTCGCTCGAAGCCGACAAGGCGCGCAAGGCGCAAGAACAGGTCAAGGCGGGCGAGCGGAAATCGACGGACAACGACACCACGGCCTCGACCACCGAGCTCGCCGCGCTGCCGGTGCCGGAGGCCAATCGGCTGACCGGATCGGCGCCGTTCTCGGCATTGCAAGGCCAGATCGCGCTGCCGGTCATCGGCAAGATCAAACTGCGTTTCGGCGCCGACGACGGCAATGGCGCGGCGATGCAGGGCGACATGGTTGCGACACAATCGGGAGCCATCGTCACCGCGCCGGCGGATGGAAACGTGCTTTATGCGGGGCCGTTTCGCTCGTATGGTCAACTCTTGATCCTCAATGCGGGCGACGGGTATCATGTCGTCCTGGCGGGGATGAGCAGAATCAGCGTCGCGACCGGACAGTCGGTGCTCGCAGGAGAGCCGATCGGCGCGATGGGAGAGGCCCGGGTGGCAAGCACCTCTGCCTCGAGGAATGACAATTCGACGCTGGAACTCTATGTCGAGTTCCGCAAGGATGGAAAACCCGTCGATCCGGCCCCATGGTGGGCGGATCGATTTTCTGGAAGGACGTGAAATGATGCGGAAACTGTCGCTTCTGTTTGCCGGCGCGCTGATGGGCGCATCGGCAATGAGCCTGGTCTACGGCGCACCGGGTTCGGCGGCGAACGCTGCGGGTTCGGAAACCTACAAGCAGCTGGCGATCTTCGGCGACATCTTCGAGCGCGTGCGCGCCAATTACGTGACGCCGCCGGACGATAAGTCGCTGGTCGAGAACGCCATCAACGGCATGCTGGCCTCGCTCGACCCGCACTCCTCCTACATGAACGCCGAGCAGGCGCAGGACATGCGCGTGCAGACCAAGGGCGAGTTCGGCGGCCTCGGCATCGAGGTCACGATGGAGAACGACCTCGTCAAGGTCATCACGCCGATCGACGACACGCCGGCCGCCAAGGCGGGTGTGCTGTCGGGCGACTACATCGCCAAGATCGACGGCGAAGAGGTCCGCGGCCTGACCCTCAACGACGCGGTCGAGAAGATGCGCGGACCGGTCAATACGCCGATCAAGCTCACTATCCTGCGCCAGGGCGCCGACAAGCCGATCGAAATCACGGTGGTGCGCGACGTCATCAAGGTCAAGGCGGTCAAGTACCGGGTCGAGAACGACATCGGCTACATGAAGATCACCTCCTTCACCGAGAAGACCTATGACGATCTCGAGAACGCCATCGAGAACATCAAGAAGCAGGTGCCGAACGACAAGCTGAAGGGCTATGTGCTCGACCTGCGCCTCAATCCGGGCGGTCTGCTCGACCAGGCGGTCAGCGTGTCGGATGCCTTCCTCAAGCGCGGCGAGATCGTTTCGACGCGCGGCCGCGATCCGAAGGACGTCACCCGCTTCGACGCCAAGCCGAAGCAGGTCGACGACATCAACGGCAAGCCGATGATCGTGCTGGTCAATGGCGGCTCGGCGAGCGCCTCGGAAATCGTCGCCGGCGCGCTGCAGGACCTGCGCCGCGTCACGGTGGTCGGCACGCAGTCCTTCGGCAAGGGCTCGGTGCAGACCATCATCCCGCTCGGCGAGAATGGCGCGCTGCGGCTCACCACGGCGCTCTATTACACGCCGTCGGGCAAGTCGATCCAGGGCAAGGGCATCACGCCCGACATCAAGGTCGACCAGCCGCTGCCGCCGGATCTGCAGGGCCGCGACCTGACCCGCGGCGAATCCGATCTCAAGGGCCACATCAAGGGCGCCGACGAGAGCTCCACCGGTTCGGGCTCGGCCGCCTATGTGCCGCCGGATCCGAAGGACGACCTGCAGCTGATCTATGCCGAGCAGCTTCTGCGCGGCGAAAAGACCGATCCGTCGTTCCCGCCGAACCCGGACAAGGCCGTGCTGAACCAGTAATACCAGTAATGCGGTCCGGCTCTGGCCGGCTGCGCGAAGCAATGCAATGCTGCCGGGGCCGCGAGGTTCCGGCAGTTTGATTCGGGGACCGCGGTCGGGCGCCACGCGTCTGGGGTATCGCGCCAGCGATTGCGAAGTTTACGCGAGATGTCACGAAAAAGTGACCTTGGCGGGCTTCCGGGGAAACACGACTTGGCTGAGATCGGCAAGGATATCGAACGCCCGCTCGGACAGACGCTCCGGCCTCAGCGCAAGGCCTCGCGCGGCATCGGCTCCGGCACGCTCGTCGCTGTGCTGGCTGTGCTTGGCGTGATCGGCGTTTCCGGTGCTATCGCGCTGCGTGAAAAGCCGTTCCGCAAGCCAGAAGAAGTGGGAGTTTCGACGCCGAAGGTCACCGCTGCGCCTGCCGCTGCGGCGGCAGCGGCGCCCGCGCCGGCTCCGGTAGCCGCGGCGACGCCACAAGCCAGCACGCCGATGAAGAGCGGCGGCCCGCAGATCATCCACGTCCAGACCGAAGAGGGCGACGGCCCGCCGAAAGCGGCGATCGTCATTCGCGATCCGTCGACGCTCGGCCAGAACCTCAAGGTCGCCCATATCCCGGACAGGGCGCTGATCGAGGCCAGCGACACCGGTCCGCTGCCGATGCGCTCCGCCGACGGCAGGCGGCCTTTCGACGTCTATGCGCGGCCTTGGTCGGGCGCGCGCGGGGCGCGGGTGGCGATCGTCATCGGCGGGCTCGCCGTCTCGCAGACCGGCACGCAAGCGGCGATCGCCAAGCTGCCGGCCGAAGTGACGCTGGCTTTCGCGCCGCAAGGCAACAGCATCGGCCGCTGGATGCAGGCGGCAAGGCAGAGCGGGCATGAGATCGTCATGCAGGTGCCGCTCGAGCCATTCGATTATCCGAACGTCAATCCCGGCCGCAACACGCTGACGGTGTCGGCCAGCCCGGACGAGAACCTGAAGAGCCTGCACTGGGCGCTGTCGCGTACCACCAACTATACCGGGGTCATGAACTATATGGGCGCGCGCTTCTCGACCGACGCCTCGGCGATGGAACCGTTCATGGCCGAGCTCGGCAAGCGGGGGCTCGCCTATATCGACGACGGATCGTCCGCTCGCAGCGTTGCGCCTGACCTTGCGCTCAAGGACGGCGTGCCGTTCGTTGCCGGCGACATGGCGATCGATGCCGTGCAGGACCGCGGCGAAATCCTCAAGAAGCTGGACAGCCTGGAAGCGACGGCGCGGGCCAAGGGCTCCGCCGTCGGCATCGGTTCGGCCTTCGATATCACCGTCGACACGGTGACGTCCTGGATTGCCAAAGCGAAGAAGCGCGGCATCGAGATCGTGCCGATCTCGGCGGTGGCGATCGATCCGCAAAAAGGCTAACCCTACCCGCCTCGCCGAAGTCAATTCTCAAAGACGGCTGGAACGCTGACCCATGGCCAAGAAGATCGACCCTGAAACGCTGCCTTACCGTCCGTGCGTCGGGCTGATGATCCTCAACGGAGCGGGCCTGGTCTGGGTCGGGCACCGCATTGCCGAACCGGACAGCGAGTTCGCCGGCACGACGCAGCTTTGGCAGATGCCGCAAGGCGGCATCGACAAGGACGAAGAGCCGATCGAGGCCGCGGGCCGCGAACTCTATGAGGAGACCGGCATGCGCAGCGTGTCGCTGCTGGCCGAGGCGCCGCACTGGATCAATTACGACCTGCCGCCGCATCTGGTCGGCGTCGCCTTCAAGGGCCGCTATCGCGGCCAGACGCAGAAATGGTTCGCCTACCGCTTCGAGGGCGACGAAAGCGAGATCGAGATCAATCCGCCGCCCGGCGGCCACACCGCCGAATTCGACGAATGGGCCTGGCGGCCGATGCGGGATCTGCCGGAGCTGATCGTGCCGTTCAAGCGCAAGGTCTACGAGCAGGTCATCGCAGCATTCCAGCATCTCGTCCCCTGAGCGGTCGTCCGCCCCGGTTGTCGCGCCGGCCCTGTGGCCGTATTGATTGCCGATGCAATGAGCGGGGGTCGCCATGAACGACGACACCGGACGCGGGTTTCCGGCACATGATGCAAGCAGCGGTTCGACGGTGAGCGAGGCGGCCGCCGGCGCGATCCTGACGATCGACCTCGGGGCCATCCGGGAAAACTACCGCCGGCTAAAGCTGCGACTCGACGGCGTTCGCTGCGCGGGCGTGCTCAAGGCCGACGGCTACGGGCTTGGCGCCGCGCAAGTGGCATCGGCGCTGGCGAAGGAGGGCTGCGACATCTTTTTCGTCGCGCTGCTCGGCGAGGGCATCGCGCTGCGCAAGGCGATCGGGCCCGGGCCCGACATCTTCGTGCTGAACGGGCTGCCTCCGGGTTCTGAACCGGAAGCCGCGGCGGCCGGGCTTTGGCCGGTCGTCAACAGCGCCATGCAACTGAAGGCCTGGCGCGAGATCGCGCGAGCGATGGGCCGGAGCCTTGCCGCCGCCATCCAGGTCGACAGCGGCATGGCCCGGCTCGGCATGGCGCCGGCGGAAGTCGAGGCGGTGGTGGGCGAGGCCGGCGCCTTCGACGGCGTCGACATCCGTTTCGTGATGAGCCATCTCGCCCGCGCCGACGAGCCGCAACAGGCGGCGAACGAGAAGCAGCGACGCGAATTCGAATTGCTGCGCAAGATGCTGCCCGCGGCGCCCGCCTCCCTGGCCAATTCGTCCGGCATCTTTCTCGGGCCGGCCTACCACTACGACCTTGCCCGCCCGGGAGCCGCGCTCTACGGCGTCAATCCGACGCCCCATGCACCCAATCCGATGCTGCCGGTGATAGGGCTGCAAGCCAAGGTGGCGCAGACGCGGCAGGTCGGCGCGGGCGCGGGCATCGGCTACGGCCACACCCATCAAGCCGAGGGGCCGCTCAGGCTGGCGACCATTTCGCTGGGCTATGGCGACGGCTGGCACCGGCGCGCCGCTTCGGCCGCCTGGTTCGAGGGCGTGCGGTTGCCGTTCATCGGGCGCGTGTCGATGGACTCGATCGTCCTCGACATTTCGGCGCTTACGGCAGGCCGGCTCGGCGAAGGCGACCTCGTCGAGCTCATCGGTCCTTCGCAAAGCGTCGACGACGCGGCCGGCCACGCCGGCACCATCGGCTACGAGATATTGACCAGCCTGGGTGCACGCTTTCACCGCCGTTACATTGGTTCCTGAAGCGGGGGCTTGCTTGACAAGCCGGGACTTCTCGGCAAGGTTCTGCGCATGAGCAACATCGCTTATACCAAAACCTGCTTCAGGGTTTGCCCCATCGCGGGAGCGTAGCCCCGGCGTGGCCGCCAATGCCGGCGGCCGCGTGAACAGGGGCGTTTGAATTCCAGACAATTTCATCGAGCCGGTGGCCTTTGCGGTCCGGCTTTGTTCGCCGCCCTCGACGTGGCGGCTTGCGCGCATTCGCTTCGCCGATGCGCCAGCATATGAGGTATGCCATGCCCACAGCAACGCAATCGCGTTCCACCATCCTTGTCAGCGCGGCGGATCACGAGCGGCTGAGCAGTCTCGCCAGGGCCTTTCTCAACCGTACGCCCGATATGGCCGAGGACCTGCTTGCCGAGATGGACCGCGCCCGGGTCGCCACCGAGGCGGGAATGCCCGCCGACGTGGTGCGAATGGGCTCGACGGTGACGCTTCAGGATCCGGAAGGAAGCCTTCAGACGGTGACGCTGGTCTATCCGGCGGAGGCCGACATCGCCGAAAGACGCATATCGGTGCTGACGCCGCTTGGAACGGCGCTGATCGGCGCGCGCGCCGGCCGCAGGGTCTCCTGGCGCAGCCGCGACAGTCGGGTCCTCTCGGCTACGATCGACGCCGTCGAACAGACGCGGAGGACGGCATGACCAGGACGGTCTACCGCCTGACGGCCAAGGACTTCGCGGTGATCGAGGCGATGCTGATGCGTCGCCGCGCGTTTGCCGATCCGATCGCGCCGATGCTCGAACGCAAGCTCGCCGAAAGCCGCGTCATTGCGACGGGAACCGTCGAGCCCGACCTTGCCACGCTCAACAGCCGGGTGACTTTCCGCTTCGGCGGCGGTCCATCGCAAACGCGGACGCTGGTGCAGGCCGAAGCATCCGCTCCCGTCGGCTCCAGCCTGCCGGTCGCCACGTGGCGCGGCCTTTGCCTGCTTGGCATGAAAGCGGGCCAATCGGCGCTGGCCGAGCGGCCCGACGGCCCTGCCGAGGAGGTCCTTCTCGAGGATGTGGCCTATCAGCCGGAGGCCGCGCGGCGAGCGGCGCGGGATCGCGCCGCCGAGCGACCTCACCACGGCCTCAGGCTGGTCCACAGCGCATCCGCCGGTGACTGGCCCCTTGGCGGGCGCGGCAAAATCCGGCAGACAGAAGGGGACGATCCAGGCCCTTCCGCGGCATGATCGGCTTTGAGGGAGCATAGAATGAAAGTCATCGTGCTGGGCGGCGGCGTGATCGGGGTCACCACCGCCTACTTCCTCGCCGAGGCCGGTCATGAAGTGACCGTCTACGATCGCCAGCCGGGGCCGGCGCTCGAAACCAGCTTCGCCAATGCCGGCGAAGTATCGCCGGGCTATGCCTCGCCCTGGGCCGGGCCCGGCATCCCGGTCAAAGCCGTCAAATGGCTGTTGATGAAATACGGACCGCTTGTCGTGCGGCCGGCCTTCGACCCGAATATGTGGACGTGGCTCCTCAAGATGCTGCGCAACTGCACGGCCGAGCGCTACGCGCTCAACAAGTCGCGCATGGTGCCGCTTGCCGAATACAGCCGCGACACGCTGAAGGCGCTGCGCGAGGCGACCGGCATCACTTACGACGAACGCAGCAAAGGCACGCTGCAGCTCTTCCGCAAGCAGAAGCAGCTCGACGGCACCGGCGGCGACGTCGAGGTGCTCAAGAAATATGATGTGCCTTACGAGATTCTCGACCGCGACGGCTGTGTCGCGGCCGAGCCGGCCCTTGCGGCGGTGCGCGAGAAGTTCGTCGGGGGCCTCAGGCTTCCGGGCGACGAGACCGGCGACTGCAAGATGTTCACCGACAAGCTCGCGGAACTCTGCTTAGCGCGCGGCGTGACCTTCGAATACGGCTCGACCATCCGGCGCATCGTCAGGAACCGCAATCGCCTCACCAATGTGCTGACCGATCGCGGATGGAGATCCGCGGACGCCTTCGTGATGGCGATGGGCAGCTATTCGGCGCAGTTCATGCGCTCGCTGGGGCGGCCGATTCCAGTCTATCCGGTCAAGGGCTATTCGATCACCGTGCCGATCAGCAATGCCGAGGCAGCACCGGTGTCGACCGTCATGGACGAGACCTACAAGGTGGCGATCACCAGGCTCGGCGACCGCATCCGCGTCGGCGGCACGGCGGAGATTTCGGGCTATGATCTTCGCCTGCAGGAATCGCGCCGCCGCACGCTCGAACACTCGGTCGGCGATCTCTTTCCGGGTGGCGGCGACCTCAAGGCGGCGAGCTTCTGGTGCGGCTTGCGGCCGATGACGCCGGACGGACCGCCCTTGATCGGGCAAAGCGAGGTCGCCAACCTCTATCTCAACACCGGGCACGGCACGCTCGGCTGGACCATGGCCTGCGGCTCCGCCAAGGTGCTTGCCGACATCATGTCGAACCGGGTGCCGGAGATCAACGCGCGCGACCTCAGCCCGGAGCGGTATCTGAAGCCCATCTAAGGCGCGCCGATATTCAAGTGATGCCGGCCCTGTCGAGTGGTGGTGTTCAAAACGCTTCCCTGACCCAGGTGTCGCTGAACAGCAGCCGGTAGGCCCAGCCGATGGTGACATTGGTGGCGACCGGGCGCGAATGGGCGAGGTAATCGTCATAGACCGGCTTCATTCGGCGGTAGAAAGCCGGATCGAGCACGACCATGCCGTTTTCCGAGTCATGGAAGAAGCTGCGGTTGTTGAGGTTGACCGAGGAGATGGCGACCAGCCTTTCGTCGATCATCATGATCTTGGAATGCAGCACGACGTCCGGCGCCTTGAACTCGCGGATGTCGATGCGGTCGCCATATTTCTCGACGAACAGCTTGTTGAGCGCGGTGAGGAAGCGGCCGCCGATATCGCCCTTGAGGTCGATACGGCCGACGACGTCGATCTTCACGCCCCTGGCCAGCGCCCGGTCGATGGCCCGGGCGATATCCGGCGTCAGGTTAAGGTACGGATTGACGATCTCGATGCGATGCTCGGCGGTGTCGATCAGTTCGACGAAATAGGCTTCCAGCGCGTGCCCGTCCTCGTAAGGCACGGAAATGAAATGCCGCGCCACGCCGCGCGGGCTTCCACCGGGAACCGGAATGGAAAACGGTCGCGACAGGTTGGTGTCGGCGTCGCGCAGCCAGATTGTCGACATATGCGCGGCCAACGTCTCGACGGTCGCCGGGTCGGCGATCTCGATGTCGAAGTCGCTCCAGTTGGAATAGTAATTCAGCGAGAAGCCGTCGGTCTTGCCGTATTGCTCCAGGTCCGGATAGCGCGTCAGGTCGACGGGCTTGTGGAACAGAAAGCCGTCATGGATGTTGCGGCCGCCGATGATCACGCGCGAGCGTCCAGGATGCTCGGCCAACGTCGCCAGCATCTTGATATGGTGAACCTTGTGCAACTGCGAGATCTGCTCGTCGAACGGCGCGCCGTGGTCCGCCTGCCAGCGATATTCCTGTAATTGGACGTTAGGGAACTCAGCCGCGAGCCGGTGCAGCAGCGCGTCGTCCTTCTCACGCTCCAGCACGTCGGTCACCAGGATGCGCACCTTGGTGCCAAGCGCTGCATGATGGCGGATCAGCCGCTCCATGATGCGGCCGGAGAAATCCGCCTTGAACTCCAGCGACGACAAATAGATCAGCTTAAGTTTCGGCGCGCTTGAGAAGTCGAGCGGCAGTTCTGGGTCGGCCTTGTCGAAGGCGCTGTCGGGCAGTGTCCGGCCGAGCAGCGCCTCGACCTTGGCGTTGAAGCCGTCGCGCGATTTGCGCAGCAGGGTCGGCGACCCCAGCGCCAGCGCGCAGGTCTGCGACAGCCAGCGGCTGGCATAAAAAACGCGGTCGAGTTCCTCCATCCCCGCCGGGTCGGGCACCGGGCAGCGGTCGTAGCGGCTGTCGAGCTTCGCGATCCAGGGGTCGGCGGTCTCCTCGCGCAGCAAGGTCAGCGGCGCGCCGGCCGGCGCCAGGGTGGAGCCGACGCGCAGATCGCAGCGGGTCAGCGCCTGGTCCGGAAACAGGCCGACGGAGGTTTCGGCGACGGGCAGGCTTAGATGGAATGGGGAGGCCGCGGCGACGGTGATGGATCGCCCCGACGCGCGGATCGCGAGCGGGCCGTTGCAGGTGCCGCCGATGTCGACTTGCAGGTGCCCCGCCTGGCGCAACACGATCTCGACCGAGCGCGCCTGCAGGCCGGAGAAGCTGAAGGTCTTGGGCGCCGAGGGCCGCGCGGCGGCATCGAGATAGAGCGTCTGGCGCGACATGCGCCAACGGCCGGTGAACCGGCCTTCGCCCGGCTCGCCTCGTGTCGGCGTCAGCTCGGTGCCGTCGAGCGGTTTGGCGAGCCGTTGCAGTGTCGGATAGGTCGTGTGGAAGCCGCTGTTCTGGACATCTCGCCAGTCGCGGCCGAAACGGCCGGTGCCGTTGGCGCGGTCGAGCGCATCGAGGCGGCTTTGGGCGAGCAGCGCCTGGAACTGCTTGTCATAGGCGCTGTTGCCGTCGCCTGCGAAGTAGTGAGCTCCGGCTATCTCGGCGCCGCTGCTGTCCGCCGAGACCGGCAAGCGGCCGCAGGCGCCGTCGCCTGGAAAGAAGGCGCAGGCCGAATGCCCAGGCATGCCGGCGCAACCGGCAAGCGCTGCCAGCGCCAGTCCAAGCAACGCCCTGGTTAAGGCCGACCCGAGCCTCATCCAGTTGCCCCGTTCATGGCCTTGAGCTGGGCCGGGTTGCGCGGCGGCATGAAGCCTTGCGGAAAGATCCTGCAGACCGGAAACGCGAAGGTGGCGATCAGCAATTCTGCCTCGTTTCGCATTTTGCGCGGCGCCGTCCGGTCGTCGCGGATCGTCCTCGCGGAGGCGACAAGCGCTCCGTCGCAGTCGCAATGATTGTGCCGGGCAATGTAGCAGGCGTCGTGGACCTGGCAGGCGGCGTCGAGACGGTCGACCGGCTTTGCCGACAGATCGCCGGTGCGGGTGCCCGGGCCGCAATAATTGCCGATGACGAAAGGCGAGGGGCGCGCCATGGCGTAGCGGATCGGCTTCGGCAGCTCCGCTTCCGGAACCTTCGTCCAAGGGTTGGCGCAGTCCGACAGAAAAATCAGCGGCAAAATCGCAAGTACGGCTCGCATTTCTCCGCCGGCGTTCCGAAGATTGTCCCCAGAGCGTTTCACCGTTTCACGGAAACGGCGAACACTCTATCTCCTTGCTTTGACGCAATTCCAGACGGAAGGCTACGGCAAAGGCGCCGAGCCTAGCCGCTCACACTTTTCCTGGAATTGCTCTAAAGCGCGTCGCGCTGAAACGGATTCAGGCGACGCGCTTTAGGTCCTTGTTTTGATGCATGTCGTTGTCCCAGAACCGCTGCACACTTCTGGGCGACACGCGTTAGCGCTCCATCATGGCATGGCGAAGCGCGCTGACGCCACAGTCGCCGAATTTGTGGCGGAGGCAAGGCGGCAACAACCAACTGGCTGTGATAGGGATCGGACGCGGCGAGGGGACTTTGGGATGCGTGTTTTTCTTGTTGCGGCGGCGGCCTCATATCTGACCTGCACCCCGGTGGCGTTTGCCGCGGACAAGACCGTTCACGACAAGGAGCACGGCTTTTCGCTGACCTATCCCGAGGAATGGACGAGCGAAACCACCTTTGGCAATACCATGCGGCTCAAGGTCAAATCCGGCGAAGAAGGCCTAACCTGCAGGGTGTCGCAAAATCTCTACGACCCGACCGCCCCGGACAATCCGCCCGATCCCAGGGCATTCATCGAGAAGGACTGGTCGGCGGAAAACTGGCAGACCATGATCGGCGTCGCTTATCAGTCGGCCGGCTTCAGCCAGGACCGGCTGGCGCATTTTCCGGACGGCTATCCGGTGCGGGTCGCCGACATGGATTTCCACTACGCCGACGACAATGTCAGCTTCTACGGCCATTCCCGCATCGCGCTGACGCTGCGCAGCTCGCATTACGGCTTCGTCGATTGCGGGGTCACGGGCGACAGCGCCGACGAGGCGGCGCGCAAATGGGCGCCGCTTGCGGACGAAGCCGGGAAAGTGGTGAGTTCGTTCGTGCTCGACGCGGATTAGACAAAAAGTCCGCGCTCGCGTTCCACCACTTTGGTGATGAAATTGGCGACGAGCTGGACGCGGCGCAGCGGCCTCACCGATTCATGATAGACCAGCCAGTAGGCGCGGCGGATGGGCGCGACGATGTCGACCGGCACCAGCTCCGGCATCGAACGGGCAACGAAAGTGTGCAGGATGCCGATCCCGGCGCCGGAGCGTACCGCTTCGGCCTGGCCGAGCGCCGAGGAGATGGCGAAGCTGGTGCGCCATTCGGGGCTGAACTCGGCGGCATAGTCGAGCGACGGGCTGACGATGAGGTCCGGCACATAGCCGATCAGCGTGTGCCGGCCGAGCTCGGCCGGCGTTTTGGGCAGGCCGTTGGCCTCGGCATAGGCGCGGGAGGCGAAGAGGCCGAGCGTATAGTCGACCAGCTTGCCCGCCACCAGCCGGCCTTCGGTCGGCCGCTCGACGGTGATCGCGATATCGGCCTCGCGCCTGGACAGCGAGAAGGAGCGCGGCACCGGCACCAGCTGGATGGTGAGCTCGCGATGCAGCGCGGTCAGTTCGCCCAGCCGCTTTGCCAGGAAGGCGACGCCAAATCCGTCGGGCGCGCCGATGCGCACGGTGCCCGAAACGTCGTCGCCCTCACCGGCGATGGTCGAGCGCGCGGCGATCATGTCGCTTTCCATGCGCTCGGCTATGTCGAGGAAGCGCTCGCCGGCCGGCGTCAATTCGCTGCCGGTGGTCAGGCGGCGGAAGAGCTTTGTCCTCAGCGCCTCCTCGAGCGCGGCGATGCGGCGCGAGACGGTGGCGTGGTTGAGCTCAAGGCGCTTGGCGGCGCCGAGGATCTGCCCGGCGCGCGCCACGGCCAGGAAGATGCGGACGTCATCCCAGTTCATAGGAAATCCCCGACGACAGCGCACCTGTCATTTGCGACAATTAATGCACACTCCATTGTCGTTGTCTATTTTCCGCACAACGGTTGCGTTTTGGCTCGCGTTGCCATCGCCGCCGCAAAGGCGGATAATGCATCATCACCAAACAAGGGAGAGAAGGCATGATCGAATACGGTCATTTCATCGGCGGCAAGCGTGTCGCCGGCACCAGCGGCCGCAAGCAGGATGTGATGCAGCCGATGGACGGCTCCGTGCGCGGCACGGTGGCGCTTGCCTCGCAGGCGGAACTGCGCGCCGCGGTCGAGAACGCCAAGGCGGCGCAGCCGAAATGGGCCGCCACCAACCCGCAGCGCCGCGTGCGCGTGCTGATGAAATTCCTCGAGCTGGTCGCCCGCGACTATGACGAACTGGCCGACATCCTGGCGCGCGAGCACGGCAAGACGATCGCCGACGCGCGCGGCGACATCCAGCGCGGCCTCGAAGTGGTGGAGGTCTGCATCGGCGCCCCGCACATGATGAAGGGCGAGTTCACCGACGGCGCCGGCCCCGGCATCGACGTCTATTCGATGCGCCAGCCGCTCGGCGTCGTCGCCGGCATCACGCCGTTCAACTTCCCGGCCATGATTCCGCTGTGGAAGATCGCGCCGGCCATCGCCTGCGGCAACGCCTTCATCCTGAAGCCGTCCGAGCGCGATCCGGGCGTGCCGATCCGTATCGCCGAACTGTTCATCGAGGCCGGCCTGCCTGCCGGCATCCTCAACGTCGTCAACGGCGACAAGGAAGTGGTCGACGCCATCCTCGACGATCCGGACATCAAGGCGATCGGCTTTGTCGGCTCGACACCGATCGCGCACTACATCTATTCGCGCGGCACCGCAGCCGGCAAGCGTGTGCAGTGCTTCGGCGGCGCCAAGAACCACATGATCATCATGCCCGACGCCGACATGGACCAGACGGTCGACGCGCTGATCGGCGCCGGCTACGGCTCGGCCGGCGAGCGCTGCATGGCGATCTCGGTGGCCGTCCCGGTCGGCAACGACACCGCCAACCGGCTGATGGAGAAGCTGGTGCCGCGCGTGGAAAGCCTGAAGGTCGGTCCGTCGACCGATTCGGCGGCCGATTTCGGCCCGCTGGTGACGGCACAAGCGCTGGAGCGCGTGAAGAGCTATGTCG
Organism: Mesorhizobium sp. B2-4-6; assembly: GCF_006442775.1. Taxonomy (NCBI): domain Bacteria; kingdom Pseudomonadati; phylum Pseudomonadota; class Alphaproteobacteria; order Hyphomicrobiales; family Phyllobacteriaceae; genus Mesorhizobium; species Mesorhizobium sp. B2-4-6. Next base: position 212,279 of record NZ_VFVI01000005.1, read on the forward strand.
ATATCGGCGTCAAGGAAGGCGCCAAGCTCGTCGTCGACGGTCGCGGCTTCAAGATGCAGGGCTATGAGAACGGCTACTATATGGGCGGCTGCCTGTTCGACAACGTGACGGCCGACATGCGCATCTACAAGGAAGAGATCTTCGGGCCGGTGCTGTCGGTGGTGCGCGCGCCGCGCTACGAGGACGCGATCAAGCTCGCCAACGACCACGAGATGGGCAATGGCGTCGCCATCTTCACCCGCGACGGCGATGCGGCGCGCGACTTCGCATCCAGAGTCCAGGTCGGCATGGTCGGCGTCAACGTGCCGATCCCGGTTCCGATCGCCTACTACACCTTCGGCGGCTGGAAGGCGTCGTCCTTCGGCGATCTCAACCAGCATGGTCCGGACGCCTTCCGCTTCTACACCAAGACCAAGACGGTTACGTCGCGCTGGCCGTCCGGTATCAAGGACGGTGCGGAATTCGTCATCCCGACGATGAACTGACCGGACAGGTCGTCCAAGCCAACATTGGGGAGGCGCGGTGCAAGCCGCGCCTTCTTTTTATGGATGCAGGTGGAATGCTGCGGCTTTCGTCCACCAGCTTTGCACCGTCCAGCTCACGCCGCCAAAAGCGAAGCGCAACTTCAGGTGCATGAATTCTGGTGCATCGCGCCAGGAGAGCATCCGCACCTTCTAATAATTCCATCGCCCTGTGATGGAACCAACAGACCACCCTCCGTCTTAGGCTGTATTCCTGCCATGCGTGCAGGCAAATCAAACAGCGCCGGTGGCAGCCGGGGTTCGCGTCTGGCGCGAGGAGGTGTCAGATGAAACGATTTCTTATGGCGACAATGCTGGCGGCGGCGGTGGTGACCGGTGGATCGGCGTCGGCGAACGCGGCGACGCAATGCGCTCCGCGCGCCGACATCATCAAGTCGCTCGGCGACAAGTTCCACGAAAGCGAGGCCGGGCGTGGCCTGATCAATCCCAACGTTGTGCTCGAAATCTTCGTGTCGGATCAGGGCAGCTGGACCGTGCTTGCCTCCGACACCAAGGGGCAAAGCTGCATCCTTTCCGTGGGCGAGGGTTGGGACAGCCCTACGATCGCGGCAGCCATGCCAGGCGCCTGAAGTCGCCAGGGAGCTGGGGTGAGCCACAACGGTTCCTCCGGTCGAGCGTCAAATTGCACCACGGAAGACGCTGGCAGCGGCATTCGAGGAGAAGCGGCTGGGCTATGGTGTGGCAGCCGGGAGGCTGAGGACGCCTCGGGCAGGCGCTGACCCGCTCAGCGCGTAGCGGCCACCTCGGCATGACCGCGCAGCAGCGCCATCAGTTTCTTGGCGTCCTTGGCGGCGCCTTCCTCGTCGCCGTCGAGGATGGAACGGATCAGCGCCACGTGGTGCTCGGCTGATTCGGCCAGCCCGGTGTCGGCTTTGTAGCGATACCAGAAGCGGCGGCTGTGCGTCTGCAAGGGGGCGGCCACGCGCGCCGCGAAGGGGTTGTCGGCGGCGATTGCCAGCGCCTCGTCGAGCGCCTTGTCGGCTTGGATGAAGGCAAGCACGTTGCCGGAGATCACTGCCTTCTGCATGGCCAGGGCCGCCTCGTGAAACAGGTCGGCGGCCTCGCGGGTGACGAAGCGGGCGGCCGAGCGGGCGAGCACCACCTCGATGCCGCGCCGCGCATCCAGCACCCGCAGCCAGTCGCCGGCGTGAAGCGGCGCGACCGCGATGCCCGCGCGAGGCCTGATATCCAGCAGTCCTTCCCAGGCGAGCCTCTGGATCGCCTCGCGCACGGGGGTGCGTCCGAGACCCAGCCGCTCGATCAGCGCGCCTTCGGTGACGAAGCTCGACGGCGCCAGCTCAAGCGTGACGATCATATGCTCCAGCGCGCGGTAGGCCTTGGTCGCCGCCGGCTCGAAGGCCGCGTTCGTGTCAGCGGATATCAGTGGGGAGATCAATGGCAGGCTCCTGATATATTTTTCATATATCATAATGGATTCAGCGTTGACGAGCCAGCTTTTAATAGATATACGACTGATATATCAATGGAGAAACAAGCCATGTGGACCGGAGTTTTCCCCGCCGTCACGACCAAATTCACTGCCGACGACCGGCTCGACCATGCCGAGATGGAGCGCTGCTACGGACTGCAGATCGAGGCCGGCTGCGACGGCATCATCGTGTGCGGCTCGCTCGGCGAAGGGCCGATGCTGTCGCCGGACGAAAAGATCGAAGTGCTGAAGACGGCGCAGAAAGTCGCCGGCAAGAAACCGGTGCTTTTGACCGTCAACGAGCCCGGCACGCGCGAGGCGGCGAGCATTGCGAAGCGCGCCGCCAAGGAAGGCGCCGACGGCCTGATGGTGGTGCCGAGCCCGATCTACCACACCAATCCGCAAGAGACGGTCGCCGCCCTTCGTGCGGTCGCGGAAGCCGGCGACCTGCCGGTGATGATCTATTCCAACCGGCTCGCCTATCGCGTCGACGTGACCATCGACCTGATGGAAGAACTGGCGTCGGACAAGCGCTTCGTCGCCATCAAGGAATCGTCCGACGACATCCGCCGCTCGACCGAGATCATCAATAGATTCGGCGACCGCTACGATCTCTTCACCGGGGTCGACAATCTCGCCTTCGAGGCGCTGTCGGTCGGCGCGATCGGCTGGGTCGCCGGCCTTGTCACCGCCTTCCCGCGCGAGACGGTGGCGATCTACCAACTGATGAGAGAGGGCCGCCGCGAGGAAGCGCTGGCGATCTACCGCTGGTTCCGGCCCTTGCTCGACCTCGATGTCTCCACCTATCTGGTCCAAAACATCAAGCTTGCCGAAGTGCTGGCGATCGGTACCAATGACCGTGTGCGCATGCCGCGCCAGCCGCTGTCGGGCGAGCGCCGCAAGGCGGTCGAGAAGATCGTGCGGGATGCGCTGGCGGTGCGGCCGAAGCTGCCGTCGCCCCAGGACTCTCCTCGATCGGCAGAGAAGATGGTGGCAGCCGAATAAGGGACAGCACTGACGTGCAGAAAAATTCCGAGGAGGGGCGCCGCCCCTCATCCGCCCTTCGGGCGCCGCGGCCCTCCGCTGTCGCTGCGGGCGTTCGTCATTCGGAAAGCCAAGCAATTGGCTTTCCGCCCGCTACGCGGAACACTCCTCACCCCCGTGAACGGGGAGAAGGGGAAGACATCGCCATCATCGGTGGCGGCATCGTCGGTATCTGCGCCGCGACTCTGCTCTCAGAGGCGGGCCGCGGCGTCACCGTCTTCGACCGTACCGGCATCTGCGAAGAGACGAGCTCCGGCAATGCCGCCGCTTTCGCCTTCTCCGACGTGCTGCCGCTGGCGCATAAGGGCATGATCCGGCAATTGCCGAAATGGCTCGCCGACCCGCTCGGGCCTTTGGCCATCCCGCCGGCCTATCTGCCCAAGCTGCTGCCCTGGCTGGTCCGCTTCTGGTGCGCGGGCGCCACCAAACACTACGAAGCGAGCCTGGCGGCGCAGGTCGGTATGATGAAGCTCGCCGAAGCCGAATGGATGGGACTGCTCGACCGCTCCGGCACGCGGCCGATGCTGCGCGAGGATGGTTCGCTGGAATTCTATGAGAGCGAGGCGGAGTTCCGTGCCTCGCTGCCCGGCTGGGCCGAGCGCGGGCGCTTCGGCATCGGCTTTCGCCATGTCGAGGGCGAAGAAATGGCAGCGCTCCAGCCAGGTCTTGCGCCGCGCTTCGTCAAGGGCACCTTCGTGCCAGGCTGGAAAACGGTCGCCGACCCCAAGCTGCTCGGCAAGGCGGTCTGGGCTTATGCGGAAAAGCTCGGCGCCCGTTTCGAGCATGCGCGTATCGAACGCGTGGAAGCGGACGCAAACGGAGCGACGATCGTCCTAGCCGACGGCACCAGGCGGAGGGCAAAGAAACTCCTGATCGCCGCGGGCGCCTGGTCGCATCTCCTGGCAAGAAATATCGGCGACCGCATCCCGCTCGAAACCGAGCGGGGCTATAACACGACGCTGCCGGTGTCCGCCTTCGACGTGAAGCGGCAGCTGATCTTTTCCGGGCATGGCTTCGTCATCACGCCGTTGGAAACGGGTCTGCGCGTCGGCGGCGCCGTCGAACTCGGCGGTATCGAGCGACCGCCGAATTTCGCCCGCTCGAAGGCGATGCTGGAGAAGGCGAAGCGTTTCCTGCCCGGGCTCGATTCGTCGGGCGGCCGCGAGTGGATGGGTTATCGCCCGTCGCTGCCGGACTCCTTGCCGGTGATCGGCGCGGCGCGCGCGCCGAATGTCTTTTATGCCTTCGGGCACGGCCATCTCGGCCTGACCCAGTCGGCGGCGACCGGTCGCTTGATCCGCGATCTCGTTCTCGGGCAGACTCCGCCGCTCGATCTCACCCCTTTCAATCCGCAGCGGTTCTGACAGTCAGGAATGGTCATGGCCAAAAAATCCTTCTTCTGCATCGACGGCCACACCTGCGGCAATCCGGTGCGCCTTGTCGCCGGCGGCGGGCCGCTGCTCGAGGGCTCGACGATGATGGAGCGGCGGGCGCATTTCCTCGCCGAATATGACTGGATCCGCACCGGGCTGATGTTCGAGCCGCGCGGCCATGACGTGATGTCGGGCTCGATCCTTTATCCGCCGACGCGCGAGGACTGCGACATCGCCATCCTGTTCATCGAGACCTCGGGCTGCCTGCCGATGTGCGGCCACGGCACCATCGGCACGGTGACGATGGCGATCGAGCATGGGCTGGTGAAGCCGAAGACGCCAGGCGTGCTGAGGCTCGACACGCCGGCCGGCCTTGTCATCGCCGAATACAAGCAGGTCGGCGAATATGTCGAGGAGGTGCGCATCACCAACGTGCCGTCCTTCCTCCATGCCGAAGGCCTTACCGTCGAATGCCCGGTGCTCGGCGAGATCAGCGTCGACGTCGCCTATGGCGGCAATTTCTACGCCATCGTCGAGCCGCAGCAGAATTACCGGGACATGGCCGACTATTCGGCGGGCGACCTCATCGCCTGGAGCCCGGTGGTGCGGCAGCGCCTCAACGAGAAATACTCCTTCGTGCATCCGGAGAATCCCGGCATCAACCGGCTGTCGCACATGCTGTGGACCGGCAAGCCGAAGCATGCCGAAGCCGATGCCCGCAACGCCGTGTTCTATGGCGACAAGGCGATCGACCGCAGCCCTTGCGGCACCGGCACCTCGGCACGCATGGCGCAGCTCCATGCCAAGGGCAGGCTCAAGCCCGGCGACAGTTTTGTCCACGAATCCATCATCGGCTCGCTGTTCAAGGGCAGGGTCGAAAAAGAGGTCAGCATCGCCGGCAAGCCGGCGATCATCCCTTCGATCGGCGGCTGGGCCCGCATGACCGGGCTGAACACGATCTTCATCGACGACCGCGATCCGTTCGCGCACGGCTTCGTCGTCACCTGATACGATCAGCCGGCAGGCGCTTCGGCTTCGGTTTCCGCTTTCGCCGACACCTGATCGCGGAACCAGTCGCCTCGCGAAAGACCTCGATCGGGCAAAGGGCGACACCGTGGCCGGCGATGACCGCCGTCGCCAGGATGGTGAAATCCGCAAAGACCGGGCCGCTTCCGACATCGCTGCCGCCGCTCGAAAAGCACAGTCTCAATGGAGAGGGAGGCTCCGCTTGCTGAGACGTCGCCTCAAGGCTTTTCCACTTCGGCGCGGCGTCTTCCGCCGAAGGCGTCTCGCCGTCACATGGCCGTCACAGATGGCGCAAACCTCACCCAACGGAAGGCGCGGCGGTTGAAAAGCAGCGCCTCGGTTCTTGCAAGAATTCTTCTCATCAACTTATTTTGACGCCGATTTCTTCGACATGAGGCCCATCATAAGGTTGAATCGTCAAAGACATTGCGTTGTGCCAATGCTACGGTCCGCGATAGTCCAGGGGTCGGGCGCGAAAAAAACGGGCAATCGGACGGCGTGCTTCCAAACCACGCAGAGCGATTGAAAAATCACGTTGCAATCCGGGCTCGAAACTTTACGACTAGGGGAAATACGAAAAGGAATGCGTCCTCAAAAGCGACATTCCAGGGGAGCCGCTTAAATATGCAGTACTTCGTCCAGCAGCTTATCAATGGGCTGACGTTGGGGTCGATCTATGGCCTGATCGCGATCGGCTATACGATGGTCTACGGCATCATCGGCATGATCAATTTCGCGCATGGCGACATCTTCATGGTCGGCGCCTTCACCGCGCTCATTGTCTTCCTGATCCTTGGCGCATTGTTCTATTCGGTGCCGGTCGTGGTGGCGCTTCTGATCATGATGATCGTGGCGATGCTGCTCACCAGTCTCTACAACTGGACGATCGAAAAAGTGGCTTATCGGCCGCTGCGCGGATCGTTCCGGCTGGCGCCGCTGATCACCGCCATCGGCATGTCGATCGCGCTGTCCAATTTCGTGCAGGTCACGCAAGGCCCGCGCAACAAGCCGATCCCGCCGATGGTGTCGCAGGTTTACACGATCGACGGCATCAGCATCTCGCTGAAGCAGATCATCATCGTGCTGGTCACCGCCGCGCTGCTGGCGATCTTCTGGTACCTCGTCAACAGGACGGCGCTCGGGCGGGCCCAACGCGCCTGCGAGCAGGATCGCAAGATGGCGGCGCTGCTCGGCGTCGACGTCGACCGCACCATCTCCATCACCTTCATCATGGGCGCCGCCCTTGCTGCCGTCGCCGGCACGCTGTTCCTGATGTATTACGGCGTCGTGGTGTTCTCGGACGGCTTCGTGCCGGGCGTGAAGGCCTTTACGGCGGCTGTGCTTGGCGGCATCGGCTCACTGCCCGGCGCGGTGCTCGGAGGACTGCTCATCGGCTTCATCGAGAGCATGTGGTCGGCCTATTTCTCGATCGACTACAAGGACGTCGCCGCCTTCTCGATCCTGGCGATCGTGCTCATCTTCCTGCCCTCCGGCATCCTCGGCCGGCCTGAAGTCGAAAAGGTCTGATCCTCATGGCCGTTACCGTGTCTTCGGAGCGCGACGCCGTCGCTACTCCAGTCCAGCGCGCTTTTCGCGAAGCGCTCTATGCAGGCGCCATCTCGCTCGGCCTGTTCGTGCTGTTCATCGGTCTCAGGACCGACCAGAATATCTCCAACGAACTGATCCTGGTGCAGCGCTGGGGCCTGCTTGCCCTGGTGGTCATCGCCACTGCCGTGGGCCGCTTCCTGTATGTCGCCTATGGCCAGCCCTTCGTGGCCAGCCTGAAGATCGCCGACATCGACACAGGCCTGCTGCCCGACACCATGGCGGCACGCTTTTTCAGGATGCCTTATTTCATAGCCGCGGTCGTTGTCGCAGCCTTGCTGTTTGTGCTGGCCGGCTCGCTTGACGGGCTGCTCGGACCCGACCTTGCCGGCTACGCACGCTTTGTGCGGGCGCTGGCGATCATTTATGCCGTCGCCTGGGTGATGTATTATTTCCGGGCCTTCATCCACGCCCACTTCTCGGCATTGGGCATCAGCGCGCTGGCGCTCTATCCGATCGTCGTCGTGCTGGTGCTTGCGCTCGTAACAGGATCGATGGCGGGAGGGTTTCAGGGCTCTCTGAAGTGGGTCGACAATTTCGGCATACAGATCCTGATCTATGTGATGCTGGCCTGGGGGCTGAACATCGTCATCGGCCTCGCCGGCCTGCTCGATCTGGGCTACGTCGCCTTCTATGCCGTCGGCGCCTATGCCTATGCGCTGCTCGGCACGCATTTCGGTCTGTCGTTCTGGATCCTGCTGCCCGCCGCCGGCTGCATGGCCGCCTTCTGGGGCGTCATGCTCGGCTTTCCGGTGCTGCGTTTGCGTGGCGACTATCTGGCGATCGTCACCCTTGCCTTCGGCGAGATCATCCGCCTCGTCCTGATCAACTGGCGCGAGGTGACAAACGGATCGGCCGGCATTTCCGGCATTCCAAAGGTCTCCTTTTTCGGACTGATGTCGTTCAACGTCTCGGATCCGAACTACATCGCCAAGGTGCTGCACATCGCCACATCGAGCGCCTATTACAAGATCTTCCTTTACTATCTGATCCTCGGACTCTGTCTTTTGACCGCCTTCGTTACCATCAGGCTGCGCCGGCTGCCGGTCGGCAGGGCGTGGGAAGCGCTACGCGAGGACGAGATCGCCTGCCGCTCGCTCGGCATCAACACCACCACCACCAAGCTGACGGCGTTCGCCACCGGCGCCATGTTCGGCGGCTTCGCCGGCTCGTTCTTTGCCGCACGGCAAGGTTTCGTCAGCCCCGAATCCTTCGTCTTCCTGGAATCGGCGATTGTCCTCGCCATCGTCGTGCTCGGCGGCATGGGTTCGCTGGTCGGCATCGCCGTGGCGGCGCTGGTGATGATCGGCGGCACAGAAGCGTTGCGAGAGCTCGACTTCCTGAAACGGGTCTTCGGTCCCGATTTCACGCCTGAACTCTACCGCATGCTTCTGTTCGGCATGGCCATGGTCATCGTCATGCTGTGGAAGCCGCGCGGCTTCGTCGGCAGCCGCGAGCCGACAGCCTTCCTGAAGGAGCGAAGAGCGGTTTCAAGCTCCTTCACCAAGGAGGGACACGGCTGATGAACGCGACTCCTTCCTCGAAAGACTTCATTCTGCAGGTCGAGCATTTGTCGATGAAATTCGGCGGCCTGGTCGCTATCGGCGACCTGTCGTTCCAGGCCAGGCGCGGCGAGATCACGGCGCTGATCGGGCCGAACGGCGCCGGCAAGACGACGGTGTTCAACTGCATCACCGGCTTCTACAAACCGTCGGAAGGCATGATCACGCTGAACCGGAACGACGGCTCGACCTATCTGCTCGAACGCCTGCCCAACCATGAGATCCCTGCGCGCGCCAAGGTGGCGCGTACCTTCCAGAACATCCGCCTGTTCTCGGGCATGACGCTGCTGGAGAACCTTCTGGTCGCGCAGCACAACAAGCTGATGAAGGCTTCGGGCTATACTCTCCTCGGCCTGTTCGGCTTTCCGAGCTATCGCCAGGCCTCGGCCGAGTCGATCGATCTCGCCAGGCACTGGCTGGAGAAGGCAGATCTTGTCGATCGCGCCGACGATCCCGCAGGCGACTTGCCCTATGGCGCGCAGCGGCGCCTGGAAATCGCGCGCGCCATGTGCACAGGGCCGGAGCTTCTGTGCCTTGACGAGCCGGCCGCCGGCCTCAATCCGAAGGAATCGGCGGCGCTCAACGAGCTGTTGATGGGCATCAAGAGCACCGGCACGTCGATCCTGCTCATCGAGCACGACATGTCGGTGGTGATGCAGATCTCCGATCACGTCGTGGTGCTCGAATACGGCCGCAAGATTTCCGACGGCAATCCGGAATCGGTCCGTACCGATCCGCGCGTCATCGCCGCCTATCTCGGCGTCGACGACGAGGAAGTCGAGACGGTGCTGACCGAAGTCGGCGACGAGGATGTCATCGAGCAGCTCGATACGGGCCCCGACTCCGCGCACGGACCGGGCAATTCCGCTTCGATGATGGCCGGGCCGGTTTCCGACAGCGTCGAACACGCCGGCGAGGGCGAGCGGGTCACGGTGTCGAAGGGCGCCTCGAAAGCGGCGCAGGTCGATGCGCGCGCCGCGGCGATCGCCAGCAAGCCGATCGCGGCTCCGGCAGCGACGAAGCCGGCGGCGAGGAAGCCGGCCGCAAAAGCGCCGGCGAAAAAGGCAATCGCAAAGGCCCCGGCCACGAAAGCCGGCGGCATCTCCAATCGCCTCGACGCGCCGCGTGGCGGCAAGGCGGACAGTCTGATCCGCATCAAGGGCATCGGCCCGGTCAACGAGCGAAAGCTGAACGAGCACGGCATCTTCCATTTCGACCAGATCGCCGCCTGGAAGAAGGCCGACATCGACGCGGCGGAAGCCTATCTCGCCTTTGACGGGCGTATTGCCCGCGAAGACTGGATCGGCCAGGCGAAGGCGCTGGCGAACGAAGTGGCGGCCAAGCCCGCGACACGTGGAGGGCGTAAATAATGGCCGGCACAACGCTGCTCGACATCAAGGGCGTCGAAACCTACTACGGCAACATCCGGGCGCTGAATGGCGTCAACGTGCAGGTTAACCAGGGTGAGATCGTGGCGCTGATCGGTGCCAACGGCGCCGGCAAATCGACATTGATGATGACCATCTTCGGCGCGCCGCGCGCGCGTACCGGCAGCATCACCTTCGCCGGCGCCGACATCACACAGATGCCGACGCACGAGATCGCCCGCCTGCGCATCGCCCAGTCGCCGGAAGGACGCCGCATCTTCCCGCGCATGACGGTGATGGAAAACCTGCAGATGGGCGCCAGCCTCGACAACCTCAAGCACTACGACGAGGACGTCGAGAAGGTGTTCACGCTGTTCCCGCGGCTGAAGGAGCGCATCGCCCAGCGCGGCGGCACGCTGTCGGGCGGCGAGCAGCAGATGTTGTCGATCGGGCGCGCCCTGATGGCGCGGCCGAAACTGCTTCTGCTCGACGAGCCGTCGCTTGGTCTCGCGCCGCTGATCGTCAAGCAGATATTCGACGCCATCCGCGAGCTCAACAAGACGCAGGGACTGACTGTATTCCTGGTCGAGCAGAACGCTTTTGGGGCGCTCAAGCTCGCCACGCGCGGCTATGTCATGGTCAACGGCAATGTGACGATGAGCGGCACCGGCAAGGAACTGCTCGCCAATCCGGAAGTGCGCGCCGCCTATCTCGAAGGCGGACATCACTGAGATCGAGGACATCAATCATGCAGGGCATTATCTACGAAGAAGCCTCGATCTGGCAGTTCCTGTTCGTCACCTGCCTGCTCGGCGGCTGGGCGGCATGGATGACCGGCAAGGCCGCCGCTCAGACCTGGAGCACCTACGTTCAGCTGTTTTTCTACATGCTGGGTCTCGGCGTCGGCATCAGGTTCATCCATCACGCCTTGTTCGACGGCACAATGTTCTCGCTGCATTACTATATCATCGATACCATCGTGCTGATGATCCTGGGCTTTCTCGGCTATCAATACACGCGCACCAACCAGATGGTCACACAGTATAACTGGCTCTATGAAAGAGCTTCATTGTTAAGCTGGAAACCGAAAGGTTGACGTTCACCATTGCGCCGTTCGGACATGAATCGGCGTGACAAGTGCCTGAAAATCGGCATTCTATGCTTTCTGCGATAAGGGTGGGCATCGCATGAAAGTATCATCCACGCCCACTCCGTAAATGGGAGCGTTTCAATGAAAAAATCACTCTTGTCCGCCGTTGCGCTGACCGCGTTCGTCGCGTTCAGCGGCAGCGCGTGGGCCGCTGACATCCTGATCGGCGTCGCCGGTCCGATCACCGGCCCGAACGCCGCGTTCGGCGCACAGCTGCAGAAGGGCGCGGAACAGGCGATCGCCGACATCAACGCGGCGGGCGGCATCAATGGCCAGCAGCTCAAGCTCGAGATCGGCGACGATGTCTCCGACCCCAAGCAGGGCATCTCGGTCGCCAACAAGTTCGTCGCCGACGGCGTCAAGTATGTCGACGGCCACTTCAACTCCGGCGTGTCGATCCCGGCCTCGGAAGTCTACCAGGAAAACGGCATCCTCGAGATCACGCCGGCCGCGACCAACCCGAAGTTCACCGAGCGCGGCATGTGGAACACCTTCCGCACCTGCGGTCGTGACGACCAGCAGGGCAAGGTGGCCGGCGACTACATCGCCAAGAACTTCAAGGACGCCAAGATCGCCATCATCCACGACAAGACGCCTTATGGCCAGGGCCTCGCCGATGAGACCAAGAAAAACCTCAACGCCAACGGCATCACGGAAGTGTTGTACGAAGGCGTGAATGTCGGCGACAAGGACTTCTCGGCCCTCATCGCCAAGATGAAGGAAAACGGCGTCACGCTCATCTACTGGGGCGGCCTGCACACCGAAGCCGGCCTGATCATCCGTCAGTCGGCCGACCAAGGCCTGAAGGCGCCGCTGTTCTCGGGCGACGGCATCGTCTCCAACGAACTGGCCTCGATCGCGGGCGACGCCGTCGCCGGCACGCTCAACACCTTCGCTCCGGATCCGCGCAAGAATCCGGCCGCCAAGGAAGTGGTCGAGAAGTTCCGCGCCAACGGCTTCGAACCGGAAGCCTACACGCTCTACTCCTATGCCGCGGTGCAGATCATCGCCCAGGCCATCGCCAAGACCGGCTCGGCCGACGACGCGCAGAAGGTTGCGGAGACGATCAGGGCCAACACCTGGAAGACGGCCATCGGTGACATCGGCTACGACGCCAAGGGCGACATCACCCGTCCTGACTATGTCATCTATGAATGGAAGAAGGGTGACGACGGCAAGTACAGCTACTTCGAGAAATAAGCCGGCAAACCCTAAAGCAGGTCGCGAGACCTGCTTCAGGTCTTTCGTTTCAAACATGTCTTTGTCCCGAACCGCTGCGCACTTTCGGGAGGCATGCTTGAGCCGACTTTTCGGAAATGCCCGGCGCACGCGCCGGGCATTTTCGTTTGCGGGTGGAGGCCGACCGGAAAGCTCCGCGTCGCGCGCTCGAAGAACGGCAATAACAGTTTGACGCAAACAAGCGACTTAAATCGTTTTAGGTGTCGCTCAAATTTGTTTGCAGTGCAGCATTTTCACGCTAATCATTGCGCCGGTTCATCTTCCCTTACGCTGCTGGAGCCCAGTCCTTGGCCATCACGAAGATCCTCGTCGCCAACCGGTCCGAAATCGCCATCCGCGTGTTCCGCGCGGCCAACGAGCTCGGCCTCAAAACCGTGGCGATCTGGGCGGAGGAGGACAAATATTCGCTGCACCGCTTCAAGGCCGACGAGAGCTACCAGGTCGGGCGCGGACCGCATCTGGCCAAGGACATGGGTCCGATCGAAAGCTACCTGTCGATCGAGGAGGTGATCCGGGTCGCCAGGCTGTCGGGCGCCGACGCCATCCACCCCGGTTACGGGCTGCTGTCGGAAAGCCCGGAATTTGCCGAGGCCTGCGCCGAGGCCGGCGTCACCTTCATCGGCCCGAAGCCGGAAACGATGCGCCGGCTGGGCAACAAGGTCGCCGCGCGCAACCTGGCGATCGAGGTCGGCGTGCCGGTCGTGCCGGCAACCGATCCGCTGCCCGACGACATGGACGAGGTCAAGAAGCTCGCCGCGCAAATCGGCTATCCGGTGATGCTCAAGGCCTCGTGGGGCGGCGGCGGCCGCGGCATGCGGGCCATCCGCGCCGAGGCCGACCTCGCGCGCGAGGTCGTGGAAGGCAAGCGCGAGGCCAAGGCGGCCTTCGGCAAGGACGAGGTCTATCTCGAAAAGCTGATCGAGCGCGCCCGCCATGTCGAGGTGCAGGTGCTGGGCGACACCCACGGCAACGCCGTGCACCTGTTCGAGCGCGACTGCTCGATCCAGCGCCGCAACCAGAAGGTCGTGGAGCGCGCGCCGGCGCCCTATCTCAGCGAGAAGCTGCGCCAGGAGCTTTGCGGCCATGCGCTGAAGATCGCGCGCGAAACCGCCTATATCGGCGCCGGCACGGTCGAGTTCCTGCAGGACGCCGACACCGGCAAGTTCTATTTCATCGAGGTCAATCCGCGCATCCAGGTCGAGCATACCGTCACCGAGCAGGTGACCGGCATCGACATCGTGAAGGCGCAGATCCACATCCTCGACGGCTTTGCCATCGGCACGCCGGAATCGGGGGTGCCGGCGCAACAGGACATCAGGCTCAACGGCCACGCGCTGCAGTGCCGCATCACCACCGAGGATCCGGAGCACAATTTCATCCCGGACTATGGCCGCATCACCGCCTATCGCGAAGCGGCCGGCTTCGGCATCCGGCTCGACGGCGGCACCGCCTATTCGGGCGCGGTCATCACCCGCTTCTACGATCCGCTGCTCGAAAAGGTGACGGCCTGGGCGCCGACGCCCGGCGAGGCGATCTCGCGCATGAACCGGGCGCTGCGCGAGTTCCGCATCCGCGGCGTCGCGACCAACCTCACCTTCCTCGAAGCGATCATCAACCACCCGCGCTTCGCCGACAATTCCTACACGACCAGGTTCATCGACACGACGCCGGAACTGTTCGAGCAGGTGAAGCGGCAGGACCGCGCCACCAAGTTGCTCAACTACCTGGCCGATGTCAGCGTCAACGGCCATCCCGAGACGCGCGGCCGGCCGATGCCGAAGGCGAATGCGGCGGCACCGGTGGTGCCCTATCTCAATGGCCATATCCCGGACGGCAGCAAGCAGAGGCTCGATGCGCTCGGCCCGGAAAAATTCGCGGCCTGGATGCGAGAGCAGCGACAGGTGCTGGTCACCGACACCACGATGCGCGACGGCCACCAGTCGCTGCTCGCCACGCGCATGCGCACGCATGACATCGTCGGCATCGCCGGCACCTATGCGCGGGCGCTGCCGCGGTTGCTCTCGCTGGAATGCTGGGGCGGCGCCACCTTCGACGTCGCCATGCGCTTCCTCACCGAGGATCCATGGGAGCGGCTGAGCAAGGTGCGCGAGGCGGCGCCCAACCTTCTGCTGCAGATGCTTTTGCGCGGCGCCAACGGTGTCGGCTACACCAATTATCCCGACAATGTCGTCCAGCATTTCGTCCGCCAAGCGGCTAGCGGCGGCGTCGATCTGTTCCGCGTCTTCGACTGCCTGAACTGGGTGGAGAACATGCGCGTCGCCATGGACGCGGTGGGCGCCGAGGGCAAGCTGGTCGAAGCGGCGATGTGCTACACCGGCGACATCCTCGATCCGGCGCGCGCCAAATACGACCTCAAATACTATGTCGGGCTGGCCAAGGAACTGGAGGCCGCCGGCGCGCATATCGTTGCCGTCAAGGACATGGCCGGCCTGCTGAAGCCGGCCGCGGCGCGCGTGCTGTTCAGGGCGCTGCGCGAGGCGACCGACCTGCCGATCCATTTCCACACGCACGATACGTCAGGCCTCTCGGCGGCGACGGTGCTCGCGGCGGTGGAGAGCGGCGCCGACGCCATCGACGCGGCGATGGATTCCTTCTCCGGCAACACTTCGCAGCCCTGCCTCGGCTCGATCGTCGAGGCGCTGAAGGGCACCGAGCGCGATCCCGGCCTCGATCCGCAGTGGATCCGCCGCATCTCCTTCTACTGGGAAGCGGTGCGCAACCAGTACGCCGCCTTCGAGAGCGATCTCAAGGGACCTGTCTCGGAAGTCTACCTGCACGAAATGCCGGGCGGCCAGTTCACCAACCTCAAGGAACAGGCGCGCTCGCTTGGGCTGGAGACGCGCTGGCATGAGGTCGCGCAGGCCTATCACGACGTCAACCTGATGTTCGGCGACATCGTCAAGGTGACGCCGTCGTCCAAGGTGGTCGGCGACATGGCGCTGATGATGGTCAGCCAGGATCTGACCGTTGCCGACGTCGAGAATACGGCCAAGGATATCGCCTTCCCGGATTCGGTCGTGTCGATGCTGCGCGGCGATCTCGGCCAGTCGCCAGGCGGCTGGCCGGCAGCGCTGCAGAAGAAGGCTCTGAAGGGCGAGAAGCCGATCACCGTTCGGCCCGGCTCGCTGCTGAAAGCAGCCGACCTCAAGGCCAGCCGCAAGGACATCGAGACGAAGCTCGACCGCAAGCTCTCGGAATACGAGTTCGCGTCGTGGCTGATGTACCCGAAGGTGTTCACCGACTTCGCCGCGGCGCAGGAGACCTACGGGCCGGTGAGCGTGCTGCCGACGCCGACCTATTTCTACGGCATGAAGTCGGAAGACGAGATCTTCCTCGATATCGAGAAGGGCAAGACCCTGGTGGTTCGCTGCCAGGCGTTCGGCGATGTCGACGACAAAGGCATGGTCACCGTGTTCTTCGAGCTCAACGGCCAGCCGCGCCGCGTCAAGGTGCCGGACAGGGCGCATGGCGCGTCCGCCGCCAAGGCGCGCCGCAAGGCCGAGCCCGGCAATGAGGGGCATGTCGGCGCGCCGATGCCCGGCGTGGTGTCGGCGCTTGCCGTGGCGGCCGGACAGGCGGTCAAGGCTGGCGATGTGCTGCTGTCGATTGAGGCGATGAAGATGGAAACCGCGCTTCATGCCGAACGCGACGGCGAGATCGCCGAGGTGCTGGTCAAGGCCGGCGACCAGATCGATGCGAAGGATCTGCTGGTCGCCTTCAAATAACAGCCTGATCGGGATTTTGAACGGCGGCTGACAGCAGCCGTCCACAGCCGCTCGACAAGTGTCTTGACCCGCCGCGCCCGCTCGGGCAGGGAACCCGCTCCAATTCGCCGTGGCGGGAATCGCCATGGCTCCAGAAGACGCGGAGAGAAAAATGGCCGACGAAATCACCGAGACCAGCCAGACTGTAGCCGCCGGCCAGCTGCGCACCATCATCGAGCGCATCGAGCGGCTCGAGGAAGAAAAGAAGACGATCTCCGACGACATCAAGGACGTCTATGCCGAAGCCAAGGGCACCGGCTTCGACACCAAGGCGATCCGCACGATCGTGCGGCTGCGCAAGAAGGACCAGGCCGAGCGCCAGGAAGAAGAGTCGATCTTGGACCTCTACAAGGCCGCCCTCGGCATGGCGTAAGCCTCATGGCCGGAGGCCGGCCATGAGTGAATTCGACTTCGGCGGCCGTCGCGCCTCGGAGTTCCGCCATCGCGGCTTCTGGGCGCTGTTCGCCGAGCGGCACCCGGAAGAGAGGTCCAGGCTCGCGCGGCGCGGACCGTGGTTCTGGCAACGCGGGCTGCCTGACTTCGCGCTGGTGCTTTCGATGTATGTCGCGCCGGCGCAGAGCCATGTCGGCGTCTTCTTCGGGCGTAACGAAAAATTCGGTGCCACGGACTCCTGGTCCCGGCTGAAGCCGTTCCAGCCGGCGATCGAAGCCAGGCTGAAACTCAAGCCGGAACAAAGCGCCCAGAATCTCGGCATCAATTCACTGTGGCGCGTCAACTGCTATGCCGAGGACAACTGGCCGGCGATGGCCGACTGGCTGGCGAACGAATGCTCGCGCTTCGAACGGGCCGTCGTCGAGGTGCTCGGAGACGAAGGCCTGCCGTAAGATTGACTGCCTACCGCTGCTCTTACGCGCTTTCAGCTCGCCGCCGCCCATCGCGGCCGATTTCATCCAGACGCTGCTGCAGGGCCAAGTGATCGAGCGATGTTATCGGCAGGTTCGTGAACAGCGCGATGCGGTTGCCGACCATGCGATAAGCCTCGGCGAAAGCGAAATGCTGCTCGGCTTCAGTGCCACTGGCCTTGGAGGGATCGGGGACAGCCCAAAGCGCGGTCATCGGATGGCCTGGCCAGACCGGACAGCTTTCATTCGCTGTGGTGTCGCAGAGGGTGAAGACGAAGTCCATCTCCGGTGCGTCCGGCCCTGAAAATTCGTCCCAGCTCTTCGACCGGGCAAACGACGTGTCGTGGCCCATGCTCTCCAACAACTGAATCGCACGGGGCTGGACGGTGCCTTTCGGTCGCGAGCCAGCGGAATAGCCCTTGAAGCGGCCGGCCCCGAGCTTGTTAAGTATGGCTTCGGCCATGATCGAGCGGGCCGAATTGGCATTACAGAGAAAGAGAACGTTGTAGACCTGATCGCTCATTCCGAACTCCTGGGTGTTGCGGCGAAAACGACAGAATACGATATGGGTCACGTGTCTGTGATCGTACAGGTTTTGGCGGCGGATTTCTGCGGCATCAGCATCAAATTTCGCAGCATCATCCCGCCGAAACCTTCGGCGCTCCGCTCAACGAGGCTTGATTGATGGGTGACTTCGACCCCACGGGCGTGACAGCGCTAATCGATCACAAAGCCGGCTTCTTGCGCTCACGCTGGAGGGGCGAAGCGCCGCTCGACCGGCTGTTCTGGCGCGACATGCTGCTTGTCGGGACGATCGTGAGCATCGCCTCTTCGGCGCTGGCGCTGGTCCTGCTTGGGCTGAAGCTGCCGCTCTGGCTGGTGCTGGCGGTGCATTTTCTCCCCGTTCCCTACACCATCTTCCTGACGGTCGCCGTCTGGCGGACCGCGGAGAAGGTCGGGGGTTTCAAGGCGCAACTGATGATGCTGGGCTCGGCGCTCTGGTTGATCGCGACGGCCATCGTCTAGAGCATGATGTCGCCCGAAAACCGCTTCGCGCTTTTCGGCGTCATGCTCTGAGCTCGCATGAAAAAGGGCGGCCGAGGCCGCCCTTTGCGACGTCATTCACGAGGCTTCAAGCTGCCGGCTCGAAGCGCAGCGCCACGCCATTGATGCAATAGCGCAGGCCGGTCGGCGGCGGGCCATCCTCGAAGACATGGCCGAGATGGCTGCCGCAGCGCGCGCAATGGCATTCGGTGCGGACCATGCCGTAGCTGCGGTCGACAGTGGTGTCGATCGAGCCCGGGACCGGATCGTTGAAGCTCGGCCAGCCGGTGCCGCTCTCGAACTTCAGCTTGGATTCGAACAGCGGCTGGTCGCAGCCGACGCAGTAGAAGGTGCCGGCGCGCTTCTCGTAGAGCAGGGCGCAGCTGCCGGGGCGCTCGGTGCCGTGATTGCGCATCACGGCATACTGCTCCGGCGTCAGCCGGGCGCGCCACTCGGCGTCGGTGCGGGTGACGGGATAGGCGTGGGTGTCCATGGAATCTCCTCGGCCTTGGCGGCTCGTTGTTGCTTGCAACGGGTATTCGCCGAAACATAGGCATTTGTTACAAACGCTGCCAGCGAAAGCGAGCTAATGCTTGCGCGACAACTGCTTTGTCGCCGCTTCGAGCCCGGCCAATGTCAGCGGGAACATGCGGCCGCCGAAGATGTCGCCGATCAACTGGATCGAATGCGTGTAGCGCCAGTTCTTCTCGGCTTCCGGGTTTAGCCAGATCGCGTTCGGCCATTGCTGCAAGAGCCGCGCCAGCCACACGCTGCCGGCCTCCGGGTTCCAATGCTCGACCGAGCCGCCCGGATGGGCGATCTCGTAGGGGCTCATCGAGGCGTCGCCGACGACGATCACCTTGTAGTCAGGCCCGTATTTGTGGATCAGGTCGAAGGTCGGGATCGTCTCGGCCAGCCGCCGCCGATTGTCCTTCCAGACGCGCTCGTAGAGGCAATTGTGGAAATAGAAATATTCGAGCTGGCGGAACTCGGCGCGCGCGGCCGAGAACAGCTCCTCGACGCCGCGGATATGGTCGTCCATCGAGCCGCCGACATCGAAGAACATCAAAAGCTTCACCGCGTTGCGCCGCTCGGGCCGCGTTTTGACGTCGAGATAGCCGTGCTCGGCGGTGGCGTGGATGGTGCCGGGAAGGTCGAACTCCTCCTCCGCGCCCTCGCGCACCCAACGGCGCAGCCGCTTCAGCGCTACCTTGATGTTGCGGGTGCCGAGCTCGACGGTGTCGTCGAAATTCCTGAACTCGCGCTTGTCCCAAACCTTCACCGCCCGGCGATGCCGGCTCTCGTGCTGGCCGATGCGCACGCCTTCGGGGTTGTAGCCATAGGCGCCGAAGGGCGAGGTGCCGCCGGTGCCGATCCATTTCGAGCCGCCCTGGTGGCGGCCCTTCTGTTCCTCAAGGCGTTGCTTCAAGGTTTCCATTAGCTTGTCGAAGCCGCCCAAAGCCTCGACGAGCTTCTTCTCCTCCTCGGTCAGATGCTTTTCGGCCAGCCGGCGCAGCCACTCTTCCGGGATGTTGGCGACGTCGACGGCGTCTGGACCGCCAAGCGCCTCGACGCCCTTGAAGACATGCGCGAAGACCTGGTCGAAACGGTCGATATGGCGCTCGTCCTTCACCAGGGCCGAGCGCGCGAGGTAGTAGAAAGCCTCGACGTCATAATCGACCAGCCCGGCTTCCAGCCCTTCCAGCAGCGACAGATATTCCCTGAGCGAAACGGGAACCCGCGCGGCCTTCAGTTCGAGGAAGAAGGGGATGAACATCGGCTATCTCTAACCAATGACCACGGCGGACCCACCTGAGATGCAGTCGATTTCGCCTGATCTCAGCAGACCAGCCAATGTACGTGGGCTGGGGATGGGCAGGCGCTTCGCAATACGAATCTCAGTCCATTCCCGGGTCGCGAGCGCTGCGTCGGCAACCGCTTCGTCGGGGCTCGCGCCACCGCCACGGCAACCCGGAAGATCGGGTATCCGAACCCCCCAGACGTCATCGGCACCGTCCAAAATTCCTACATAGCAGGTCATTCAGCTCGTTCCGGGTTTTCAAATTGCCTTATAGCAGATCGTACTCGATGAAGCCCGTTCGCCGCGCCACATGATCGTAGAGCCGACGCGCCGTGGCGTTGGTCTCGTGCGTCATCCAGTAGACGTTTTTCACCCCAATCTTGCCGGCCTCGTCCTGCACCGCTTTGATGAGCGCGGCGCCCACGCCCTTGCCGCGCACTTCGGGGTCGGCGAACAGGTCCTGCAGATAACAGTTGTTTTTCTCGGACCAGCCTGAGCGGTGATAGAGATAATGGGTGAGGCCGACAGCCTTGCCGTCGAGCGTGGCAATGAAACCCTTCGGCTCGAACTCGCCGTTCGTGAACAGGCGCTTCCAGGTGATCGCGTAGACCTCTTCCGGCAGCTTCGTCTCATAAAAAGTCAGATAGTCGGTCCACAGCCGGCGCCAGTCCGCGTGGTCGGACTGCGCGAGTGGGCGGATGGTGATCTCGGACATTTTTTTCCTCCAACATTTTGACCCGAAGCTGCGGCAGCGGCCGCTCGCCGGCAACGGTCCACGGACGGGAAAGCGCTATTGCTGCCGGCTTACTGCTGCCGTCTCGCCATGAAGGCCAGGCGCTCGAACAAATGCACGTCCTGCTCGTTCTTCAACAGCGCGCCGTGCAGCTTCGGCAGCATGTTCTTCGGATCGGCGCGCAGATCCTCGGGCGCGATGTCGTCGGCGACCAGCAGGCGGATCCAGTCGAGCGCCTCGGAGGTAGACGGCTTCTTCTTCAGGCCCGGCACCTCGCGGATCTCGTAGAACTGCGTGAGTGCCGCTCGCACCAGGTTCTGCTTGATGCCGGGGTAATGCACTTCGACGATGCGGCGCAGCGTATCGATGTCGGGGAAGCGGATGTAGTGGAAGAAGCAGCGGCGCAGGAAGGCGTCCGGCAGTTCCTTCTCATTGTTCGAGGTGATGATGACGATCGGGCGGAATTCGGCGCGGATCGTCTCGCCGGTCTCGTAGACGAAGAACTCCATCCGGTCGAGTTCCTGCAGGAGGTCGTTGGGGAACTCGATGTCGGCCTTGTCGATCTCGTCGATCAAAAGCACGACTTTCTTTTGCGCCGCGAAGGCATCCCACAGCTTGCCGCGCTTGATGTAGTTGGCGATATCGTTGAAGCGCTCGTCGCCGAGCTGGCTGTCGCGCAGCCGCGAGACGGCGTCATATTCGTAGAGGCCCTGCTGCGCCTTGGTGGTGGACTTGACATTCCATTCGATGAACTCGAGCCCGAGCGCAGATGCCACCTGGCGGGCGAGCTCGGTCTTGCCGGTGCCGGGCTCGCCCTTGACCAGCAAGGGCCGTTCCAGCGCGATCGCGGCGTTGACCGCGACCATCAGATCCTTGTCGGCGACATAGGCCGCGGTGCCTTCGAAACGCATTTTTTCTCCTGGCCATTTCGCGGCGACCGTAAGGAGGCGATTTCCGCAGCGCAATAGCCGGTCATCGCGGAGTGCTCCGCTGGCACCATTATGAGGTGGCAAATAATAGGCTGACAGCCGTCCGTTCTTCTGGCGTTCGGCAGGGCGGCGGCCTATATTGGGATCGGCGGTCTGCGCTTCCCGGCAGGAGAAACTTATCCCCGGGGCCTTATCGATCCTTAGGGAGCTGTCCCTGGGAAGACCCGTGGGTTTTCTCACACGGCGCCCACCTACTTTGTAGGCACCCGGGATCGACCTCTCCACCGGTTGTGTGGATCGTCACTCTCCCGATTTTGGGAGACTTGCGCTAGAAAACGTCGCTCCTGCAACGCTGTAGAACCTTGGCCTTTTCTAGCGTCCGCACATGACATCATCCAAAGACCTGAAGAAACAGCTTCGCAAGGAAGCGCTGGCGCGCCGCGACGCGCTCGACGAATTCTGGCGGGTGGAAATCGCGCTCGAAATGGCCGAGACCGCGAAGGAAAAAATCGATTTCGAGCCCGGAAGGGTCGTCTCCGGCTTCTGGCCGATGCGCTCGGAGGTCGATGTGCGGCCGCTGATGTTCGCGCTGCGCGAGAAGGGCGCCAGGCTCTGCCTGCCGGCGATTATCGACAAGACCACGATCGTCTTCCGCGAGCTGGTGCGCGGCGCCCCGATGGTCGAGATGGGGTTCGGTACCGTCGGGCCGCATGAAGGGGCGGAAGTGCTCGACCCCACGCTGATGCTGGTGCCGCTCGCCGCCTTCGACGCCCGCGGTCACCGCATAGGCTATGGCGCCGGCTATTACGACCGCGCCATCGCCAGGCTGGCCGACAGGGGCATTGTGCCCAGGCTGATCGGCATCGCCTTCGATTGCCAGGAAGTGCCGCTGGTGCCGAACGAAGACCACGACGTCGTCATTCGGGAAATACTGACCGAGAGCGGGTTGCGCCGCTTCGATATCGCTTAAAGCGCGTCGCGCTGAAACGAATTCAGGCGCGCCTTAGGTTTTGTCGGTCGTCCCAAAAGCGCTGCGCTTTTTTGGGCGACATGCATTGAACTGTCGCGACCTGCTTATCGCGTTCCCAACAAACGTCGGCTATATTCCTGAAAAATAGTCCAGCTCGACGGGGGTCGTGGTGTTTATTCTTGCGCGCTATTTGCTGATGCCGTTCGCGTTGATCTCGGCGATACTATTTTTGATGGCATCGCACATCATAGGAACTGCCCTGCACCACCAGTCCGCTTGGCAGCGGACGGTCGCCACCGTAACGGATGTCAGTCCTTACAGCGAAACGCAGGCGAACGGCCTCAAAACGGACGGCATCAATGTCGCCTTGGCTTACGTCGCCAACGATGCGCCGATGACATGGTCCGGCAAGGGCAAGGACATCGGCCTCTACAAGGCAGCCAAGGGCGACCAGATGGAATTCTACTACGATCCCGCCGATCCATCGAACCTTGATACGGCCGCGATGAAAGGATGGCGCGGCGGCCTGCTGCTGCTTGCCGTCACCGGCGGGTTCACCGCTTTCTATCTCTGGTTCTTCTGGTCGCGAGGACGGAACACGCCGCCGGCCTTGCCGATGATCGCCTCGGCTAGCCGCGTGTCGGGCGCGAGCGCAAGGCCGACCGAACGGCAACGCGCCACTTTCGGCAGGCGTTAGGACTTCCGTGCCGCTTGCCTAGCGTCCACAGCTCTGGATAGAAGTGGCTATGAGACTCCTCTTCCTCGGCGACATGGTTGGCAAGACAGGACGCACGGCGGTTTGGGAACAGCTGCCAGGGCTGATTTCCGACTTCAGGCTCGACTTCGTCATCGTCAATGGCGAGAACGCCGCCGGCGGCTTCGGCATCACCGAAGAAATCTTTCGCGAGACGCTCGCGGCGGGCGCGGATGTCGTCACCACCGGCAACCATGTCTGGGACCAGCGCGACGCGCTGATCTTCGCGCCGCGCGAGGAGCGCTTCCTGCGGCCTTCGAATTTTCCCAAGGGCACGCCCGGGCGCGGCTCGGGCGTCTACATCGCCCGCAATGGCGCGCGCGTGCTGGTCGCCAACATCATGGGCCGCGTCTTCATGCACCCGGAGCTCGACGACCCTTTCCAGGCCGGCGAGCGTGAGCTTGCCGCCTGTCCGCTCGGCGAGCAGGCCGATGCGGCCATCGTCGATTTTCACGCAGAGGCGACCTCGGAGAAAATGTGCTTCGCGCATTTCGTCGACGGCCGCGCCAGCCTCGTGGTCGGTACGCATACGCACCAGCCGACCGCCGACCATCAGATCTTGAATGGCGGCACCGCCTATATTTCGGACGCCGGCATGTGCGGCGACTATGACTCCTCGCTCGGCATGGACAAGGAAGAGCCGCTCAACCGGTTCCTGTCGAAAGTGCCGAAAGGCCGGTTCGAGGCGGCCAACGGGCCGGCGACATTGTGCGGCGTCGGCGTCGATATTTCCGACCGCACCGGGCTTGCCGAGAAGATCGCGCCGTTTCGTCGCGGGCCTCGGCTCGAAGAAACGGCACCGTCTTTCTGGTCGTGACATTGATATAGGTGCGCAGAGTACCTAATTGCCGGCAGCACTGCTCTAGATCGTAGAGGGGACGACCTCCATGCAGCTTGTCGAATTTCTGGCGCCGCATTTTCACTTTGTTTCCGATCCGACCGCATGGGTCGCGCTTTTGACCCTTGTGGTGCTTGAGGTCGTGCTCGGCATCGACAATCTGATCTTCATCTCCATCCTGACCAACAAATTGCCGGAAGCGCAGCGCGCCCGCGCGCGCCGGCTCGGCATCTCGGCGGCGCTGGTCATGCGCCTGATCCTGCTCGCCACGATCTCGGTCATCGTGCAACTGACGGCGCCGGTGTTCACCGCTTTCGGCCACGACTTTTCCTGGCGCGACCTGATCCTGATCGCCGGCGGCCTGTTCCTGGTCTGGAAGGCGACCAAGGAGATCCATCACACGGTCGACCCGCAGGACCATCAGGACACGATGGTGGGCACGCTGCAGATGAGCCTTGCCGGCGCCATCTTCCAGATCCTGCTGCTCGACCTCGTCTTCTCGATCGATTCCATCATCACCGCCGTCGGCATGACCGACGAGATCGCCATCATGTATATCGCGGTGATCGTGGCGGTGAGCGTGATGATGCTGGCGGCGACGCCGCTCGCCAATTTCATCGCCAAGAACCCCTCTATCGTCATGCTGGCGCTGGGCTTCCTGTTGATGATCGGCATGACGCTGATCGCCGACGGCATGGGCTATCATGTGCCCAAGGGCTACATCTACGCCGCCATGGGTTTTTCAGCCTTGGTCGAGGGCCTCAACATGCTGGCACGGCATCGCAAGAAGCAGGGTTCGGGCGACGGGCATTGAGGCTTGACTCTTACATATTTGTACGTACATACTTGTATGCTAAGGGAGCGCGATGCGGTTCGAGTGGGATCCCGAGAAAGCGTGGCGCAACCTTGCCAAACATGGCGTCGCCTTTGACCTCGCGAAGAAGGTTTTTGACGATCCGCTCCATCTGATTGTGCCCGATCGTTTTGAAGATGGGGAACAGCGTTGGCATGCGATCGGTATGGTTGGAATTCAGGTGATCCTGCTCGTTGTTCACACGTACCCGACAGTGGCAGACGAAGAACATGTTAGAATTGTCGGTGCTCGCAAGGCCACCCCACATGAAAGGAGGCGCTATGAGCAGGAAGGACCTTAGCCAGGATCAGCATGATCAACTGGCCAAGCTGGCTGATCTGCCTGACGATCAGATCGATACTTTCGATATTCCGGAAGCGCCAGTGGAGAACTGGGCACACGCTCGCCGAGGAGATCTCTACCGGCCCCTCAAACAACCTGTCACCATTCGCCTTGATGCTGACGTGCTCGCCTGGTTCAGAGAGCACGTCGAGAAGGATGGTGGTTATCAAACGGAAATCAACCGGGTGCTCCGGCGTTATGTGACCGAGCAGGAGAGGCGTCGATCCTAGCTTTCTATTTGGCCGAAATGCTCTGGGGGTGACGGTCGCCGATCAGGCCGAGCGTCAGGCCCTGTTCCAGCCATGCCTTGGCGCCGGCGAGCACCAGAGAGAAGCCGCCGGTCGAGTCGACCGCCTGCTTGACCTGCTCGTCGGCAGAGCCGGCGAAGCCGAAATTGCGGACTTCGAGGAAGGTCGCCTCATCGGGCATTTTGGTGAAGGTCCAGACGACGGTGGCCGGCGGATCGCTCCATTGCATGACGATCTTCTCGTTGGGGACGATCTCGCTGACCTCGACCCTGGTCGAGACCCCGTACATGCGCCACTCCCACTTGACCGTCTTGCCCTCGTCCAGTCGGCCGCTCGAACGCGTGAACCAGAATTTCGTGGTGATCGCCGGGTCGATGATTGCTTCGAAGACATCGGCGACCGGCCGCCGGATCAGCATGGCGGTTTCGGCGGTGGGGGCGCGCTTCAATTCCACAGTACCCTCCTCGATGTCAGGGCAAGTTGATCTGCCAGGAGACGCCGAACCGGTCATTGAGCCAGGCGAAACGCTGGCTGAAGCCGTAATTGCCTGGTGGCATCAGAAATCCACCATCCTTGGAAAGAACGTCGACGATCCGCTCCAGTTCCTGCCCGGAAGAACAGTCGACAAAGAACGAGAAGGACGGCGTGAAGGTGAAGGCGTGATGCACGGGGCTGTTGTAGATCCTGACCTCGACGCCGCCGATGGACGCGCGCGCCAGCTTGAGCGTTCCTTCCGCCCCGTCCTCGTCCGAGCCGTAGCGCGTGACGTCGAGGACACGGCTATCGGGGATGGTCTCGCAATAGAGGGTCATGGCCTCCTCGCCGTTTCCCTCGAACATCAGGAATGGTGTTGCTTTCGTCATCGGGGCGACCTCCTCCTGCCGGATATCGGGACTTAACGCAGGCTCAGATGTTGGTCTCGTTGGCCGGCTCGCCCTTCATCTCGCTGCGGTAGTAGCCGTCGCGCAGATTGATGCCGTATTCGAGATAGGCCTTCATGCAGGCGAGCATCTGCGACCAGCCTTCGCAATTGAGATAGGATTTCTTCAGGCCTACCTCGCCTTCGTGCCAGCCTTGCTCGGCGATGGTGACGAAAGTGCCGCCGTCCTCAAGCGGCTCGAAATTCATCTCGATGCGGGTCTTGTAGGCGGGCTTGCCGTCGGCATCGGTGGCGTCCCAGCGCAGCACGATGCGCTTGTCCTTGGTCACTTCGTCGACCTCCACCGGCACCATCTTCCACCAGGTGACGGTGGTGCCGGCGACAAGCGGAGCGGAGGCGCCGCCAATGGTGGTGAAATAACCGCTGAGCTTTGTCGGGTTGACGACGGCGTCGAAGACCTCGGCGACCGGTTTGCCGATGCGCCCGGAAATCCTGAATCCAAGGGACATATCCACAGCTCCTTCCTTGCTCGCCCGAACAATATGTTATAGAAACATAACATGTCAAGCCAAACCGTGGACGATCATGTTTTCAAGGCCTTGGCGCATTCGCGCCGGCGCGAATTGCTGGATCGGCTGAAGGACCAGCCGCAGACCACCGGCGCGCTATGCGAGGCTTTTCCGGACATGGACCGCTGCACGGTCATGATGCACCTGAAAGTCCTGGAGGAGGCCGGCCTGATCGTTGCCAAGCGTGAGGGGCGCGAGCGCTGGAATCATCTCAATGCGCTGCCGATCAAGCAGATCCACGACCGCTGGATCAGCCGGTATGCCGGTCACGCCGTCAGCATTCTCGACCGGTTGAAGTCCGATCTGGAGGGGTGAGCGGGCCGGTTCAACGTCGGAGTGACGGCGCGGCTGGACGAATTGAGCCGATTTATCTATAAGCCGGCCATTCCGACAAAGAGCGCCGCGTGCCTTCGCAGGCATGTCCGGGACGTTCTGAAAGATTGAATTCGAGCATTTTGCCGAAGACGAGGTGATGACACCCCGCTTCGAGATGCTCTAGCCGAACACGACAGGGGTGCCATGGCTGGCCATTCGCAGTTCAAGAACATCATGCACCGCAAGGGGCGCCAGGACGCGGTGCGGTCGAAAATGTTTTCCAAGCTGGCGCGTGAAATCACCGTCGCCGCCAAGAGCGGGACGCCCGATGTATCGATGAATCCGCGGCTTCGCCTCGCCGTGCAGAACGCCAAGGCGGTGTCGATGCCGAAGGACAACATCCAGCGCGCCATCAACAAGGCGTCGATGGGCGATGCCGAAAACTACGAGTCGGTGCGTTATGAAGGTTACGGTCCCGGCGGCGTCGCGCTGATCGTCGAGGCGCTGACCGACAACCGCAACCGCTCGGCCTCCAATGTGCGCGCCGCCTTCACCAAGGCCGGCGGAGCGCTCGGCGAAACCGGCTCGGTGTCCTTCATGTGGAACCGCGTCGGCGAGATCTACTATCCGGCCTCGGCCGGCAGCGCCGACAAGGTCATGGAAGCGGCGATCGAAGCCGGCGCCGACGACGTGGAATCGGACGAGGAAGGCCACACCATCTATTGCGCCTTCGAAAATCTCGGCGACGTGTCCAAGGCGCTGGAAGCCTCGCTCGGCGAAGCGGAATCGGTGAAGCTGATCTGGCAGCCGCAGAACAATGTCCCGGTCGACGAAGAGCGGGCGCAGTCGCTGATGAAGCTGGTCGCCACGCTCGAGGACGATGACGACGTGCAGAGCGTCTACGCCAATTTCGAGGTCGACGACGAGACGATGGCCAAGCTCAGCGCGGCCTGAGCGGCAGCGCCATGAGCGAAGCTCGATCCGATGTGAGCGGAACTCAATCCGGCATGAATGAGAAGCCGCTGCCCGTCATCCGCATCACCTACTGCACGCAGTGCCAGTGGCTGCTGCGTGCCGGCTGGATGGCGCAGGAGCTCTTGTCCACCTTCGGCACCGATCTCGGCGAGGTGACTTTGGTCCCGGGTACCGGCGGCATCTTCACCATCTCCTGCAACGATGTGCTTGTCTGGGATCGCAAACGCGACGGCGGTTTTCCGGATGCGGCGAAGCTCAAGCAACTGGTGCGCGATGTCATCGATCCCAACCGCGACCTCGGCCACGCCGATCGCAAGGATCGTAAAAAAGACCCCGCCTGATGAACTGACCCCCGAAAGTTGGACGCAACCTTCGGGAGTTTTGCATTCGCGGGCTGCCGTCTTCAGATCAACGCCATGATGAAGCAGGCCATCGCCACGATGGCGGTGACGGTGCGGACATGGTTCCACATCACCCATTGGCTCAGATGGTTCGCCCATACCGCGGCGCCGTTGGCGCTTTCCGGATCGACGGCGGCCAACGCGTCGTTGAGCGGCACGTTGAAGACCATGGTCACGATCGGATTGCCGATGAAGTAGATCACGGCGCCGGCAAGCAGCCAGTAGGAGCCAGACTGGCTCCAGCCGAAGAAAACGCCGGCAATCAACACCAGGCAGATGAGGCCGGTGCCGAACAGCGCCGTCATGAAGGTCGGGGTGATCACCGTGACGTTGATCGAATTCATCGCCGCGATGCCGCTCGGGACGGGCAGCCGGGCAAGCGCCGCCATGACGAAATTGGAAAAGGCGAAGAATACGCCGCCGACAACGCCGGAACCGACTGCGGCGATGAAGGTGAGGGTGGGAAGAAGTTTCATCATCTCAGTTGTTCCAGATGCCGGGTTTTGCTCGATTCAAAAATGCGAGTAATTCTCACATTTGCAAAACGTGATAACCCCTCGTATTTTGTGAGTCAAGCCAGTTTTCGAGAAATCGCCCGGACAGAGCCATGGATGAAAAAGTTACCGCCAAGCCGGACCAGGCGGCCATTGCTTCGCCGCGCCGGTCGCCTATGCAGCAGCGCAGCCGCGAGCGGGTCGAGCGCATGCTCGCGGCCGCCTCGGCGCTGATTGCCGAGCAAGGCAGCGATGCCATGCGCATGGGCGAGGTGGCGGAAAGGGCTGGGGTGTCGATCGGCTCGCTCTACCAGTTCTTCCCGGACAAGCGGGCGATCGTCTGGGCGCTTGCCGAGCGCTACACCGCCGAAAGCCAGGCCTGCATTGCGACGGCGCTCAAGGATGTCCGCGATGTCGAGGGAATGAAACGGGCGTTTTCGGAGCTGGTGGACATCTACTACCAGTTGTTCCTGGCCGAGCCGGTGATGCGCGACATCTGGTCGGGTACGCAGGCCGACAAGGCGTTGCGCGAACTGGAACTCGCAGACAGCCGGGCCAATGCCGAATTTTTGGTCGCGGTGCTGAAGCGGCTGCGTCCCCATGCCGATCCAGTGGAGCTGGAAACGACGGCGTTCCTCACCTGGCAGATGGGCGAGGCCGCGGTGCGGCTGGCGATCTCCGTCGATCGCGAGGAGGGCGACAGGCTTGTCGCGGCCTATAAGCGCATGGCGCTTAGGGAGTTTGTGGGGGAGTAGGTACAACCCAGGCGCTTTCCCACAGCGTCGGCGATTGGCGAAATCGCCGGCGAGAGCGCCCCTCTCCCCGTCACTATACGGGGAGAGGATGCCGGCAGGCAGGTGAGGGGCGGCGCCGACCTATGACATTGGCGTCGTCGAAAAAGCGCACTGTCATCGAATTCTGAATTTCTCGCACCTTGGCCGGCCAATCGCCGGGGCTGGCGCTGCCCCTCATCCGCCCTTCGGGCACCTTCTCCCCGTAGAACGGGGAGAAGGAAGAAATGCGGCCAATAAAAAACCCGCCTCGAAGGCGGGTTTTCAAAGTCTGCCGATGTATCCGGCTTAGAGGCCGAAGCCTTCGAAACGCTTCTTGAACTTCGAGAGGCGGCCGCCGCGGTCGAGCAGGGTCTGCTGGCCGCCGGTCCAGGCCGGGTGCGTGGTCGGGTCGATGTCGAGGTTCATCGTGTCGCCTTCCTTGCCCCAGGTCGAGCGGGTCTGGTATTCGGTGCCGTCGGTCATGACGACCTTGATGGTGTGGTAGTCGGGATGGATATCGGCCTTCATTGTCGTGTTTCCTGGCTGCCGGCGCGGGTGACGGGCCTAAAGGCCTGCGTCGATGCGCCCCTTTTTAAAACTCGAAGCCGCAGCTAATGAAAAGCCACGGCTTCTAAAACGGTCGGCGAGCCTATACATCAGCCGGAATTGAATCACAAGGCCGCGGCAGGCGCATATTGAATGTGGCGCCGTCAAGCGGCCAGAGGAAACGCTTATGGCGGAAATCGGTGCCAGCGCAAGCGAGCGCACACGCTCGGTCCGGCCGCTCCGCAGCCTTTTTCCCTATATCACCCGCTATAGGAAGCTTGCCATCGGCGCCATCATCTCGCTGATCGTGGCGGCGGTGACGACGCTTGCCTTGCCGATGGCCGTGCGGCGCATGATCGATCACGGTTTCCAGGCATCGGGCTCCACCTTCATCGCGGAGTATTTCGCGGCACTGGTTCTGATGGCGGCTTTGCTGGCGGCCGCTTCGGCCAGCCGGTACTATTTCGTCATCACGCTCGGCGAACGTGTCGTGGCCGACATACGCCGCGACGTTTTCTCTCATGTCACGACGCTGTCGCCGGCGTTTTTCGATCGTTCGCATTCGGGCGAGATCGTATCGCGGCTCGCCGCCGACACCACGCAGGTGAAGTCGGCGGTCGGCGCCACCGCTTCGGTCGCGCTGCGCAACGTCATCCTCGGCCTTGGCGCGGTGGCGATGATGGTCGTCACCAGCCCGAAACTCTCCGGCCTGGTGATCGCGGCCATTCCGGTGATCGTGCTGCCGCTGGTCGCCTTCGGCCGCTCGGTGCGGCGCAAGTCCCGGCAAGCGCAGGACACGCTCGCCGAAGCCACCGCCTATGCCAGCGAGCAGATCGGCGCGGTGCGCACGCTGCAGGCCTTCACCAACGAGAAGCTGGTCACCGGCCGCTTCGCCGCTGCCGTCGACGCTGCCTTCGAGGCGGCGCGGGCCTCGGTGTTCGCGCGTTCCTTCCTCACCTTCTTCGCCATTTTCATGATCTTCTCCTCCGTGGTCGCGGTGTTGTGGTTCGGCTCGCGCGATGTGCTTGCCGGCACGCTGTCGGCCGGCACGCTCGGCCAGTTCCTGCTCTATTCGGTGTTTGCCGCCGGCGCGCTCGGCGCGTTGTCGGAGGTGTGGAGCGAGCTGTCGCAGGCGGCGGGTGCCGCAGAGCGGCTGACCGAGATTCTGGCCGAGACGCCGGCGATCCAGCGGCCTGCCGACCCCGTTCCGTTGCCCGCCACGGCCAAGGGTGCGATCGGCTTCGACGACGTCTCCTTCTCCTATCCGGCGCGGCCGGACCGTGCCGCCGTGCATGGCCTGAGCTTCCAGGTGAAGCCCGGCGAGACGGTGGCGGTCGTCGGGCCTTCGGGCGCCGGAAAAAGCACCGTCTTCTCGCTGATCCTGCGCTTCTACGATCCCGAGAGCGGGCGCATCGTCATCGACGGCGTCGATGTGCGCCAGGCCGACCCCGCCGCGATCCGCGGGCGCATCGCCATCGTGCCGCAGGACGTCACCATCTTCGCGGCGAGCGCTGCCGACAATATCGGCTTCGGCCGGCCGGGCGCCAGCGCGGCCGAGATCGAAGCGGCGGCCAAGGATGCGCTTGCCGACGAATTCATCCTCAAGCTCGAAAAGGGCTATGACAGCCAGGTCGGCGAGCGCGGCGTGACGCTGTCCGGCGGGCAGCGCCAGCGCATCGCGATCGCCCGCGCCATCCTGCGCGACGCGCCGATCCTTCTGCTCGACGAAGCGACCTCGGCGCTCGACGCCGAGAGCGAGACGCTGGTGCAAAGGGCGCTGGAGCGGCTGATGCGCGGCCGCACCACCGTCGTCATCGCGCACCGGCTGGCGACCGTGCTCAAGGCCGACCGCATCCTCGTCATGGAAGGAGGGCGCATTGTCGAGGAAGGCACGCATCAGAGCCTTGTCGCCAAGGGCGGCATCTACGCGCGGCTCGCCAAGCTGCAATTCGAGACCGGAGCCGGCGCCTTCAAGGGCGCGGCGGAGTAGAAATATGTCAGTCTGCTCGCCAGTCGGCGAGTAGAGTGATGCGGCCCAAATGTTTTGTTTTGGCAAAATGCCGCCGGTCGGCTGTCACCAACGTTGCAGCGCGATTGATGGCGATTGCATGGTAAACGCAATCGTTGAGCGTCGGATAGCCGCCAGCCGGACTGAGTTGCGTCGCCATCTCCTGAGTTTTGGCCAGTTCGTCCATATCCGGCTCCAGAAGCTCGAAACCGCCTTCGCGCAGTCCGGCGATGAGCTTTGCGACCATGACAAAGGATTGCTCATAATGAAGCGCAGCCGATAACGCCTCGTAAAGCAGGATGCCAGGAGCGGCCATGGCGCGGCCATCCGCAATGTTCTTCACGAACAGATTTCGCGCCTGTTCGCTGTCATCCTCATATCGAAAGAGTTTGATGAAGATCGACGCATCGACGATGATCACTTTTTACGGCCTTCGAGGATATCCACCGGCCGGCCGTCCATTTCCAGACGAATTCTGTGCAGCACGTCAGTGGAGTCTTCGCCGCCGGTCGAGGTCGACTTGAATTCCCGGATCATTTTCAGAGCGCGTTCTTTCGCGGCGTCCTTCAATGCCTTCGCGATCGCCTCTTCGACAAAGCGGGATCGCTTGCTTTTCGGAATCTGGCTTTCAAGCGTCTCCTTGATCGTGCTGTCGATCGAAAACGTTGCGCGTTCCTTGGGACCTGAAGCGTTCATCTGCGCACCTCTTGGTCATAACATATAGTAGTACGAAATGGTATGCAAACGGGCGGCCGTTGCCGGCGTCGGTCTATGAGGCCCCGTAACGCCGGCGCAGATGCTCGGTGAAGTAAGCTGCGTTCAGCTTCTCGCCCGTGGCACGCTCGAGCAGTTCGGGGGTGGACCACCGCGAGCCTTGCGACCAGATCCGGTCGCGCCGCCAGCCATTGATGGCGCTGAAATCGCCTTTTGCCAGGTCCTGGTCGGCGGTCGGATGATCTTTGACCAGGGCCGCCCATTGCTGCGCCGCCATCATGGCGCCCAGCGTGTAGGAAGGGAAATAGCCGAAGGCGGCGCCCGGCCAATGCACATCCTGCATCGGCCCGTCGGCGGGATTGTCGATGGTCGAGAGGCCGAGATAGTCGCGCATCTTGGCGTCCCATGCCTCCGGCAGGTCGGCGACCTCCAGCCGGCCGGACACGAGTTCCTGCTCGAGCTCGTAGCGCAGGATGACATGCAGCGGATAGGTGACCTCGTCGGCATCGACGCGGATCAGGCCGCGCTCGACATGGTGGACATGCGGCAGGATGTCGTCGAGCGACCAGGCTTCGCCGAGGTGTCTTTCGACCACCGGCAAAGCCCAGCGCCAGAACGCCGGGTTGCGGCCGATCTGCTTTTCGACGAACAGGCTCTGGCTCTCATGCACGGCCATGCCGCGCGCCTTGCCGAGCGGCCAATGCGACCAGGCTTTCGGCAGGTTCTGCTCGTAAAGCGCGTGGCCGGTCTCGTGCAGCACGCCCATCAGCGCCGACAGGAAGTCGGAGGTCTTGTAGCGGGTGGTGATGCGCACGTCGGTCGGCACGCCGCCGCAGAAGGGATGGTGCGACACCGACAGCGAGCCATGGGTGAGATCGAAGCCGACGGCCGCCATCATGGCAAGGCCGAGTTCGCGCTGGCGGTCGACGGCATAGGTGCCCGATAGCGGCTTCAACGGATGTTTTGCCAGCCGCGCTTCCTGCATGGCCAGCGCACGCGGCAGGAAATCCTTGAGAAAGGCCTTCAGCTCGGCAAACACCGGCGTGATGTCGGCGGCACGGTTGCCGGGGTCATACTGTTCCATCAGCGCGTCATAGGGGGCAAGGCCGGGCGCGTCGGCGCGCAGCGCCGCTTCCTCGCGCACCAGAGCCACGACGCCTTCCAGCGCCGGCAGGAAGCCGGCCCAGTCGTTCTTGGCGCGCAGGTCGCGCCAGAGCTGCTCGGAACGCATGCGCGCCACCGTCTGGCGCTCGACGAATTCGACAGGCAGGCAGGTGAGGTTGGTGTATTGGCGGCGCAACTCCCTGACCGCCGCCTGCTGCTCTTCGCTCAGTGACTCGGCTTCGGCGGCCGCGATCCAGTCACCGATCTCCGGCGCGGTCGCCTGGGCGTGCAGCATGCCGGCAAGCGAGGACATCGCCTCGGCGCGCTTCTCGCCGCCGCCGACCGCCATATGCGTCGCCTCGTCGGCGCCGAGAATGGCTAAAGCATGCTCCAGCGCTTCGAGCTTGTGGCCGAGTTGGTCGAGTTTCTGGAAGGACATGATGGATACCCAGATTCAATTTGGCTGGCGCGAAAAGATACCAAGGCGTCGAGCTTGGCAACCCTGATCGGCCGGGATGGAATCGGCCGTCTTGCCTTGTAAGGCGACTGCGTGATCAATGCCGGAAACAAACTGCTGGAGGGGACAATGATCGGCAATATCCTCGTCGGGCTGGTGGCGCTGATCCACTGCTATATCGTCTACCTTGAGATGGTCTTGTGGGACACGCCGCGCGGCCACAAGGCGTTCAGGCTGACGCCGGAATTCGCCAGCGCCTCGAAGGTGCTTGCCGCCAATCAGGGGCTCTATAACGGCTTTCTCGCCGCGGGCCTGATCTGGGGGCTCTATCTCGGCGCCGGCGGATTCCAGATCAAGTTGTTCTTCCTGCTTTGCGTCACTATTGCCGGCCTCTACGGCGCGGCGACCGTCGGCCGCAAGATACTCTTCATCCAGACGGTACCGGCGGTGCTCGCCAGCGTCGCGCTTTGGCTCGGCCTTTAGAGCGTTTCACCGTTTCACAGAGACGCCGAACCGCCCTATCCCTTTGTTTTCACGCAATTCCGGGCGGAGGGGTACGGCGAAGTTGCCGAGCCTAAACGCTTCGCACTTTTCCTGGGATTGCTCTGATCGAAGCAGGACGCGATCCAAAAAGGACGCCCTCGGGGCCAGGTTCCGCGGGCGCCAGTTGGTCCCTTTCCGTGTGCCGTCCGTCTCCCTGAAATGGCGAACCGCTTCAGCCGTTCGGGTAATTGCCGTTGTCGGAGCCGTCGCCCACCATGAAGCCGCTGCCGGTGTCGTTCATCAGCCTCTGGTCGACATTGTCGAGGCGGCGCAGCATCTCATGATATTGCGCGGACGGTATCCTGCCGTGATCCGCGGCCGCGACATGCTCCGCGGCCTGGCTGATATGTGCGGCGCGCATGTGCAGTTGCCGCGCTTCCGAAGCCGAAATGTTGTTTGCCTGCCGGGCGTCGGTGATGCCCTGATCCACGCCCTGGATCTGATCGATCAGGCTGGTCACGCGCGGTCCGATGAAATCGGCTGGAGGGGTCGCGTCGAGAAGCCCCTTGTGGTGCCCGGCCGCATAGGCGCCGGCGAGCGGGGCCGCGATCAGAACCGCAGCGAGGGTTGCAGTCTTGAGAGATGTTGAAGCGCGCATGGCGGCGCATCCTTCTACCAGGAAGGGAGCGGCCGCGCCGCGTCGCCTTCCGACCTTCCGGGCCGTCCGGTTCCGTCGCGTCGCGATGGGAGCCATCGCCGGCGGGACCCCGGCCCTGCGCGGCAAGTTAGATGCGTCGATTCGCGATGTGTAATTAAAAAAAGATAATGTTTTCAGGCCTTGCCGCCGGAACTTGGCGTTCTAAGTATTCAGCCGACAAACAACTTCCCGTGACTTTGCGTGATCCTAAAGCGCGTCGCGATCTTCAGATACGCTCCGTGCGCTTTAGGGCTTTGATTCCACGCATGTCTTTGTCCCGAAACCGGTTCCCACTTTCGAGAGACATGCTTCAAATCACCGTTCGGTGAGCTTCAGCTCAATACGACGGTTCTTGCTGCGCGCGTCATCGGTGTCGGCTGGATCGAGCGGCTGGAATTCGCCGAAGCCGGCGGCCACCAGCCGGTTGGCCGGCACGCCGTTCTCGATCAGGAACTTCACGACGGACGTCGCGCGCGCGGTCGACAATTCCCAGTTGTCGCGATAGCGGCCGGTGCCGGACAGCGGCTTGTTGTCGGTGTGGCCGTCGACGCGCAGCACCCAGCTGATCTCGGGCGGGATTTCCTTCTGCAATTCGATGATGGCGTCGGCGAGCTTCTTCATCTCGACCTTGCCGGCGTCGTTGATCACGTCGGAGCCGGTCGGAAACAGCACCTCCGACTGGAAGACGAAGCGGTCGCCGACGATACGGATGTTCTCGCGGTCGGCGAGGATCTCGCGCAGCCGACCGAAGAAGTCGGAACGGTAACGGTTGAGCTCCTGAACGCGCTGCGCCAGCGCGACATTCAGGCGGCGGCCGAGATCGGCGATCTTGGTGTTGGAATCGCGGTCGCGCTGCTCGGAGACGTTGAGCGCGTCTTCGAGCGCGCCGATCTGCTTGCGCAGGGCCGCGATCTGCTGGTTGAGGATCTCGACCTGGCTCAGCGCCTGCTGGCTTATCTGGCGCTGGTTGCCGAGTTCGCCGGATAGCTGGTCGGCGCGCCTGCTGGCCGCGTCGCCGGCGCCGGCGCCCTGCGCCAGCAACTGTTCGAGGCGGCTCTTTTCGGCCTGCGCCGCCGACAGCGACGCCTGCAGGTTGGCGAGCGAATCCTCCTTGTCCTGGCTGTTCGTGCGTTCCAGCGCGAGCAACTGGGTCAGCTCGTTGATCTGCGAGTTGAGGCGGTTCAGCACCGCGTCCTTGCCGGATATCTCGCGGCTGAGCAGGAATTGCGCCAGCACGAAGACAGTGAGCAGGAACATGATCGCCAGCAGCAGCGTCGACAAGGCATCTACGAAGCCCGGCCAGTAGTCGATGCGGCGGTCGGCGCGCCGTCTTGCCAGCGCCACGTCAGTGGACCCCTTGCTTCTTCAGCGCGTCGGCGATCTTTTCCAGTGTGTTGCGCATGGCCTTCTGCTCATCGGACTGTGCCTCGACCCAGTCGCGCATGATCTGCTGCTCGGAGCGCATGTTCTTCACCAGCCCCGAGATGCCGTCGGCAAGATTGGCCATGGCGGTGGCGACGCGTGGATTGGAGCCTCCGCCATTCTCCTGCAGGCTGCGCAGCCGTTCCGACAGCAGCCGGATATCCTCGGAGGATTCGGCGGCCTTTGACGTATCGGACACGACGATGTCCGACGACAGATCGGTGACCGAGGAGAGCCAGTTCTCGAGTTCGGTGTAGAAGCGGGTCTGGGCGCGGCCGGCCTGCAGATCGAGAAAGCCGAGCACAAGCGAGCCGGAAAGGCCGAACAGCGAGGACGAAAACGCGGTGCCCATGCCGGCGAGCGGCGCCGACAGGCCCTGCTTCAGCGCGTCGAGCACGGCGGCGGCATCGCCGGTGCCCGGGTCCAGCGCCTCGATCGTCTCGCGGATCGAGGCGATGGTGTTGAGCAGGCCCCAGAAGGTGCCGAGCAGGCCTAGGAACACCAGCAGGCCGACCAGGTAGCGCGAGGTGTCTCGGCTTTCGTCGAGGCGGGTGGCGATGGAATCCAGCATCGTGCGCATCGACGAGGTCGAGAAGGCCACCGAGGACGAACGGCCGATCATCGCCTTCATCGGCGCCAAAAGAACCGGCTCGGTGGTCTCGGAGCCGGCGCGGAAGGAATTGACCCAGCGCACCTCGCGGAACAGCCGCCCGACCTGCACGAACGCAAGCAGGATACCGACCGCCAGCACGCCGATGATCAGTCCGTTGAGGCCCGGATTGCTGGAGAAGGCGGTCGAGATCTGGCGGGTGAGGATGGCGGCGATGAAAGCGACGATGATCAGGAAGATCACCATGGTGAGCAGGAAGACCTGCGGACTCGACAGCTTGTGCGGATCATAGACCAGGACGTCCGATCGCCTGCCGAAGGATCTGAGAAAAGCCATCCGTGCCCCGTTTCCGATGCCACCGCCGCAGAATTGCCGCGACTCTAAACGGAATTGTGACCAAATTGAATGGCGCTTGGCAATATGGCCCGATAGGCCGGCGCCACAGGCCTAGAACCGGTTGACCACCAGGCAGTCGACCATGGCGGCCAGATGCAGGCCGGCGCCGGTGACGACGAAGCCGTGCCAGACGGCATTGTGGAAGCGCAGGCCCTTCCAGGCGAAGAAGACGACGCCGCAGGAATAGACGATGCCGCCGGCGACGAGCAGCGCGACCGAGGTCGTCGGCAGTGTTTCGACCAGCGGTCCGGCGAGCACCACGCCGCTCCAGCCGATGGCGAGATAGAAGACGATGGCCAGCCGGTCGTAGCGCCCGGGCAGGAACATCTTGATGGCGATGCCGGCCGCTGCTGCGCTCCACACGACGACGATCATGGGTAGCGCCAGCGGCGTGCTGTGGAGCTGGGCGAGGAAGGGCGTGTAGGTGGCGGCGATCAGGAGATAGATCGCTGCGTGATCGAAGCGGCGCAGGATCCATTTCGCCGGCCACGAGACCGGCCACAGATTGTAAGTCAGCGATACGGACAGCACGGTGAGCAGCGACACTACGTAGAAGACGGCTGCGGTATATTCGCCTGGACCGGAATGAAAAGCGGCGAGCGCCAGGAAAGTCGAGCCGGCAGCGATCGCCAGCACTATGCCCACCGCATGCACGATGCCGTCGGCGATTATCTCGGCGCGCGAATAGTGCCAGCGCCCCACAAAGGGGATGTCAAGCTGGGTATCTGGCCGCACATCGTTCATAAAATGATCCTGCTGTCCCTTGATCTGGGCAGTCGCGGACCAGTATTTCAAGCTTCGGTTGCGGTTTTGCGACTGCGGAGCGGCGCGTCCTTTCGACGCGCAAAGGACACTGCAGCACTTTGATTTGCACACGATCCTTTCCGAAAATCGATTCCGACTTTCGCAGTAAGGGCGCTTCGCGCGCCCCACCTCTCAGCGCGACGACAGCGGTTTCTTCACGGTCTTGAGAAGCGCGCGCTGGATGAGCTCGTTGCCGGCGACGACCTCGCCATTGTCCAGCATGTCCTGTCCGCCATCCATATCGGAGACGAAGCCGCCGGCTTCGCGCACCAGAAGGATGCCCGCGGCGATGTCCCAGGACGACAGGCCGGTTTCCCAGAAGCCGTCCATGCGGCCGGCCGCGACATAGGCGAGATCGAGCGCGGCGGAGCCAAGGCGGCGTACGCCGGAGACTTCGGCCATGACGTTGCGCAGCTCGATCAGGAAATTGCCGTGCTGGCCGCGGCCGAGATGCGGTACGCCGCAGCCGATTATCGCGTCGGTCAGCTTGGAGCGTCCGGCAACGCGCAGCCGACGGTCGTTCATGAAGGCGCCGCCGCCGCGCTCGGCCGTGTAGAGTTCGTCCATCGCCGGATTGTAGACGACGCCGGCGACGATCTGGCCCTGGCGCTCGAGCGCGATCGACACCGAGAAGACCGGAATGCCGTGCAGGAAGTTGGTGGTGCCGTCGAGCGGGTCGACGATCCAGCGATGCTGGGCGTCCTCGCCTTCGACGGCGCCGCGCTCCTCCATCAGGAAGGCGTAACCCGGCCGCGCCTTGGAAAGCTCGGCGAAGACGATCTCTTCGGCCTTGCGGTCGGCCTGGCTGACATAGTCGCCCGGGCCTTTCATCGAGACCTGCAGGTTCTGCACCTCGCCGAAGTCGCGCGACAGCGAGCGGCCGGCTTTCATCGCGGCCTGGACCATGACGTTGAGGAGAGCGGAACGCGCCATTTTTTCTTCCTGCTTTTTTGCCGTTAATCCGCGCGGCGCATGTAGGTGATTTCGTTGGTGTCGACGATGATACGCTCGCCGGCCGAGATGAAGGGCGGCACCAGCACGCGAATGCCGTTCTCCAGCACCGCCGGCTTGTAGGAGGAGGCGGCCGTCTGGCCCCTAACCACCGGGTCGGCCTCGGTGATGGTCAGCGTTACCTGGTCGGGCAGCGAAATGCCGATCGGCCGCTCTTCGTAAAGCTGCACCGTCACCATCATGCCGTCCTGCAGGAAGGCGGCGCGCTCGCCAACGAAGTCCTTGGCCAGCTCGAGCTGCTCGTAGCTTTCGGTATCCATGAAGACCAGGGCGTCGCCCTGCTCGTAGAGGAACGAAAAATCCTTCAGATCGAGCCGGATCTGCTCGACGGTCTCGGCCGAGCGGAAGCGCTCGTTGAGCTTGGTGCCGTTGATCAGGTTCTTCAGCTCGACCTGATTGTAGGCGCCGCCCTTGCCAGGCTTGACGGTGTTGGTCTTGACCGCCACCCACAGCCCGCCATCGTGCTCGATGACGTAGCCGGGACGGATTTCGTTGCCACTGATCTTGGCCATGATGAACTGATCCGGAATGAGATTTTTCAGGCGCGGGTCGCGCTTTGGCGCCTCCAAGACCACAAATTGCACGCAGTAGCAAGGGAGGGAGGCAAGGGAGGGGACCCAAGCGAGCCAGGAAATGGTGTCCGTAGCGCCATGCGTCAACGCAGGCGATTTGCCTTCTGCAGCGCCTGCTTGGTCTGGTCGTCGTCGAGGCCCTGCAGGAAATCGTCCATCCGCGGGTCGATCAGGCCGGCGCGGCGGGCGACGATGTACCAGGCGCCGGCAAGGATCAGGTCCGGGTCGGTGCCGATGCCGCCCATATAGAGCTTGGCGAGGCGGTTCTGGGCGGCGACGTTGCCGCCCTCCGCCGCCCGCTTCATCCAGGCAAAGCCCGATTTCAGGTCGCGCCCGCCGCCGCGGCCCTCGATCATCCAGGCGGCGAGGTCGATCTGCGCGGTGTCGTAGTTCTGCCTCGCGGCTTGCGTCAGCAGAAGACGCGCCTGGGCGTCGTCGTGCGGCTTGCCGCCGACGCCGTTGGCGTAGAGCTGCGCCATTGCATATTGCGCATCGGCAAGGCCGGTGGCGGCGGCACGCTCGTAGTAGACGGCGGCCTTCACCAGGCCGTCATCGCCGGGATCCTGCTGGACGAGCAACTGGGCGAAATTGAACTGTGCAAGCCGGTTGCCGGCCTCGGCCGAGGCCTGCATCAGCGCGAAGGCGCCCTTTTCGTCCTTCTTCACATAACGGCCGTCGAGCAGCATCAGCGCATATTGGAACTGTGCCTCCGGCACGCCCTGTTCGGCGGCCAGCGCATACCATTTGCCGGCCTCGGCCGGATTGAGCGGCACGCCCAGTCCGCGCGACAGGATTTCGGCCACCAGCGTCTCGGCCGCCGGATCGCCGTTCTTGGCGCGGTCCATGGCGAGGTTGTAGGCGGTCTTGTAAAGCCCGCGCTGGAAGGCGCCGTAGGCGGCGTCCGGCTGCTTGGCGCCGAAGCGGTCGGGATTGACGGCGTCGGCCGATGGCGGCGTCATGGTGGCCGGTTGCGGCAAGGTGTTTTGGATCGGCTTGTCGATGTGCGTGACGGTGCCGAACCTGCTCGCATCCGGCTCGCCGGCATCCGGCGTTGCCGCGTTCGGTGTGGGCGTATTCGG
Organism: Mesorhizobium sp. B2-4-6; assembly: GCF_006442775.1. NCBI lineage: Bacteria > Pseudomonadati > Pseudomonadota > Alphaproteobacteria > Hyphomicrobiales > Phyllobacteriaceae > Mesorhizobium > Mesorhizobium sp. B2-4-6. Next base: position 254,086 of record NZ_VFVI01000005.1, read on the forward strand.
TGTGCCGGAGTCCGGAGTGCCGGCATCCGGCCGCTGCTGTGGCAGCGGGATGGTCTCAGCCGCCATCGCGGCCTGCGCCAACAAGCCGGCCAGGACAACCAGAGAAAGGACACGCAGGCGCATGTCAGTCCTCGAAACGCGGCGCGGTTTCATCGAGCAGCGCGTTGGCGGCGGCAATCGCCGCCCGCGGGTCGCGCCCGTCGGCAAAGACGGCGCTGGACAGCGCCACAAATTCCGCGCCAGTCGCGGCCACCGTCTCGACGGAAGCAAGCTCGGAGCCGGCCATGACGATGCAGGGGATCGAAATCATCTCCGCCCACCATTTGCCGAGGGTGAGGTTGCGGTGGTGCGGCTCCGGCTTGTTATCATAGCCGAAACGGCCGAAGAACATATAGTCGGGCCGCTCCTCGCCGAGCTCCAGCGCCTCGTCGCGCGTCTTGGCGCCGCCGATGCCGACCATCATCTTGCCGGCCAGGCGCTCGATCGTCTCGGCGAGTTCCCCCGACTTCACTTCAACATGGATGCCGTCGGCCTGGACGCGCCCGGCGATGCGGCTGTCGCCGGCGATGATGACAGCGACGCCGGCACTTTGAGCGATCGGCACGATCCTTTCGGCAAAGGCCTGGAAGGAGGCATCGTCCATGCCGTTGTCGGGCAGGATCAGCGAGGCGACGTCGCCGCCCTCGAACGCCGCGCAGATCTGCTCCGCCGGCACGAGCGGCGGCGCGATCAGCACGATGCGGCAGCGGTTGGGCGGAGTTAAATCGTTCATTGGCCTTCGATCCCGGTTTCGCCTATGCCGGGCGAAGATGGTTGCATTGCGGCATAGAGCAAAGGGGGCGGCTTGAACAGCAGCCGTGCGGCGCCAGGGCCAAAATGCTTAACCACCGCTGTGGCTTGCGTCGCCCATTTGGGTTCCGAGGATGGCGTTGGAAGCCGCGGGGAGGTCCGCTAGATATGCAGGCAAAAAGCAAGACAGGCACATGGCGCAAAACATCTACGACCGTCCGGATTTCTTCGACGGCTATAGTCGTCTCGGCCGCTCGGTCGAGGGCCTGGACGGCGCGCCCGAATGGCCGGCGCTGCGCGCCATGTTGCCCGACGTCAACGGCTTGAGCATCGTCGATCTCGGTTGCGGGTTCGGCTGGTTCTGCCGCTGGGCGCGCTCGCATGGCGCGAGCGAAGTCCTCGGCCTCGACCTGTCGGAAAAGATGCTTGCACGGGCACGCGCCGCCGGCTCCGACGATGCCGTCACCTATCTGCGCGCCGACCTCGACGAACTCAGTCTGCCAAAAGCCCGTTTCGACCTTCGCCTACAGCTCGCTTGCCTTGCATTATGTCGGCGATGCCGCGGGCTTGTTCGCGACCGTCCACGAGGCCCTGGTTCCCGGCGGAACCTTCGTCTTCTCGACGGAACATCCGATTTACATGGCGCCGACCAACCCGGGCTGGTCCGTCGATGCCGCGGGCAGGAAGACATGGCCGGTCGACCGGTATCTGGTCGAGGGACCGCGCACCACAGACTGGTTCACCAAGGGCGTGGTCAAGCACCACCGCACCATCGGCGCCACGCTCAATTTGCTGATTCAGGCCGGATTCAGCATCGGGCATGTCGAGGAATTTTGCCCGTCGGAGGAGCAGATCGCCGCCCGGCCGGAACTGGCCGAGGAACTCGAGCGGCCGATGTTCCTGCTGGTCCAGGCACGGCGGTGATGAACTCAGCTTGAAGCTAACGCCTCGCGCACGCGGCCACTTTCGCCAGCGCCGAATGTCGGGATCAGGCGCAAGTTCGGCGCATTCCTTGGCGACTCCCGCACGCCTCCGGCACTAAGCTGTCCTTGCTGCCTCAAGGAGGTTCCGCATGCGCGGCCATTGCCTATGTGGCGCTGTTGCCTTTGAAGTCGATGGTTCGGCACAGGCCTGCGTGGTTTGTCATTGTGAAAGTTGTCGGCGGCAATGTTCTGCGCCGATGACCGCCTATATTGGCGTCCTGGACGGCCAATGGCGATGGCTCGGCAGGCCACCGAAGGTATTCAACTCTTCTCCCGGCGTGGAAAGAACTTTTTGCGATCACTGTGGCTCGCCGCTTTCCTTCCGCTCAAAGAACATGTCTGGTGTCATGCATTTTTTTGCGGCGGCGATGGCGGAGCCGGAAAAATTTGTGCCTACGCTACATGTCGCTTTCGAGGAAAAGCTCCCCTGGTTGAAATTCGCCGACGGCCTGCCGACGCGTTTTGGGCCTGACTATACGAAAGGCTAGAGGGGGCAGGCGCTTCCGTGAAACGCTGAGCCGCTCTACAGCTCCAGCTTGTAGCCGATATGGCTGGCCTTTAAGCCAAGGCGCTCATAGAAGCGATGCGCGTCGAGCCGGCTCTTGTTGGTCGTCAGCTGGGCGACGCGGCAGCCGCGCTCGCGGCATTTGTCGATCGCCCATTCCAAGAGGCGCTGTCCCAAGCCCTCGCCGCGCCGCTCCGCCGCGATGCGCACCGCCTCGATCAGGCCGCGCTGGGAACCGCGCAGCGACAGCCCGGCGATAAAGGTGATCTGCAGCGTGCCGATCACGTCGTCGCCGTCGGTCATCACCGCGAGGAACTGGTTCGGATCGCCGTCTATCGCGGCGAAGGCGTCCAGATAGGCCCGCGACAGCGGCAGGCCGGCGTCTTCGCGGGCCTGGCCGAGCGCGTCGTCGGCAAGCATCGCGACGATCGCAGCAATGTCCGCTTCGCGTGCCTTGCGAATGCTGATGGCGTTCATTTCCATACCTCGAGACAGCGAGCCGGCCGAATGACGAACCTTGGCCGTGCGGCAGGTCGTCGATATCGGGCCGGCAATAGCGGATGCAGGCAATAATGACTATCCGGGCCGCGCTATTCTGCGCTATTGCTGAATTCCCGCCTTCTCCAACCTTCCCTTGCCGATGTCAGGCCTGCTCAGCGACCCGTGGTTCTATGCCGCCGCCATTCCGGCGGTGATCCTTGTCGGCCTGTCGAAAGGCGGCTTCGGCGGCGCCGTCGGTTTCGTCGGCGTGCCGCTGATGGCGCTGACCATCCCGCCGGTTCAGGCGGCCGCCATCCTGCTGCCGATCCTTTGCCTGATGGATGTCGTTTCCGTGTGGACCTGGTGGGGCGTCTACGACCGCAAGATGCTGGTCGACATGATGCCTGGCGCCGTCATCGGCATCGGGCTCGGCTGGCTGACAGCGGCTTTGGTCACCGAGGAGATGGTACGGCTGATCGTCGGCGCGGTCGCGCTGGTGTTCGTGCTGCGCTGGATTTATCTGCAGTTCCGCCATGGTGCCGACCATGCGGCGGAACCGAACCGCATTGCCGCCGCCTTCTGGGGCACGGTCGCCGGTTTCACCAGCTTCGTCGCCCATGTCGGCGGCCCGCCCTTCCAGGTCTATGCGCTGCCGATCCGGCTCGATCCGAAAGTGCTGTCGGGCACGGCGGCGATCTTCTTTGCCGCCACCAACGCGCTGAAGCTCATCCCCTATTTCGCGCTCGGCCAGTTCGACACCACCAACCTCACAGCGTCGGCGGTGCTGATGCCGCTGGCGCCGCTCTCCACCATCGCCGGGGCGTGGCTGGTGCGCCGCATGCGGCCGGAGATCTTCTACCCGTTCACCTACGCCACCGTCGCGGTGGTCGCCGTCAAGTTGCTGTGGGATGGTATCGCCGGCTTGTGGTGAGTGGCCATCTGGCCACTCACCACAAGGACTCAGGCAGCGTTCGGCACCATCTGGCGACCGCCGCCGAAGGCGAGCGCGGCGCCCAGCGCAACCACCATGACCATGCCGGCAAGAATGCCGATGTCGTGCAGGGTGGGCTTCAGCACCATGTCGGCGATGATCACCAGCATCACCGCATAATCGAGGCGCGCCCAGTTCATCATGCGCTGGCCGATGGCAAGAACGGCCGGCGTCACGCCCTGCTCGGCGATCATGGCGCCCATGCGCTCGCCGGTCGGCTTGAAGACGAGCATGCCGATCGAGAAGGTCGTGGCATAGCCGACGAGGCCGATGACGATCCACAGGTCGGCAAAGCCGACCCAGAAGCCGCACATGATGAGGCCGAAGACCAGCGTCAGCATCGACATCGGCGCGAAAAACCTGCCGCCGAGCTGTCCGCTGGCGCGCATAGCCTGCAGCTTGTCCTCGATGTTGCCGGCACGCTCGGCCAATACACCGAGCAGGAACAGCACGAAGCCGCCGCCGACCCACAAAACGGCCGAAACGATGTGAAGGAATTTGACGATCGAATACCAATCCATGATCTGCTCCCGGATATCCCGCATGATTTTGAGCGGCGCGGTTTTGCGCGCCGCTCAGAGGAGCGGGCTTTTGCGTGGCGCGTGTTTCGGAACGATGCCGCGGCGGCAGCCTACATGTTTCGAAAGCCGCGATGACTGCATCCGAAATACGGTTCCCGGGCGGCGAGGCCGGCTGTCCTATTGCGGCACGGGAAAGCGCGTTCGCTTAAAAAATCGTCGCCGCGTTAAGGGTTCATTAAGCTTTACGGGCGTTTACTATGCGCATCCAGTTTTGCTGGATTCTTACCGAGTGGTTGGAGCCACTTTGTTTGACGCCTCCCTGTTAAACTCCTGAGAGCCGCCTTATCCGCGGCTCTTTTTTTGTCCGCGGGCGGCAAGCCGGTGCCATCCGCTTGCGAATGGCTGGAACGAGGCCGGCGTTAACCGTTTGTTAAACATGCGCTTGCCTTCATGGGCATCGAAGCGCATTTTCAAGCCTCAGTCATTTAGGGTGCGGGCCACGTCGGCAAGGATTGCCGAATCGGCCGACGGCAGTGCAGGGGCGTATCGATGAACGAGCCTTCGAAGGGCAGCGCGAAAACCATCAAATTGGCGGAGCGCCGGGTTTTCTCCCAATCCTTCAAGCCGCTCTACCAGGAAGGTATGGGGCTGGTCGAGCAGGCCGCCGAATATCTCGATGGCAAGGGCAGGCTCGAAGCCAAGAAATTGTCGCGCACGGCGGCGACGCTCTATGCGGCCGAGTCGATGCGGCTGACCACAAGGCTCATGCAGGTCGCTTCCTGGTTGCTTTTGCAGCGGGCGGCGAATTCCGGCGAGATGACGCGCGACCAGGTGGCCTCGGAGAAATCCAAGGTGCGGCTCGACACCGCCTCCGCGCATGACGAGGCGCTTGGCTGGAACGAACTGCCCAAGGATTTTCTGGACCTCGTGACGCGTTCGTTGCGCCTGCAGGCTCTGGTGCGGCGCATGGACGAGGAAATCTATGGCGGCGTCATCAACGACACGCACGTCCCCAGCCGGCGGGCCAACCCGGTTTCCGACCAGATCAGTCTCTTGAATACGGCTTTCGCGCGCGGCTGAAACCGCGTTTGCAACAAACGCCGCGACAGCGGCGCGCGAAGCGGGAACCCACATCCTTCAATCGAGGCGCGATCCGGCGAGCCGCGATCGTGGCCGTAAGCCGAATGCCTGCGACCGCCGACTGCTCTTCGATACTGCGGCAGCCGTCGTTGCATCGAAGGTCATGCCGGCCTTCGCGAGAAATATCGCCCTTGTCTTGAAGCGATGGGCCTCTAGTTGGAGCCGTTCGCCGCAGCCGGGTCGACCCGAGCCGGTTTTGCAAGAAAATCACCGTCACTGTGACCAAAGCAGATTGCGAGGCTTGATCCGTGCATTCGCCATTGGACCGCATCCCGGTATCGATCATCATCCCCAATTACAACTACGGACAGTTTCTTGGACGCGCCATCGACAGCGCGTTGGAGCAGGACCACCAAAATGTCGAGGTCGTGGTCGTCGACGACGCCTCGACGGACGCGTCGGTGGCCGTCATCGAATCCTACGGCGACAAGATCCGCTCGTGCCTCAGGCGCAGGAATGGCGGACATGCCGCTGCGTTCAATACGGGGTTCGAGGCGAGCACCGGGGAGATCGTTCTTTTCCTCGACGCCGACGATTATCTCTATCCGAACGCCGTCTCCGAGGTCCTGGGCGAGTGGGACGCGGATGTCGCCCAGGCGCAATTCAGATTGCATCTCGTCGATGAGGACCAACATATCAAGGATGTCTTTCCGCCCCCGGAACAGCCGTTCGACTCGGGCGACGTCGTCCCGGAGTTGTTGCGCAAGGGGCGCTACCGTACGACGGTGACGAGCGGGCTGGCGTTCGACCGTGAGGCGCTGGATCCGATAATGCCCGTGCCCGAAAGCGATTTCCGGCAAGGCGCCGATGGCTATCTCGCAACGCTCGCGCCGCTGCACGGGGACGTGAAATCCATCGACACCTGCCTTGGCGCCTACCGCATCCACGGCTCCAACCATTCGGTCTTTGCCGAAAAGCTTGCCGAGCGGGCGCGCTGGCGCGTGGCGCATGACTTCCGGCGCCTTGAAGCCTTGTCCGACCGGGCGGCCGAGATCGGTCTGACCGTACCGCCGGATGCCGGCCTTCGCGATCCGGTTCATCTGGAAGAGCGACTGGCCTCGCTTTGCGTCGACGAGCCCCGGCATCCGGTCACGACCGACTCCCGGCTGGGGCTGGCAAAAGCGGGCGCCGCCGCCAGTCTGGAAATGGACGCATCCTGGCGGCGGCGGGCCGCGCTGGCAGCCTGGTTCCTCTGCATCGGGCTCCTGCCGCGGCGCATGGGAAATGCAGTCCTGGCATGGAAGCTGGTCGCGTCGTCGAGGCCGGCATTTCTCACGCGGCTGTCGAAAACCATCCGTCGTGTGACGAACTAAAGGCTTTGTTTTCATGCATGTCGTTATCGCAAAACCGCTGCGCACTTTTGCGCGACACGCATTAGGTCCGGGATTTCGCGCCTGCCAGCCCGTGAACGCCAGCTTGATGGGATTTCGAATGCGTTCTTAAGATCGCGATTGTTTCTGGTTTGTTCACATTTCGCTGGCATCGCTTGCCGCCACGGCTAGACTTGGCGCATGGGGGAAGCGATTCGCATCATCGGCATCGATCCGGGGCTGAGGCGCACCGGTTGGGGTATTATCGACAGCGTCGGCAATTCGCTGCGCTTCGTCGCGTCCGGCACGGTGAGGTCCGACGAAAAGGAGTCGTTGGCGACAAGGCTCTGCCAGCTGCATGACGGTTTGGCCGAGGTCCTGCACCAAGCCATGCCGCATGAGGCAGCGGTCGAGCAGACTTTCGTCAACAAGGATGCCACGGCGACGCTGAAGCTCGGCCAGGCGCGCGGTATTGCCATGCTGGTGCCGGCGCGTGCCGGGCTGGTGGTCGCCGAATATGCCCCCAATGCCGTCAAGAAGGCGGTTATCGGCGTCGGCCACGGCGAGAAGAAGCAAATCCATATGATGGTCAAGGTGCTGATGCCGAAGGCGATCTTCGATACCGACGATGCTGCCGACGCTTTGGCCATCGCCATCTGCCATGCGCATCACCGCCAAAGCGTCGCCTACCGGATGGCAGCGCTGGCGTGAGGGGACAATCATGATCGGCAAGCTGAAAGGCACGCTGGACGAGATCGACGAGGACTCCTGCCTCGTCGACGTGCACGGCGTAGGCTATGTCGCGCATTGCTCGGCGCGCACGCTGGCGTCGCTGCCATCGCCCGGCGAGGCGGTGGTGCTGTTCATCGAGACCTATGTGCGCGAGGACATGATCCGGCTCTACGGCTTCCAGTCGGCGCTGGAGCGCGAGTGGTTCCGGCTTTTGATGAACAATGTGCAGGGCGTCGGCGCCAAGGTGGCGCTGGCGGTGCTGTCGACGCTGGCGCCGGCCGAACTCGCCAATGCGATCGCGCTGCGCGACATCGCCATGGTTTCCCGCGCCCCCGGCGTCGGCAAGAAAGTGGCGGAACGCATCGTCACCGAATTGCGCACCAAGGCGCCGGCCTATGCGGGCGCGGCCAGCGGCACGATCGGCCTCAAGCAGGAACTCGGCGAAGGTGTCGCGGCGGCACCGATCACCGACGCTGTCTCGGCGCTGGTCAATCTCGGCTATTCGCGCGATATCGCTGCGAACGCGGTCGCGGCAGCGCTGAAATCGGCCGGCGAGGGCGCGGATGCGTCCAAGCTGATCCGCTTCGGCCTTAAGGAACTGGCGCGGTGAGGCGGCGCTTGTTCCATTGTCGGTCCTATGCAAGGAAGGCGGCATGAGCCTTTCGCCCCGCCTCATTGCCCCCGACAAGCGCGGTGAGGATGCCGACCAGACCTTGCGGCCGCAGTCGCTCGACGAGTTCGTCGGCCAAGCGGCGGTGCGCGCCAATCTCAAGGTCTTCATCGATGCCGCCAAGGGCCGCGGCGAGGCGCTCGACCATGTGCTGTTCGTCGGTCCGCCGGGGCTCGGCAAGACGACCCTGGCGCAGATCATGGCGCGCGAGCTCGGCGTCAATTTCCGCTCGACCTCCGGCCCGGTCATCGCCAAGGCCGGCGATCTGGCGGCGCTGCTCACCAATCTCGAGGAGCGCGACGTGCTCTTCATCGACGAGATCCACCGGCTCAATCCGGCGGTCGAGGAAATCCTCTATCCGGCCATGGAGGATTTCCAGCTCGACCTGATCATCGGCGAGGGGCCGGCGGCGCGCTCGGTCAAGATCGACCTTGCCCGTTTCACGCTGGTCGCGGCGACGACCCGGCTTGGGCTCCTGACCAATCCGCTGCGCGATCGTTTCGGCATTCCCGTCCGGCTCAATTTTTATACGGTCGAGGAGTTGGAGCAGATCGTGCGGCGCGGCGCCCGCATCCTGTCGATGCCGCTTGGCGACGATGGCGCGCTGGAGATCGCGCGCCGCGCGCGCGGCACGCCGCGCATCGCCGGCCGGCTACTGCGCCGGGTGCGCGATTTCGCCAGCGTCGCGGGGGACGGCCATGTCGACAGGAAGATCGCCGACGAGGCGCTGACAAGGCTGGAGGTCGACGCGCTCGGCCTCGACGCGCTCGACCGCCGCTATCTGTCGATGATCGCGCGCAATTTCGGCGGCGGACCGGTCGGCATCGAGACGATCGCGGCCGGGCTCTCCGAGCCGCGAGACGCCATCGAGGACATCATCGAGCCCTATCTGATCCAGCAGGGCTTCATCCAGCGCACGCCGCGCGGCCGCGTTCTGACCGCCAATGCCTGGCGCCATCTCGGGCTCGACCCGCCGAAGGATATCGCCCAGCAGCAGATCAGCCTGTTCCAGGAAGAGTAACGCATATTTGTTCGCCGTTTGGCCGCGTAACGGCCCGTCTGTGCAGAATCTGCTCGCCTCCGCCTAGCTGAGGGCGCAATTGCCGCCTTTAAGGCAGCTTCCCGATAGAATCCCAAGGGGCTTGGGCCGATCCATGATCACCAGACGTGGTTTCCTGCGCCTTGTCGGCGGCTCGGCCTTCAGCCTGGTGTCGCTTGGCGCTTATGCCGTCGGTATCGAGCCGATGCTGCTCACCCATGTGAAGCGCTACACGCTGACGCCGCCGCACTGGCCGGCCGGACTCAAGTTGCGTGTCGTGGCGCTGGCCGACATCCACGCCTGCCGGCCCTGGATGACGCCGGAACGGATCGCAGCACTTGCCGAGGAAGCCAATGCGCTGCAGCCGGACGTCATCGTCATGCTTGGCGACTACCCCGCCGGGACCCGGCTGGTGACCGGCTGGGTAAACGCGTCGGAATGGGCGCCCGCGCTGGCAGGGCTCAAGGCGCCGCTCGGCGTGTGGTCTATCCTCGGCAATCACGACTGGTGGGAGGATCGCTCGGCGCAAGCGGCCGGGGCAGGGCCGACCATTTCGCGAAAGGCGCTGGAGGCCGTCGGCATTCCGGTGCTGGAGAACGACGTCGTACGCCTGGAAAAGGACGGGCAGGGCTTCTGGATAGCCGGCCTGGCCGACCAGATCGCCCTGTTGCCGGACAAGGCCAGGGGCCGCAGCGGGCTCACCGGTCTCGACGACCTTCCCGGCACGCTGGCCAAGGTGGGCGACACCGCTCCGATCATCCTGCTTGCGCATGAGCCGGACATTTTTCCGAAAGTGCCCTGGCGGGTTTCGCTCACCTTGTCCGGTCACACGCATGGCGGACAGGTGCGGCTGTTCGGCTATTCGCCGGTGGTGCCTTCCGCCTATGGCAACCGCTACGCTTATGGCCACGTGGTCGAGAACGACCGCAACCTGATTGTCTCCGGTGGACTGGGCTTCAGCATCGCGCCGATACGTTTCGGGGTGCGGCCGGAGATTCTGCAGATCGATCTGGGATAGTCCGCTTTCCGCGCGTTTTACCGAAGCGACCTGATCACGTCCATCACGTCGGGTTCCGCCTTTTCGCCGTCGAAGGCATCGACGATGCCGAAGGCGCCGCCATAGCTCCACACCGACCATGAAAAGCCATGCGCCTCGGCGCGGGCGATCATGTCGCGCACATAGGCCGCGCGGTAGGCGGCCGGCATGACGAAGCCGTTACCGTATTCCTGGCGGATCATGCCGAATTCGCCGAGCGTGATATCCTGCGGCTTGACGCCGTTTGCCTTCGCCCAGGCGTTGACCGTCGCGAACGGCGCATCCATCAGGCCAAGCAGCTTTTCAGGACTGTCCATCGTCGCCGCCTGTTCGTCGAGATAGGCGAGCAGGCCGTTCCGTCGCGGCCAGGGCGCCTCGGCCTTGATCCGGTCGCGGATCGTGTCCAGCGTCATGTCCAACTGCGCCTTCGGAACGGCCGTCAGCGGGTAAGGCAGGCCGGTGACATAGGGGATGAAGTCGCCGGCCCAGCTAGCGCCCTGATGCGTCAGAAGAAACGGATCGTAGGAGTGGAAGGTCCAGATGACGTTGTCATCGGCGATCGTCCCGGGATCGATTTTGGCCAGCGACTCCGCGTTCGAATAGCAGCCGCCGCTCAGCACCAGCGTGAGCCTGGTGGCAGAGGCGCGCGCGGCGGCGAACAAGCGCTTCTGCAGTTCGGGCCAAGGATTGGTGACGCTCGCGTCGCAATCGACCAGCGGCTCGTTCATCAGTTCCAGCGCGACAAGCTTTGGATCCTCCTTGGAGAGCGTCCGCGCCATCTTGCGCACCAGCTCGGTATAGGCATCGAAGACGGCCGGATCGTGCATCACCTCGCTCATGCCGATCTTGCGATTGCCGCCGGCGGGGATCAGATGCAGGTCGACGATCACCTTGAGACCGGCGCGGTTGACCATGCGCGCCGAGTCCAGCACGCTGCCATAGAGGTCGTCGCGAAGGGCCGCGCTCTGGTCCGAAAGAAAGGGCGCGGGATCGACCGGCATGCGTAGGAAGTCGAAGCCTGCATCCTTGAGCGCCTTGAGGTCGTCCTCGTTGAGGAATTTGCGCCACTCCGGATAGGGCAGGATGGCCTGGCGGTCGCCCCATCTGTCCTCGGCCGGCCAGGTCACCCACTGGTCGAGATTGAGGCCGCGTTTCATCGAGAACGTCGCCGCTCCGGCGGGCAATCCCAAAGCGGCAAACGCAAGCAGCGCCGCCATCAAGGTCTTGATCATCGTGCCCAACAATGCCATCCCGTTCCCGCGCGAAAACAGTGCGTGTCGCCCAAAAGTGTGCAGCGGTTTTGGGATAACGATACGCATAGAAAAGTGCCTGAAGTCCGAGGGCTTTAGGTGCCTGTTCGGGCCTGAAAAGGAAAGCGCGATGGACGATCATGGTGAATCGGCGGCGCTGAGCGCCGGGCTTTCCGGCGCGCTGACCGAATTCGGCCATCGGCTGATGGCCCGGGTCTACTATGCCGACACCGATTTCTCCGGCGTCGTCTATCATGCGCGCTATCTCGAATTCCTCGAACGCGGCCGCTCCGACTATCTGCGGCTGACCGGCGTCCATCACACCGAACTCCTGGACGGCAAGCATGGCGAGCGGATCGTCTGGGTGGTGCGGCGCATGGAGATCGACTTCCGTTCGCCGGCGCGCATGGATGATATCCTGACCATCGACACACGCACTGACGACATTTCCGGCGCCCGCATCTTCATGGGCCAGCAATTGAAGCGCGGCGACGATGTGCTGGTCGAGGCCAAGGTCGAAGCGGCGATCGTCGGCGAAAGCGGCCGGCCAAAGCGTTTCCCGAAGGAATGGATCGCGGCTTTCATGCCGAAGGCAAAAGCCTGAAGCTTCCACACATGGTCCCATCCGGAAGGCCTTGACCAGACGGCCCCGGTCTCCGGCCGGACCAGCCACGCGCGGCAATGCGCCGCGGCTTACGTCCTAACCCATCCTTAACCATAACGGTTCATGAAGGAATTGGCGAAGATTGGCGCAATCCGTGCGCCTTCCTTTCACCAATATTTGCCTCGAAAAGGCCGCGAAACGGTGCACTCGGGGCTTATCCCGCAAGCTTCACGCTTCGCGCGATCGGACCAAAGGGATGCCATGGGCCAGCCGCCAGCGATGCCCGGATAATCTTAAGGACTTAAGTCATGGAAAACATCGCACTCGCCGATCCGGCAGCGCATCTATCGATCTGGGCGCTGTTCATGCAGGCCGGCTGGGTGGTCAAGCTGGTCATGATCGGCCTGCTCTGCGCCTCGATCTGGACCTGGGCCATCATCATCGACAAGCTCGTCGCCTATAGCCGGATGAAGTTGGCACTGAACCGCTTCGAGCAGATCTTCTGGTCCGGGCAATCGCTTGAAGAACTCTATCGGACGCTGGCCGACCGCAAGACCACCGGCATGGGCGCGATCTTCGTCGCCGCCATGCGCGAATGGAAGAAGAGTTTCGAAAAGGGCGCGAAATCGGCGCTGGCGCTGCAGACCCGCATCGACAAGGCGATGGACCTGGCGCTGACGCGCGAAATGGAGAAGCTGGAGGGTCGCCTCGGTTTCCTCGCCACCACCGGCTCGGCCGCACCCTTCATCGGGCTGTTCGGCACCGTCATCGGCATCATGACGTCGTTCCAGGCGATCGCCGCCTCGAAGAATACCAGCCTCTCGGTGGTGGCGCCGGGTATCGCCGAGGCTCTGCTGGCGACCGCGATCGGCCTGCTCGCGGCCATTCCCGCGGTCATCGCCTACAACAAGCTGTCATCGGACGCGAACAAACTCGGTGTGCGCATGGAAGGGTTCGCGGACGAGTTCTCCGCCATACTCTCGCGCCAAATCGATGAAAAAGTAGCGCAGAAGACCTGAGGAACGATCATGGGGATGTCTGCAGGCGCAGGTGGCATGGGGCGAGGCGGACGCGGCCATAGGCGGCGTGGCCGTCACCATGCCCTGATATCCGAAATCAACGTCACGCCGATGGTCGACGTGATGCTGGTGTTGTTGATCATCTTCATGGTCGCGGCGCCCCTGCTCACCGTCGGGGTTCCGATCGACCTGCCGGACACGCAGGCCAAGGCGATGAATGTCGACACCCAGCCGATCACCGTTTCGATCGACGCCGCGGGCAAGATTTTCCTTCAGGAGACCGAGATTCCGATCGAGGAACTGGTAGCCAAGCTGCAGGCGATTTCCAAGACCGGCTATGACGAGCGCATCTTCATCCGCGGCGACAAGTCGACCGACTATGGCACGGCGATGAAGGTCATGGCCCGCATTTCGGCGGCCGGCTACAAGAATATCGGCCTGGTCTCGCTGCAGGAACAGGATCAGTAGACGCCAAATGCGGACCGGCCTCACCTCTTCGGTGATATTGCATGCGGTGGCGCTGGCCTTCGGGCTGTTCACGCTGTCGTCGCCGCCGGCCATGCCTGCCAGCGACGTGGAGTCGGTGGCGGTCGACATCGTGCCGATGGAAGCCGTGGCACAGACGCTGCAGGGCGACAAGAAGGCGGTCATGCATGACAAGCCGGCGCCGCTGCCGACCAAGCGTCCCGATGTCGTGCCCGACGCCCAGAAGGTCGGCGAGAACACCGTCGATACCGACAAGCCGGTGACGGACCAAGCCAAGCCCAAGCCGGTCGAGAAGACAGCGGCGCCGCCGCCCGCACCGACGCCGACCGAGAAGCCCGCGGTCGAGGACGTGCCGAAGCCGCAGGAGAAGCCGAAGCCGACCCCGGCGACCGAGGTAGCCCCGACGCCGACGCCGAAGGAAGAAGTCAAGCCCGAGCCGGTCAAGCAGACGGAGCCGAAGCCGACGCCGGCCAAGGAACCGACGCCCGCGCCGCAGCCGGACAAGACCGCGGCCATCCAAAAGGAAGAGGTCAAGCCCGACGCCGTCGCAGAGGCGATCTCGCAGGATCAGCCGACGGAAGAGGCAAAGCTTCCGGATTCGGCGCCGGCGCCGGAAGCGCGGCCGAAGCCGCAGCCGGCCCAGGCCGAGAGCGCCAAGGCGCCGGATCGCAAGGATGCGGAAAAGCCGGTCAAGGAAGCGTCTTCCAGGAAGAAATCAGACGAGAAGCAGTTCAACGCCGACGAGATTACGGCCCTGCTCGATAAGCAGAAGCCGTCCGGCGGCGGCGCCAAGCGCTCGACCCAGCAGGCCTCGCTCGGCGGCGAAAAGGACCAGGGCCAGAAGCTCTCCAAGTCGGAGCAGGGGGCGTTGGAGGATCAACTCGGTGGTTGCTGGACCCTTCCGGTGGGCCTCGAAGGTTCCGAGAACTTCACCGTGGTGATCCGTTTCAACCTGAATGCCTCCGGCAAGCTGGAGGGCCGCCCGACCGTTGAGAAATCCAGCGGCAACCCTCAGTTCGACGCCAGCGCGGTTCGCGCCGTGCAGAAATGCGATGTCGCCGGACTGCAGGTTCCCGCCGGGAAGCAAGACATATGGTCCGACGTTCGCGTCAACTTCGACCCGAGAGCGATGCTCGGTCTTTAGCCTGAGCGTCCGAGAAATCAGCAAGAGAAGCGAGAAGACATGCAATCCATCCTCAAGCCGCTCCTGATGGTCGCCGCGATGGCGATGGGCATAAATGCTGCCGTCACCTTGCCTGCCCGAGCAACCCTCGAGCTCAACGTCAACAAAGGCAATGTCGAGCCGATGCCGATCGCCATCCCTGACTTTCAGGGAGGGCTTGGACCGCAGATATCGGAGATCGTCGCAGCCGACCTGAAGCGGTCAGGACTGTTCGCGCCGATCGACAAGGCCGCCTTTGTCGAAAAGATCACGAATCCGGATGCCCAGCCCCGTTTCGAGGACTGGAAGGTCATCAATGCGCAGGCGCTGGTGACCGGCAGCGTGAGCAAGGAGGCGGATGGCCGCATTCGCGCCCAGTACCGGCTGTGGGATATTTTCGGCAACCAGCAGTTGGCCGGCGAGCAGTTTTTCGCCAACGACGCCAACCAACGCCGTGTCGCGCACATCATAGCCGATGCGATCTATGAGAAGATCACCGGGGAAAAAGGGTATTTCGATACCCGCGTCGTCTTCGTCGATGAATCCGGCGCCAAGAACGCCCGCAAGAAGCGGCTCGCCATCATGGACCAGGACGGCGCCAATGTGCGCTACCTGTCGGACGGCCGCGCGATCGTTCTGACGCCGCGCTTCTCGCCGAACCGGCAGGAAATCACCTACATGTCCTATGAAAGCGGGCAGCCGAAGGTCTATCTGCTGCAGATCGAAACCGGACAGCGCGAGCTGGTGGGCAACTTCCCCGGCATGACGTTCGCGCCGCGCTTTTCGCCCGACGGCCAGAAGGTGATCATGAGCCTGCTGCGCGATGACGGCAATTCCAACATCTTCGCCATGGATCTGAGGAGCCGTTCGACGACGCGGCTCACCGATTCGACCGCGATCGACACTTCTCCTTCCTATTCGCCGGACGGCTCGCAGATCGTCTTCACCTCCGACCGCGGCGGCGGCAGCGGCCGTTCGCAGATTTACGTCATGGGCGCGGACGGCTCCAATCCGCACCGCATCTCCTTCGGCGACGGCGTCTATTCGACGCCCGTCTGGTCGCCGCGCGGCGACCTCATCGCCTTCACCAAGCAGAGCGGCGGCGAATTCCAGATCGGCGTCATGAAGACCGACGGCTCGGGCGAGCGCATCCTGTCCTCCGGCTTCCAGCAGGAGGGTCCGACCTGGGCGCCGAATGGTCGCGTGCTGATGTTCTTCCGCGACACCGCCGGCGGTCCCAAGCTGGTCTCGGTCGATCTCACCGGCCGCAACGAACAGCAGATTCCGACAGCGAACTATGCTTCGGATCCGGCGTGGTCACCGTTGCTGGAGTGAGGGGCGGGGAACTGGAGAACTGAAGAAGCAGGAACGCTACGTTGGACGCGCCAGCGAAGTCGAGACATGGATCTCCTACGCCTTCGACCTCGGGCACATTTCGAAGGCCCAGTTTGACGAGTGGCTGCGATCCTACAACCAGATCTACGGAATGCTGGTGAATCTCAGAGGGTCGCTGAAGTGACCTGTTTCTCCAGTTCTTCAATTCTCCAGTTCCCCAATTCCCTCTTTTTTCATGTTTTGGCCGCATTTCCGCCTAGGGTCCGCGCGCAATGTCGCGCCTTGGAAAGCGTGGGGCCAAGCGGTCGCGGACGGCGGCTCGAAACCAAACATTAACCGTGTTTCTTGAATGCCGGTTAACCCAAACGTGGTTACTGGGTGATCAACGAAATCACTCGAATGCGAAGGAGAGGCGGCATGGGCCGTATCGCAGCACTTACCCGAAACCCGGCCATGATCGCGCTGGTGGCGGCTCTCGCCATTACCGGTTGCGCCTCGAAGAAGACCCCGAACAGCGCGGCCGATCTCGGCCTCAACGGCGCCGGCGCCGCTACGCCGGGTTCCGCGCAGGACTTCACCGTCAACATCGGCGACCGCATCTTCTTCGATACCGATTCCTCGTCGATCCGCGCCGATGCGCAGACCACGCTGGCCCGCCAGGCGCAGTGGCTGAACCAGTACCGCCAGTACGCGATCGTCATCGAAGGCCATGCCGACGAGCGCGGCACGCGTGAGTACAATCTGGCGCTGGGCGCCCGCCGCGCCGCCGCCACGCGCGACTTCCTGGTCTCCAAGGGCGTCTCCGCCGGCCGCTTGAAGACGATCTCTTACGGCAAGGAGCGTCCGGTCGCGGTCTGCGACGACATCTCCTGCTGGTCGCAGAACCGCCGCGCCGTCACCACGCTTTCCGGCGCCGGCTCCTGATCGATTTTCGCCAAGGGCGCCAGGCGTCCCAGGCGACAAAAATACAACATCCCAAAATGAAAGGCGGCCTCGGGGCCGCCTTTTTCATTTGCAACGGCTTGAAACAAAATTTGGCCGAAGTCTCGCGTCCTGCTATGAGCGCGAGGGCGCTTCCTCCCACTGTTTGATTTGGAAAGGCGCATCAGGCCAACACCCACCGCGAGAGACAGAATGCATTTCAGAACGGTCCTGAGCGGCACGCTTGCGCTGCTGCTCGTATCAAGCCTCCCAAGCCTTGCCGCCTCGGCCGACAGTGCCGGGCGGGCCTCCGACAGCGGGTTCACCTTCCATCTGCCGACGCTCGGCATCTTCGGCGACAAGAAGAAGCCGGAACAGGCGCAGGTCGCGCAGCAGGATGGCAGCGCTGGCATGACTGGCCTGGAGGACCAGCTTCGCCAGATGAACGGCAAGATCGAGGAGCTCAATTTCCAGATCCTGCAGATGCAGGAACAGATGCGCAAGCAGCAGGAAGACAATGAGTTCCGTTTCCAGCAGCTCGAGGGCGGTTCGCAAGGAGGCACCAAGCCGGCCGGGCAGAAGAAATCGGAAGCCGCGCCCCAGGACGGGGACAGCAACACCAATCTCGGCGATGCCGGCACCGGTCAATCCGGCACCGGCGACGCCGGAACCGACAACAGCGTCGCCCAGGCTCCGGCGACGCGGGCGCCGGCCGACACCGGCGCGCAAAACGGCGGCAAAAGCGTTGGCGACGTCATCGTGGAATCGCAGACCGGCGATCCCGGCAAGCTGATCACCGGCGCGCCGCCAAAGAATTTCGGCACCATCACCGTCGACAAGAACGGCAATGTCGTCAATGCCGAGACCGGTTCGCAGCCCGGCGCGCCGGCGGAAGCCCCGGCGGCCACCGCAAGCGCTCCCTCCGCCGAGACGCCGGCCAAGAAGAACAAGGCCGGCGACACGCAAGTTGCCGCTCTGCCGTCGACCAACGATCCCGACGAGCTCTACCGCAACTCCTACCAGTTCATCCTGTCGGGCGATTACCCGACCGCCGAGCAGGGTTTTCGCGATCATATTTCGCGCTTCCCCAAGGACGCCAAGGCGGCGGATGCGCATTACTGGCTGGGCGAGTCGCTGCTCGGCCAGCAGAAATACCGTGACGCGGCCGAGATATTCCTCGCCGCCAGCAAGGAATACCCGAAGGCCAAGAAGGCGCCCGACATGCTGCTCAAGCTCGGCGTTTCGCTGGTCGGCCTGAAGCAGAACGACGTGGCCTGCGCCACCTTCAGCGAGATCGGCAAGCGCTATCCCGACGTTTCCGGCGCGCTCAAGGAACGCATCAAGCAGGAAAAGGCGCTGGCGGCGTGCTGACGCCCGATACCAAAACTCACCTTTCAGACCACCTTTTCTCCGACCTAGACTTTTCGACCGGCGCCGTTGCAGCCGTGTCCGGCGGCAGCGACTCGACCGCCCTGCTTATTCTCCTCAAGGATTACTTCGATCGGACCGCATCGGGCGCCAGGCTGCTCGCGGTGACCGTCGATCATGGCCTAAGGCCAGGCTCGGCCGTCGAGGCGCGGCAGGTTGCCCGTTTCTGCGCCGAGCGCGGCATCGCGCATCGCATTCTTCCCTGGCGCGGCGACAAGCCCGCGACCGGTCTGCCGGCCGCCGCGCGCGAGGCGCGCTACAGGCTGCTTGCCGAAGCGGCCGGCGCCGAAGGCATCAAGCTGATCCTGACCGGCCATACCGCCGACGACCAGGCCGAGACGGTGCTGATGCGGCAGGCGCGCGACGACGAAGGCCGGGGCCTCGCCGGCATGGCGCCCGCCACGCTGCACGACTGGCGGACATGGATCGTCCGGCCGCTGCTAGGCACCAGGCGCGCGGTGTTGCGCGCCATGCTGCGGGCTCGCGACATCGGCTGGATCGAGGACCCTACCAATGTCGATGTCCGGTTCGAGCGGCCGCGCGTGCGGGCAAAGCTCGGGCAGGGTGATGGCGAACGGCGGATCGCGGAAGCGTTGGCACGGTCGCAGCAGGCGTCGCTCGAGCGCCACGACATCGGCCGCCGCGCCGCCGTGCTCATCGACGCATTTGCCGACAGGCCGGTTCCGGGTCTCATCCGCCTCGACCGCGAGTTTACCGAGCATGAGGATGGCCAAGCCGCCATCTATGCGCTGCGCATCCTTTTGGCCGCTGTCGGCGGCATGGCGTTCCTCGCCGACGAGGCGCGCTGCGCCGCGCTGCTTTCCCGCCTGCGGTCGGCTCCGCTTTGCGCCACATTGTCGCGGACGATGGTCGACGCCCGCCGAACCGGCATTTTCCTGCGCCGCGAGAACCGCAACCTGCCCGCTGTCGTGTCGCCGTCGAATAACCAGCTTTGGGACAACCGGCGACGCATCACTTTGAAAGACGGGCCGGGCAGCTTGGTGATCGCGCCGCTGGGGTCCGCCGCTGCCAGGAAAGTGCCTTTGAGCGAGGATATCCCACCAAGCCTTTCGCGCGCTGCGCTTGCCGCGGAGCCCGCGCTATGGTCCGGAGACGAACGCCTTGATTTCACTGGCGGCGATGCCGGCCCGCGGGCGATCTCGATGGTCCCAGTGGTAGCCCCTTTCGCCCGCTTCCTGCCATCCTTCGATCTCGCGCCCGCCGCCGCCGCCGCCGCCCTTGTCGACGCGCTGCCGCCGCCGGCGCCGCCATTGCACGGCCATGATGGCGGCCGAGGGTGGGCGAAAGCTTAACCGATACGTGCTGTTCTGCTTGGCAAGGGGAGGCGCTCTCCCTATGTTAGGCCCAGCTTCTCCATCATCGCGGGTCCGTACGCGGGACCCCAACGGGACAATAGATGAATCCGAATTATCGCAACCTCGCGCTCTGGGCGATCATAGCGGTCCTGCTCATCGCCCTGTTCAATCTTTTCCAGACGCCCCAGACGCGCGGTGCCACGACGGATATCGCCTATTCGCAGTTCCTGCAGGATGTCGCGTCCGGCCGGGTCAAGAGCGTGACCATCGCCGGTGCCCGCATCCTCGGCAACTACACGGACAACGCCAATGGCTTCCAGACCTACTCGCCCGGCGACCCGTCGCTGGTCTCCAGGCTGCAGGACAAGAACGTTACCATCACCGCCAAGCCCGAAACCGACGGCTCCAATTCGCTGTTCGGCTATCTGATCTCGTGGCTGCCGATGATCCTGATCCTCGGCGTATGGATATTCTTCATGCGGCAGATGCAATCAGGCTCCGGCCGCGCCATGGGCTTCGGCAAGTCGAAGGCCAAGCTTTTGACCGAGGCGCATGGCCGCGTCACCTTCCAGGACGTCGCCGGCGTCGACGAGGCCAAGGAGGATCTCGAAGAGATCGTCGAATTCCTGCGCGATCCGCAGAAATTCCAGCGCCTCGGCGGCAAGATCCCGCGCGGCGTGCTCCTGGTCGGCCCGCCCGGCACCGGCAAGACGCTGCTCGCCCGCTCCGTCGCCGGCGAAGCCAACGTGCCGTTCTTCACCATTTCCGGCTCGGACTTCGTCGAGATGTTCGTCGGCGTCGGCGCATCCCGTGTGCGCGACATGTTCGACCAGGCCAAGAAGAACGCGCCCTGCATCATCTTCATCGACGAAATCGATGCCGTTGGCCGCCATCGCGGCGCCGGCCTCGGCGGCGGCAATGACGAGCGCGAGCAGACGCTGAATCAGCTGCTGGTCGAGATGGACGGTTTCGAATCCAACGAAAGCATCATCCTTATCGCCGCCACCAACCGGCCCGACGTGCTCGACCCGGCGCTGCTGAGGCCCGGCCGTTTCGACCGCCAGGTCGTGGTGCCGAACCCCGACATCGTCGGACGCGAGAAGATCCTCAAGGTGCATGTCCGCAACGTGCCGCTGGCGCCCAATGTCGACCTCAAGGTGGTTGCGCGCGGCACGCCGGGCTTTTCCGGCGCCGATCTGATGAACCTCGTCAACGAATCCGCGCTGATGGCGGCGCGCCGCAACAAGCGGCTCGTCACCATGGCCGAGTTCGAGGACGCCAAGGACAAGATCATGATGGGCGCCGAGCGCCGCTCGTCGGCCATGACGCAGGCCGAGAAGGAGCTCACCGCCTATCACGAGGCTGGCCACGCGATCCTGGCGCTCAACGTGCCGTCCGCCGATCCGCTGCACAAGGCGACGATCATCCCGCGCGGCCGCGCGCTCGGCATGGTCATGCAGTTGCCGGAAGGCGACCGCTATTCGATGAGCTACAAATACATGGTCTCGCGGCTCGCCATCATGATGGGCGGCCGCGTCGCCGAGGAGTTCAAGTTCGGCAAGGAGAACATCACCTCCGGCGCCTCCTCCGACATCGAGCAGGCGACCAAGCTGGCACGCGCCATGGTCACGCGCTGGGGCTTCTCCGACAAGCTCGGCCACGTCGCCTATGGCGACAACCAGGAAGAGGTCTTCCTCGGCCACTCGGTGGCGCGCACGCAGAACATCTCGGAAGAGACCGCCCAGATCATCGACGCCGAGGTGCGCCGGCTGATCGACGACGCCTATTCGACCGCGAAGACTATCCTGACCAAGAAGAAGAAGGAATGGATCGCGCTCGCCGAAGGGCTGCTCGAATACGAGACGCTGTCGGGCGACGAGATCAAGCAGCTGATCGCCGGCAACAAGCCCGCCCGCGACCTCGGCGACGACACCCCGCCCAGCCGCGGCTCGGCCGTGCCGAAGGCCGGCACCGGCGGCCGCCGCAAGAAGGGCCCCGAGCCTGAAGGCGGCATGGAACCGCAGCCGCAGGGCTGAGGTTCGGTAGACGATACAAACATACGCCGCGGATCAAACCGCGGCGTTTTCGTTTTGGGAGCGCCAAAGGTTTAGCCGGCGCGGCTGGTGATTGGCGAAATCCGGCTCGACAGCCAATCTCCCATCCCTTGTGGGGGAGATGCCCGGCAGGGCAGAGAGGGGCGCTGTCCCGGCGCCCTCTTCGTCATCCTCGGGTCCGACCGCATCGAAGCAAAATTCTCAGCCGCTGCAACGCCTTAAAGCGCGTCACACCGCTGCACACTTTTGCGCGACACGCATTAGCGTCACGGCATGGATTCCAGGGTCTGCGCGCTTCGCTCCGCTTCTTGCTTCGCCCTGGAATGAACGACCCCGCCAAGTAGCGATCCTTCGCCCCTCTGCCGGACATCTCCCCCACAAAGGGGGAGATTGGAAGCGTAGCCGACGGCGAGCCTCCTTGTAACGTGGGTATGACCTTTGTGAGCCACCCAACAAAAAAGCCCGCGCATCTTGCGATGCGCGGGCCTTTCTCTGGAAGAGACTAAGCGATCAGCTCTTCAGCTTGGCATTGCACAGGCTGTAGAAGCCGCCGCCCTTCTGGATCCACTTCAGGCCGTTCAGCGTGTTGGCATCCTTGTTGGCGTAGTACTGCTCGAGGCAGGTGTGCATGCGGCCCTTGGCCGGGGTCTCGGTGGCGAATTTCGGCGAAATCGCCTTCGGGAAGCTGACGCCCTTCGGCGCAGCGACGGACGGCTTCGCCGGCTCGTTGGTGTAGGTGGCTTCCGTCGGAGCCGGCACGGTGTCGTCATCGTCGGCGCCGGCGCCGCACTCGGCCTTGCGGAAGTCGTTCCACTTCATGCCCTTGAGCGTATTCGCCGTTTTCGCAGCCTGGTACTTGGTGCTGCATTCGGCCATGCTCAGGCCCTTGCCGCCGTCGGCAGCCGCGGTCGAGGTCTTGGCGGGCGCGGTTGCCGCCGCGGCGGTTGCGCCCGGGCCGCACTCGGCCTTGCGGAAGTCGTTCCACTTCATGCCGTTCAGCGTGCCGGCGGATTTCGCAGCCTGGTATTTGGCGCTGCATTCCTTGGAACTCAGGCCCTTGGCGGCGTCGTCGGTAGCGGCGGCGGCCGCCTTCGTCGTCTTGGCGGGCTTGGTGTCGGCGGCCTTCGTATCGGTCGCCGCCTTGGCGCCTGTCGCCGCCTTGGTGTCGGTGGCGGCGGAAGCGTCGCTACCGCACTGCGCCTTGCGGTACTGGTTCCAGGTCTGGCCAGCGAGCGTTCCCGCATCCTTGGCCGCGTTATACTTGGTGCTGCACTCGGCCATGGTCAGCGCGTTGGCCGGCGCCGCCAGGAACAAGGTTGCGACGGCGATACCCGTCAAAGCTGCAAGTCTATGAATAAGCATGGCGTTTTCTCCCTTGCTGCCGCCAATAAGTGTCCCTATGCCAAATCAATAACGCTCAATGTCCGGTTGCGCCAGATGCTTCCGGCATGGGCACCGTCACAAAGTGTGTTGCTCCCGATAAGGTGATGAATTGCTTGCCGGTCCGCCACCAGACAAGCTTTGCCGGTGGATGGGGCGCCGAAGAGCCTCGCACGGGCAGGTGTAGCGCCGCCAAGTCAAAGGTGGTGATAGGCTGCCGAATCACTTGCGCCGCCCGCGACAATGTTTTTCTAAGGATTGGTAATATATAATCACGAAATTTGATGATCGGATGCGGCCCAATTGTGGCAATACGGGCGGCTGAAAAACCGACGGGGACTGTAAGGCACATGGCAGGTCAGTATTTCGGCACCGACGGTATCCGCGGACGCGCCAACAAATTTCCGATGACGGCCGAGGTCGCCATGCGCGTCGGCATGGCCGCCGGGCTCTCCTTCCAGCGCGGCAATCATCGTCACCGCGTCGTGCTCGGCAAGGACACGCGGCTTTCCGGCTACATGATCGAGAACGCGATGGTGGCGGGCCTGTGCGCCGCCGGCATGGACGTCTTCCTGCTCGGTCCCATACCGACGCCCGCGGTCGCGATGCTGGTGCGCTCGCTGCGCGCCGACATCGGGGTGATGATCTCGGCCTCGCACAACCCTTATTTCGACAACGGCATCAAGCTCTTCGGTCCCGACGGCTACAAGCTCTCCGACGAGATCGAGGAGCGCATCGAAGGCATGCTCGACAAGGACATCGAGCTGGCGCTCGCCGATTCCGACGGGCTCGGCCGAGCCAAGCGCGTCGACGGCGTGCATGACCGCTATATCGAATTCGCCAAGCGCACGCTGCCGCGCTCGATGTCGCTTTCGGGGCTGAGGATCGTCGTCGACTGCGCGAACGGCGCAGCCTACAAGGTGGCGCCCGAGGCGCTGTGGGAACTCGGCGCCGAGGTGGTGGCGATCAATGTCGAGCCGAACGGCTTCAACATCAACAAGGAATGCGGCTCGACCCACCCGGCCGGCCTGCAGAAGAAGGTGCACGAGGTGCGCGCCGACATCGGCATCGCGCTCGACGGCGACGCCGACCGCGTCGTCATCGTCGACGAGAACGGCGCGATCGTCGACGGCGACCAGATCATGGCGCTGATCGCCGAATCCTGGCACCAGAGCGGAAGGCTGGCCGGCGGCGGCGTCGTCTCCACCGTGATGTCCAATCTCGGCCTGGAGCGCTTCCTCGGCGACATGAAGCTGCAGCTGCACCGGACCAAGGTCGGCGACCGCTACGTGGTCGAGCATATGCGCGCGCACGGCTTGAATGTCGGCGGCGAGCAGTCCGGCCACATCGTGCTTTCCGATTTCTCGACCACCGGCGACGGCCTCGTCTCGGCGCTGCAGGTGCTGGCCTGCATCAAGCGGCAGAACCGCCCGGTCAGCGAACTGTCGAAGAAGTTCGAGCCGGTGCCGCAGCTCCTGAAGAATGTCCGCATCTCGGGCGGCAAGCCGCTGGAGGAAGCGCCGGTCAAGGCGGCGATCGAGGAAGGGCGCAACCGGCTCGGCACGTCCGGCCGCCTCGTCATCCGGCCCTCGGGCACCGAGCCGCTCATCCGCGTCATGGCCGAGGGCGACGATCCGCAGCTGGTCGAAGCGGTCGTCAACGACATTGTCGGCATCCTGCAGGAAACCCGCAGCGCCGCCTGAAGCCGGCCGCCGGGGTCTCACATGGTCTTCAAGCCCGCCGCCAGGCGGGCTTTTTCGTCGCCGGGTGGAGCCATCCGGACAACGGCGTTCCCTTTAAAATTGTATAGATTCGTGGTTAATCGGTACGGTTAAACGGCTTTTAACCTTTCCAATTCATTATCCATACCCGAGGTCAATCATCTTCGGGCGATGTCGTCCCGAGGCTTCTCAGGGGTGACAGAATGTTCAAGACAGCAAGAATGGCATTGCTTGCCGCGCTGTTCGCGGGGATAGCCGGACCGCTCTTCGCGGCCGACCTCCCCGAACCGCAAATCGAAGAGGCGCCGCCGCCGGTCGTGGAAGCCCAGCCCGTCGATGTCGGCGGCTGGTACATCCGCGGCGACCTCGACTATCACTGGTCGCGCTTCGGTGGCGCCGACTACATCACCTACGGTCCGCCGCCCGGCTCGAACAGCTTTGACAGTGGCAAGCTGAAGGGCGCCTTCTCTGCCGGCGCTGGTGTCGGTTATCAGGTCAACCAGTACTTCCGCACCGATCTGACCGCCGACTGGCTGAGCAAATCCAATTTCAATGGATCGACGATCGGAACCTGCGGCGGTGGCGTTGCCTGTATCTCGACCGACACTTCGTCTTATTCGGCGCTCCTGCTGCTGGCCAACGCCTATGTCGATATCGGCACATGGCACGGTGTCACTCCTTATGTCGGCGCTGGTATCGGCGGTGCCTGGATGAAATGGGACACGCTGCACAACAGCGATGACGACGGTGACTTCTTCCATCGTGGCGGCAAGGGCTGGCGCTTTGCCTACGCCCTCATGGCCGGCGCTTCGTACTGCCTGACGGACCACGTGAAGCTGGATGTCGGCTATCGCTACAGCCATATCAATGGCGGCCGGATGTTCGAATATGCGGCGGGTGCCGGCGGAACCACCGGTGCCGGTCCAGGTTTCGACCGTGGCATCAACGTGCATGAAGTTCGCGGTGGCCTCCGCTACCAGTTCGGCCAGTCCGACTGCGCTCCGCCGCCAGAGCCCTACCAGCCGGAACCGATCTACACCAAGTAATCGTCTTCATTATCCCGAAATTCGTCAGCCGCCCGGCGCCAGCCGGGCGGCTTTCGCTTTCCTACGACCGCTAAAATCCGATCGAAATCAATTCGGTAACCGGCCGTTATCCTTAACCCGCACTTAACCACTATGGTTAACAATGGCTCCTTGAAACGGCGCCTGCGTTCGCGGCTGGCGCCAATTTCGGGAGCCGGGGACCATGATATCCAGATCGCGTATCGCGTCAGCGCTTGCCGCAACCATCCTGTTGCCGATGACGCCGGCGCTGGCGGCGGACTACGATCCGCCGGTCTATGCCGACCAGGCGCCGGACTACCAGCCGGTCGAGGTCGGCTCGGGCTGGTATCTGCGCGGCGATGTCTCCTATCTGGCGAACAAAAGCTTCGAGAAACAGGATTTCGCCTTCACACCGGCGAGCTTCAGTAACGACGAGACGCCGGTCTTCGCCAGCGTCGGCTTCGGCTATCACTTCAACGACTATCTGCGCGCCGATCTCAATCTGGGCTACCTGCCGGGTAACAAGGTGAGCGTCGGCTATGATGATTCAGCGACGGCGGCGGAACCCACCATCGCTTCCGCACACCTCAAGAACTACGCCTTCACGGGGCTGCTCAACGGCTATGTCGATTTGGGCACCTATGTCGGGGTCACGCCTTATGTCGGCGCCGGCGTCGGTTTCATCCGGTCCAAAAGCAAACTGTCGGCTTCCTACACTACTGAGAACGGTGACGACACGGACGATTTCGTCCTGAAGAACAACAGAACCCAATATGCCTTCGCCTATACGCTGAATGCCGGTCTTGCATACCAGGTAAGCAAGAACCTCCTGGTCGATCTCGGATACCAGTATTTCTCCGCACCCGACGCCGAATACGTGACCGCCGAGAGCCTGACCTCCTATCCGGTCCGCAAGGGGATCAGCAATCACCAGGTCAAGCTCGGCTTGCGCTACGACCTCTGGTAGGCGAAGTGGGTTACGAAATGCCACGGTGGGTTCCAACGGCTCGCCGGTTTCATTTCGGTGCGCGCAGAGGTTGGAGCGAATATCCCGTCAGCGACAAAAATTTTGCTCTTGACGCCGGAAGCCTGAGCGCATATCGCCGTCCGTGGGCCACCCCTCCCCAACGAGGGGCCACTATCTGGAAGGATAGACCACGATGACGACGCTTACCAAGCCCGGACTCCGTCCGGCAAACCCCAATTTCTCTTCAGGTCCTTGCGCAAAACGCCCCGGCTGGTCGGTCGAGGCGCTCAAAGCTGCCGCGCTCGGGCGCTCCCACCGCGCCAAGATCGGCAAGAGCAAGCTCGAGCAGGCGATCGAGCTGACGCGCGAAATCCTCAAGGTTCCCGCGGACTACCGCATCGGCATCGTGCCGGCGTCGGATACCGGCGCGGTCGAGATGGCGCTGTGGTCGCTGCTCGGCGAGCGTGGCGTCGACATGGTCGCCTGGGAAAGTTTCGGCTCCGGCTGGGTGACCGATGTCGCCAAGCAGCTGAAGCTCGCCGACATGCGCAAGTTCGAGGCCGGCTACGGCCAACTGCCCGACCTGACCCAGGTCGACTTCGACCGCGACGTCGTCTTCACCTGGAACGGCACGACCTCGGGCGTGCGCGTGCCGAATGGCGATTTCATTCCTACGAACCGCAAGGGCCTGACCATTTGCGACGCGACGTCGGCCGCCTTCGCGCAGCGGCTCGATTTCGAAAAGCTCGATGTGGTCACCTTTTCCTGGCAGAAGGTGCTGGGCGGCGAGGGCGCGCATGGCATGCTGATCCTCAGCCCGCGCGCCGTCGCCCGGCTGGAGACCTACAAGCCGGCCTGGCCGCTGCCGAAGATCTTCCGCCTGACCTCGGGCGGCAAGCTGATCGAAGGCATCTTCAAGGGCGAGACCATCAACACGCCGTCGATGCTGTGCGTCGAGGATTATCTCGACGCGCTCCACTGGGCGAAGTCGATCGGCGGGCTCGAGGCGCTGATTGCCCGCGCGGACGCCAATGCCGCGGTGCTCGACCGGTTCGCCGACAAGTCGGCGTGGCTCGGCCACCTCGCCGTCGATCCGGCGACGCGCTCGAACACGTCCGTGTGCCTTTCGTTCACCGACGCGCAAGTGGCGGCGCTCGATGCGGACGGGCAGGCGGCCTTCGCCAAGGGCATCGTGTCTTCGCTCGACAAGGAGGGCGTCGCTTACGACATCGGCTCCTACCGCGACGCGCCGCCCGGCTTGCGCATCTGGTGCGGCGCCACGGTAGAGACCGCCGATCTCGAAGCGTTGCTGCCTTGGCTCGACTGGGCCTTCGCCACGCAGAAGGCATCGCTCAAGGCAGCGGCCTGAAATCCGTGGCGGCCTCCGGTCGCCACCATTTTCCGACACATCCAATCCCCTTCAAGGAGGCCGTGATGGCGCCCCGCGTTCTCGTTTCGGATAAACTTTCCACCACCGCCGTGCAGATCTTCAAGGATCGCGGCATCGACGTCGACTACCTGCCCGACCTCGGCAAGGACAAGGAAAAGCTGCTCGAGGTGATCGGCCAGTATGACGGCCTCGCCATCCGCTCGGCGACCAAGGTCACCGAGAAACTGATCAATGCCGCCGGCAGGCTCAAGGTCGTCGGACGCGCCGGTATCGGCGTCGACAATGTCGACATCCCGGCCGCCAGCCGCAAGGGCATCATCGTGATGAACACGCCCTTCGGCAATTCGATCACTACGGCCGAGCATGCGGTGGCGATGATCTTCGCGCTGGCGCGACAGATACCGGAAGCCAATGCCTCGACCCATTCCGGCAAGTGGGAAAAGAACCGCTTCATGGGTGTCGAGATCACCAGCAAGACGCTGGGCGTGATCGGCTGCGGCAATATCGGCTCGATCGTCGCCACGCGCGGCGTCGGCCTGAAGATGCATGTGATCGCCTTCGACCCGTTCCTGTCGGACAGCCGCGCCGAGGAGCTCGGCGTCCAGAAGGTCGAGCTCGACGAGCTCTTCGCCCGCGCCGACTTCATCACCTTGCACACGCCGCTGACCGACAAGACGCGCAACATCATCGACGCGGCGGCGATCGCCAAGATGAAGGACGGCGTGCGCATCATCAATTGCGCCCGCGGCGGATTGGTGGTCGAGGCGGACCTTGTCGCGGCGCTGAAGAGCGGCAAGGTGGCGGGCGCCGGCATCGACGTGTTCGAGGTCGAGCCGGCCGAGCAGAACGCGCTGTTCGGCATGGACAATGTCGTGGCTACCCCGCATCTCGGCGCCTCGACCACCGAGGCGCAGGAGAATGTCGCGCTGCAGGTCGCCGAGCAGATGAGCGACTATCTGATCAAGGGCGCGGTCTCCAACGCCATCAACATGCCTTCGATCAGCGCCGAGGAGGCGCCGCGGCTGAAACCCTTCGTCAAGCTTGCCGAAGTGCTCGGCGCCTTTGTCGGCCAGGTCACCGAGGATCCGATCAAGGAGGTCGAGATCCTGTTCGACGGCTCGACCGCGACGATGAACACGCGCGCGCTGGTGAGCGCCGCCCTTGCCGGCCTCATTCGGCCGCAGGTCTCCGACGTCAACATGGTGTCGGCGCCGATCATGGTGAAGGAGCGCGGCATCATCGTCGCCGAGGTCAAGCGCGACAAGTCGGGCGTGTTCGACGGCTATATCAAGCTCACCGTCAAGACCGAGCACATGACGCGCTCGATCGCCGGCACCTGCTTTTCCGACGGCAAGCCGCGCTTCATCCAGATCAAGGGCATCAATCTCGACGCCGAGGTCGGCCAGCACATGCTCTACACCACCAATGCCGACGCGCCCGGCATCATCGGCCTGCTCGGCACGGTGTGCGGCGAGAACGGCGTCAACATCGCCAACTTCCAGCTCGGCCGCAACCGGCCGGGCGGCGATGCGATCGCGCTGCTTTATCTCGACGCGCCCTTCCCGGAAAAAGTGCTGGAGCAGGTGCGCGCGCACAAGTCGATCGACTCGGCGAAGCGGCTTCGTTTCGACGTCGGCGGCGAGTAGCCGATCATCCATCGTCCGACATGAAATGCCTCGCCTGCAGCAGGCGGGGCGTCAATGACATGGCCGTCACCCGACGGCTGCTTGGCGCATGATTTGAGACATCATCCCGTCTGCAGCGCTGCTCGGCTGCCGCTGTATTCGGCAAGCCCAATGCCGCCCAGGACAAGCGCCAGCGCGAAAGCCTGATAGGCCTGAAACTGCTCGCCGACGATCAGCACCGAAAGCAGCGTGCCGAAGATCGGCACCAGGTTGATGAACAGGCCGGCGCGGTTGGCGCCGATCAATTCGTTGCCCTTGATGTAGAGAACCTGCGAGACGACCGAAGCGCCAAGCGCCGTGTAGAGCGTGAGTGCCCATCCACGCGCATCCGGCACGATGACGCGGCCGGATGCGACCTCCCAGACGAAGAAGGGCAGGGAGATCAGCAGCGCGGCGATCGACAGCGCCAGCATGAAACTCTGCCAGCGGATTGCCGGCTTGAGGCGCAGCCCCACCGAATAGAGGCTGTAGCAAAGCACCGCGACAAGCATGATGGCGTCGCCGAAGTTGAGATCGAGCTTCAAGAGCTGGCCGAGGTCGCCATGGCTGGCGGTCAGCGCGACGCCGACGATGGTGAGGACGACGCCGACGACCTGCAGAGGCTGCACGCGCAGCCTGAACAGCACGAAATTGGCAAGGATGATGACGATCGGAATGGCGGCCTGCTCGATCGAGACGTTGATGGCGGTCGTGTAGTTGAGGGCCGTGTAGAAGATGACGTTGAAGATGGTGAAGCCGCAGGCGCCGAGGCCGGCAAGCAACTTCCAGTGCCTGCGCACTTCAGGCCAATCCTCACGCAGCGTCCGCCAGCCGATGGGCAGCAGGATCAGCACCGCCATCACCCAGCGCAGGAACACCAGCGTCATCGGCGAGACATGGCCGACCGCAAGCTTGCCCGCCACCGAATTGCCGCCCCACAGGAGCATGGTCGACAGAAGGAACAGATAGGCGGCTCGGTGCATGGAGGTTCCGGCCTCGGTGTTCGAGGGGTTCAGCCCGGACTAGAGTGGAGGCGGCAGCAAGTAAATGATGCGAAAGCCGGAATTTGTTGTGCCTGGATCAGGTTGACGTCTCGCCGGCGGCGTCATCTTGATCCAATTCCTGTATGAGGCATGGTCACTTGCGAAAGCCGGTTCCCGCTTTTTGGGTCCGCTGACCTTCGGTTCGGGGTCGTGCGCCAAGGATGGTTTCGGCGGCAAAGAAAGGGTCGCGCCCGCCTGCGCTAGACGCTATAGAGGCCTGTCGTTTCAGGCTGCCCGCGCGGCATTTCAAGGGAAAAGAACATGGCCAATGTGGTGGTCGTCGGCTCGCAATGGGGCGACGAAGGCAAGGGCAAGATCGTCGACTGGCTGTCGGAACGGGCCGATGTGGTCGTGCGCTTCCAGGGCGGCCACAATGCCGGCCATACGCTGGTCGTTGACGGCAAGGTCTACAAGCTGTCGCTGCTGCCCTCGGGCGTGGTGCGGGAAGGCAAGCTTTCGATCATCGGCAATGGCGTGGTGTTCGATCCGCATGCCTTCGTCGCCGAAGCCAAAAAGCTCAAGGAGCAGGGCGTGGAGGTCACGCCGGAGCGCCTGAAAATAGCCGAAAACACCGCGCTTATCCTGTCGCTGCACCGGGAACTGGACGGATTCCGCGAAGACGCCGCCTCAAATTCCGGAACCAAGATAGGCACGACCCGCCGCGGCATCGGCCCCGCCTATGAGGACAAGGTGGGACGGCGCGCGGTGCGGGTGATGGATTTGGCGGATTTGGAAACGCTCCCCTTGAAGGTCGACAGGCTGCTGACGCACCACAACGCGCTGCGCCGCGGGCTCGGCCATGCGGAAGCAACGCATGAGGCGATCATGCAGGAGCTGACCTCGGTGGCCGCCGAGATCCTGCCCTACATGGATCGCGTCTGGAAGGTGCTCGACGACAAGCGTCGCGCCGGCGAGCGCATCCTGTTCGAGGGCGCGCAGGGCACGCTGCTCGACATCGACCACGGCACCTATCCCTTCGTCACCTCGTCCAACACCGTGGCCGGGCAGGCCGCCGCCGGCTCGGGCGTAGGCCCCGGCGTCATCGGCTATGTGCTCGGCATCACCAAGGCCTACACGACGCGCGTCGGCGAGGGACCGTTCCCGACCGAGCAGAAGAACGAGATCGGCGAGTTCCTCGGCACGCGCGGCCATGAGTTCGGCGTGGTCACCGGCCGCAAGCGCCGCTGCGGCTGGTTCGACGCCGTGCTGGTGCGCCAGGCCGTCGCCGTCAACGGCATCAAGGGTATCGCTCTCACCAAGCTCGACGTGCTCGACGGGCTGGACGAGATCAAGGTCTGCACGGGCTACAGGCTCGATGGCGAGACGATCGATTACCTGCCGGCCAGCCAGGGCGCGCAAGCGCGGGTCGAGCCCATCTACGAGACGCTCGAAGGCTGGAAGGGAACCACCGCCGGCGCCAGAAGCTGGAACGATTTGCCGGCGCAAGCCGTCAAATATGTCCGCTATATCGAGGAGCTGATCGGCGCCCCGGTGGCGCTGCTCTCCACCAGCCCCGAGCGGGACGACACAATACTTGTGACCGATCCGTTTCAAGACTAGTTTCACAGCCCTTCCCGGCGCTACGGCTGATTTGCGGCCGGCGGGAAAAGAATGCAGGTCACCTGACGCATGGCAGATTTCGTTAGTGTTCTGAAAAAGCAGATCGAGAAGAAGGTCGATCCTTCGTTCGAGGTGCGCAAACAGATATACGACGGTGCCCGCGCGGTGCTGGCGAAGAAGCTCGCGGAGTATTCCCCGCCGCTTGCGCCCGATGTCGTCAGCAAGCAGAAGCGCTCGCTGGAAGATGCCATCTCCAGCGTCGAGCGCGAATATGCCAAACCCGTTCCGGCCGAGGATCCGCTGGCGGAGCTGGAGCACATTTTCTCCTCCATCGACCGCAACAAGAACCAGCCGAGCCATTCCCGCCAGCCGACGGCGCCTGAGCCTGCCAAGCCGGATCCGTTCAAATCCGAACCGTTCAGGCCGGCGCCCGCGCCCGCCAGGACGGAACCAAGCTGGCAAAGCGCGCCGAAGGCGGAGCCCGCGCGGCAAAACCCCGTAAAAGCCGAGCCGGCGTGGCAGAACACGGCGAGGACGGAGCCGAACTGGCAGACCGCGCCAAAGGCCGAACCAGCCTGGCAGAAGGCGCCGCCGCCGATGCCGTCGCCGCGCGAGGACGATGTAGGCCCGGCGGGCATGGACGGTGCCGATGACGGCGGCGACGTCTTCGCCAATGACGAGCAGCCGGCGGCCGATACCTTCCAGCGCCTGCGGCCACAGCGGCAGGAACGCAAGCGCAGCTATGGCGGCTTGATCGCCGCTCTCATCGCGCTGTTGGTGCTCGCCGGCGGCGGCTACGGCATATGGCTGAACAAGAATGCGTTCGGCTCGCTCTTCGGCGTTGGCGGCGGCAGCAAGACGGTTTCGACCGAGCCGCTGGTCAAGCCGGCTCCGGCCAAGCCGGCGACGGAGACGGCGGCCGCGCCGGCTGCGCCCAGCGCCAGCGAGCCGGCGGACACCGCCAAGTTCACGCAACGCCTGACGCCCGAGGGCAAGGAGACCGATCCCGGTCCGGCCGGCGGACAGGCCACGATCGGCGAAGGCGAATCCGTCGCGGCGCTGACCTCGCGGCCGCCGGCTACGCCGGTGACGACACCGCCTGTTCCGGCCACGCAAACGCCCGAGGCGCCTGCCGCAACGCCGGCTCCGACCGACGCCGCCAATCCGACACCGCCAGCGGCCGGAACAACACCGCCCGCGGCTGATGCGGCAACGCAGCCCGCGGCTGGCACCACGCCACCGGCGGCTGGAGCAACGCCGCCGGCCGCAGGCACGGCGCCACCCGCGCCAGCGCCGACGACCGCCGAGGCGACCGTGCCGGTAGGACAGAAGGCGATCTTCTATGAGGAGCGCACCAGCACGCAGCAGGGCACGGCCGAGCCCGGCAGCATCGTCTGGTCGCTGGTGCAGGAATCGCCCGGCGGCGATCTGCCGCCCGAACCGGCGATCCGCGCCGAGGCGACGATCCCCGGCAAGAATATCCAGCTGCGCATGACGATCCGGCGCAACACCGACCAGACACTGCCGGCCAGCCACATCGTCGAGATGATCTTCCTGACGCCGGAAGGATTTGACGGCGGCGGGGTCGACAACATCCTGCGCATCGCCATGAAGAGCTCCGAACAGGACGCCGGCAGCCCGCTGATCGGCATTCCGGCCAAGATCGCCGACGGTTTCTTCCTCGTCGCGCTCAACGACACCAAGGCGGACGAGGACGCCAACCTGACGCTGCTTCGGGGCCAGGACTGGATCGACGTGCCGGTGGTCTACAAGACCGGACGCCGCGCGCTGCTCACCATGGAAAAGGGCATTCCGGGCGAGAAAGTGTTCGACGAGGCGCTGAAGGCCTGGGCGGCGAAGACGTCGGGGTGAGCGGTGGCGGCGACGCAATGGCGCCGCTGCTCAAAATCCCTGAAAAAGCATGTCGAGAGCGGCGACGATCTCGTCACGATGCCTGGCAAGGTTTCCTTCTGCCGCCCGCAATTCGGAAGCGGTCACAGCCGAAATGAACTGAGTGACCATAACGTGTTCGTTGCCGTCGATCCTGAAGATCGGGTTCAGCCTGCGTGCCGGCAGCGGTGCGATGTTGGGGGGCAGAAGGGGAACGACGACATTGGTATCGAGGTGTTCCAGTATGTCGGACTGAACGTCGAGGAGATAACCGTCGCTTCCCGTGCTCCGGTAGAAATCGTAGCGGGCCATCAAAACAGCCGGTACTTGGCTAAAGGCAGACCGTTACGCTTGACGTATTCGTTAGAGCTTTCGAGCGCTTCCTTGTTCTCCTCCTGCCAGCGACGGGTCTTCTCGGCAGAAATTGCCTTGGCGATTCCTTGCTCGGCAGCGCGGGACATATTGATACCCAATGCCTTGGCCTCGTCGATCAATCTCGAATCGATCGAGGTGTTTACCGATTTGCGCTGCGGTTTCGCAGTTGATTGGAGCACGGCAGCCTCCCTGTTCTATGCGCATAAGATAAGCGCATAGAAAGGTGCGGGCAAGCCTACCCCTCCATCTCTTCGCGCAGCATCTCCAGTTCCAGCCACTCTTCCTCGAGTGCCGCCAGCGTCGTGCGCTCCTTGTCCAACGCGGCAATGGTCTTCTGGAACGAGGCCGGGTCGCGCTCGTAGAAGGACGGGTCGGCGATGTTGTTCTCCAGCCGCGAGATTGAGGCCGTCACCGCCTCGATCTTCTTGGGCAGCGAGTCCAGCGCGAATTTCTGCTTGAACGAGAGCTTTTTGGCGGGGCCTTTGGGTGCTGCCTGTTCGGCTTTCGATCCAGGCTCGCTCGCCTCGGCCTTCGACCTCGCCTTGCGGTCTTCCAGCTTGGAGCCGCCGCGCTGCGCCAGCATGTCGGAATAGCCGCCGGCATATTCGATCCAGCGGCCGTTGCCCTCCGGCGCGATCACGCTGGTGATGGTGCGGTCGAGGAAGTCGCGGTCGTGGCTGACCAGGATCACGGTTCCGGCAAAACCGGCGACCAGTTCCTGCAGCAGTTCCAGCGTCTCCATGTCGAGATCGTTGGTCGGCTCATCGAGCACCAGGAGGTTCGCCGGCCGCGCCAGCACGCGGGCCAGAAGCAGGCGCGCGCGCTCGCCGCCGGAAAGCTCGCGCACCGGCGTGCACGCCTGCTCCGGCTTGAAGAGGAAATCCTTCATGTAGGAGACGACATGGCGCTGCTCGCCATTGACAACAAGGTTCTCACCGCGCCCGTCGGTGAGGTAATGCGCCAGCGTCTCCTGCGGGTCGACGGCCTCGCGCTTCTGGTCGAGCGTCGCGATCTCCAGATTGACGCCGAGCCGCACGGTGCCGGCATCCGGCGCCAGCTCGCCGGTCAGCATCTTCAACAATGTCGTCTTGCCGGCGCCGTTCGGGCCAACAAGGCCGACGCGGTCGCCACGCTGGATGCGGGTCGAGAAACCCTTGACCACGGTGAGCTCGCCGAAGCTCTTGTCGATGCCCTTGGCCTCGATCACCAGCTTGCCGGATTCGGCTGCATCGCTCGCCACCATGGTGCCAGTGCCTTCGGCGCCGCGATGGCCGCGGAAGCGTTGGCGCATGGTCTGCAACTCGCCGAGGCGACGCATGTTGCGCTTGCGCCTGGCGGTCACGCCATAGCGCAGCCAGTGCTCCTCGCGCACGATCTGGCGGCCGAGCTTGTGCTGCTCGCGCTCTTCTTCTTCCAGCACCTGGTCGCGCCATTCCTCGAAATGGGCAAAGCCCTTGTCCAGTCGTCGCGTCTGGCCGCGGTCGAGCCAGACGGTGGCGCGCGTGACACGCTCGAGAAAGCGGCGGTCGTGCGAGATCAGGATCACCGCCGACGAGGTGCGGGCGAGTTCCTCTTCCAGCCATTCGATGACCGACAGATCGAGATGGTTGGTCGGCTCGTCGAGCAGGAGGATATCGGGCTCCGGCGCCATGACGCGGGCAAGCGCGGCGCGCCTCGCCTCGCCGCCGGAAAGATCGTTCGGACGCTCCTCGCCGGTCAGGCCGAGATGCTCCATCAGATAGGTGGCGCGATGCGGATCGTCGGCCGGGCCGAGGCCGGCCTCGACATAGGCGCGCACGTCGGCGAAGCCGTCCATATCCGGCATCTGCGGCAGATAGCGGACGGTCGCCGAAGGCTGGCGAAACACCTCGCCGTCCTGCGGCTCGATCATGCCGGCGGCGATCTTGAGGAGGGTCGACTTGCCGGAGCCGTTGCGGCCGACCAGCGCGATCTTCTCGCCTGCGGATGCGCTGAGCGCCGCGCCGTCGAGCAGCGGGGTGCCGCCGAAGGTCAGTTTAATGCCGTCGAGATTGAGGAGTGGCGGCGCCATGTCTGGAATGTCAGCTTTCTGGAAGAGGATAGGGGTGGGCCAGAAGCAGCGCCCGGCCGCGCTCCAGCGCGATGCCGAGCTGCCCTTTGACCTCGTTTGATATAGTGAGCGAGGAGCCGAACGCCACCTCGACGCGGTCGAGCGGCCATTTCGCGCCGGTCACCGTCAGGCCGGCGAGATCGGAGAAGCCAAGCACCGAAAACAAGGTGCCGTCGTCATAGTCGAAGCTGGCCTTGCCAGGCAGGATGGGAACGCCTTCCTGCGCGCCGCTGGTCAGCAGCACGGTGGTGCCAGCCTCGGCCAGCCGCACGGCCAGCGCCAGATGCAGGAAGGCATGATCGGCGCGCTTGCCGCCGAAGGCGCCGGCCAGCACCAGGCTGGCGGCGCCGCGCCGGAGCGCTTCCGCTATGGCGAGTTCGCCATCGGTCATGTCCTTCTCGGCCGGGAAGATTTTTCGCGGAACGGCGGCGAGATCATCCGGCAGATTGGCAGGCACCGAGTCGAAATCGCCGACCCACAGCTCCGGCACCAGTCCAAGCATGCGGGCATGGCCGATGCCGGCATCGGCGGCGATGACGCGCGAACCTTCGATCTGGCGTTCGAGCCGAGGTGTGCGGACAAGCTCGCCGCCAAGCAGGATGGTGAATGTGCCCATGGCCGTGGCCCTTACCAGCCCTCCAAGCGAAACGGAAGCCGGACGGCCCGCGCTTCGCTTGCGCGCCTGTTGCCGCGAACATTAGCTGCCCGGCAAACTTCCGCTTGCGCGCCGCTTCGGCGGGGCCTATCTGTCGAAACGCTCTAACGGGGTGCCGGACGTGATCCGGCTGAGAGGCGATCAAGCCAACCCGCTGAACCTGATCCGGTTTGTACCGGCGGAGGGATTAGACGTTTCGGACGATCCGACGCCTCAATTCCTTTAACGCGAACGAAGGAGGCGCCGATGCGCGCAATGCTGTCCAATCTCATTCTCGCAACCGGTCTTGTCTCGCTTCTGGCGGGCGTCGCGCCTGCAGAGGCAAAGAACAAGCTCACCGTCTATACCTATGAGAGCTTCACCGCCGACTGGGGTCCCGGCCCGGCCGTCAAGAAGGAGTTCGAGGCCGAATGCGGCTGCGATCTCGAATTCGTCTCGGTCGCCGACGGCGTCGCCCTGCTCAACCGCGTCAAGCTCGAAGGCGCCGGCACCAAGGCCGATATCGTGCTCGGCCTCGACACCAACCTGACGGCGGATGCCAAGGCGAGCGGCCTGTTCGCGCCGCATGGGGAAGTCGCCGGCATCAATGTGCCTGGCGGCTGGAAGGACGACACGTTCGTGCCGTTCGATTACGGCTATTTCGCTGTCGTCTACGATACCGAAAAGCTGAAGACACCGCCGAAAAGCCTCAAGGACCTGGTCGAGGGCGCCGGCACGGACAAGATCGTCATCCAGGATCCGCGCACCTCGACGCCCGGCCTCGGCCTGCTTTTGTGGGTGAAGTCCGTGTATGGCGACAAGGCGCCGGAGGCCTGGGCCAAGCTCAAGCCAAAGGTGCTGACGGTGACGCCGGGCTGGAGCGAGGCCTATGGCCTGTTCACCAAGGGCGAGGCGCCGATGGTGCTCTCCTACACCACCTCGCCGGCCTATCACATGGTGGCCGAGAACACCGAGCGCTACCAGGCGGCCTCCTTCGAAGAGGGCGAGTACCTGCAGATCGAGGTTGCCGGCATCACCACCACCGGCGCGAAGAACCCGCTGGCGCAGAAGTTCATCGCCTTCATGACCGGACCGAAATTCCAGGACGTCATTCCGGAGACCAACTGGATGTTCCCCGCCGGCAAGACCGACAAGCCGCTCAACCCGGCCTTCGAGAAGCTGGTCAAGCCGACCAAGACCTTGCTGTTCAGCCCGCAGGAAGTGGCTGCCAACCGCAAGGCGTGGGTGGATGAGTGGCTGGCGGTGATGAGCAAGTAGGGCTGCGATGCTTGCGCCAAGGCCCCCCTCTCTGTCCTGCCGGACATCTCCCCCTCAAGGGGGGAGATTGGCTGTCACGCCGGCCTTCGCCAATCTCCGGCGTTGCAGGATCGAGCGCGCCGTCGAAGTTGCTAATTTCCCCCCTGGAGGGGGAGATGTCCGGCAGGACAGAGGGGGGCGCAAAGGAACGCGGCGTTTGCTGAATTCCACCAAGGTGCGACGTGCAAGCCGCCGCGCACCCTGACTCCCGCATCCCCGCCGGCGTCATCGCCCTTGCCGCCATCGGCTTCCTCATTGGCGGCGCCTTCGCCGGCCTCGTCCTCGAAGGCGCGCAGGATCTCTCCGGCGCTGCCGCCGCCTTCGACGGCTACCTCTTGCGCGTCGCCCGCTTCACGCTGTGGCAGGCGCTGCTGTCGACGCTGCTGTCGGTCGCGCCGGCGCTGCTGATCGCGCGCGCTTTGTCGAGACATCCGACCTTTCCCGGGCGTCGCCTGATCCTGCAATTGTTCACCGTGCCGCTGGCCTTGCCGGCGATCGTGGCCGCGCTCGGCATATTGGCGCTCTATGGACGGGCGGGGTATTTTGCCGGCGTCTTCGCCGAACTTGGCGGTGGGAATTGGCCGGGGATCTACGGCCTCTCCGGCATCCTTGTCGCGCATGTCTTCTTCAACCTGCCCCTGGCCACGCGCCTCTTCCTCGAGGCGCTGGGCACCGTTCCCGCCGACCAGTGGCGGCTGGCGAGTCAGCTCGGCATGGGCGCCCGGCCGGCTTTCCGGCTGATCGAATGGCCGGTGCTGCGCGCGGCCCTGCCGGGGATCGCCGGGCTGGTCTTCATGCTCTGCATAACCTCCTTCACCATCGTGCTGACGCTGGGCGGCGGTCCGGCCGCGACGACGCTGGAGGTCGCCATCTACCAGGCGCTGCGCTTCGATTTCGATCCCGCGCGCGCCGTGGTGCTGACGCTGCTGCAGATCGCGCTGACCTTCGTCGTGGTCGTCGCGCTCACGCGGCTCGGCGCCAACACGGTCGGCGATGCCAATCTGCCGGTGGCGCCACGCCGCTACCTTTCGGCGGGACGGACCGAAAGCGTGCTGAACGCCGGCCTCATCGCGCTGGCCCTGCTGTTCGTCGCCGGGCCGATGCTGGCGACCGTGCTTTCAGGCCTTCAGGCCGATCTCGGCCGGTTGGCGGGCGAGGAGGCGGTGCGTCGCGCGACGCTCACCAGCGCGGGCCTCGCCCTGCTTGCGGCGCTGCTCAGCGTGACGTTGTCGCTGGCGCTGATCGCGGCGCGGCGCGCGCTGGCCCTGCGGCGCCGGGCAGGCGGCGCCATGGGCCTGCTCGAACATGCCGCCGATACCGGAGCCGGCTTCGTGCTGGTCGTGCCGCCGATCGTGCTTGGCGCCGGCTGGTTCCTGGCGCTGCGCCACGTCACCGATGTCTTCGCCGTCGCGCCGGCCATGGTCGTCGCCGTCAACGCGGTGATGGCGATTCCCTTCGCCATCCGCGCCATTCGCCCGGCCTATGACGCGGCGAGCGAGCGCCACGAGCGGCTTTGCCTGGCGCTCGGCATATCCGGCTGGGCCCGCCTCAGCCTGATCGACTGGCCATCGCTCAGGCGGCCCCTGGCCACCGGCTTCGCCTTCGCCATGGCGCTGTCGCTCGGCGATCTCGGCGTGATCGCGCTGTTCGGCAGCGATTCCGTGCAGACCTTGCCCTATCTGCTTTTGGCGCGCATGGGCAGCTACCGGACAGCCGACGCGGCGGGACTTGCCTTGCTGCTCGGCCTCGTCTGCCTGATGCTGGTGGTCGCCGCCGACTGGCTGGGGCGGGAAGGAAAGTCATGACGACGACAATCGACGGCGCCGCCGCGCAAAAGGGCCTCACCGTCGCGCTGGATGGCGTTTCGTTCAGCAATGGCGCATCCTCCTTCAGTTTCGACGCCGAATTCGCGGCCGGCAGGATCACCGCCATCATGGGGCCGAGCGGCTCCGGCAAGTCGACGCTGCTCAATCTGATAGCCGGCTTCGAAACGCCCGATGCAGGCAAGGTGCTGATCGGCGGCGCCGATCTCGGCAACACGCCGCCTTCGGCGCGGCCGGTGTCGATGGTGTTCCAGGAAAACAATTTGTTCGCGCATCTTTCGGTCGAAGCCAATGTCGGGCTTGGCCGCTCGCCGTCGCTCAAACTCGGCGATGCCGATCGCGCCGACGTCGCCGAGGCGCTGGCGCGGGTCGGTCTTGCGGGCAAGGAAAGGCGGCTGCCGCGCGAGCTTTCCGGCGGCGAGCGGCAACGCGTGGCGCTGGCGCGGGTGCTGCTGCGCGATCGGCCCGTCTTGCTGCTCGACGAACCTTTCGCGTCGCTCG
The DNA here is from genome assembly GCF_006442775.1 of Mesorhizobium sp. B2-4-6. Lineage (NCBI taxonomy): Bacteria > Pseudomonadati > Pseudomonadota > Alphaproteobacteria > Hyphomicrobiales > Phyllobacteriaceae > Mesorhizobium > Mesorhizobium sp. B2-4-6. The sequence goes on from NZ_VFVI01000005.1 coordinate 295,257, forward strand.
GCCCGGCGCTGCGCGACGACATGCTCGACCTTATGGCCGGCATCCATGCCGAGCGCGAAATGACGGTGCTGTTCGTCACACATCAGCCGGAAGATGCGCGCCGCATCGGCCAGGACGTGGCTTTTCTCGATGAAGGTACGATCGCGGCGACCGGGCCGGCGGATGATTTCTTCGATCGGTCTGGACCGGACGCCTTCCGGCGCTATATCGGCGATCGAGGCGGCACCGTTGCCGGATCACAACATATTGCCCGGAAGCGGACATAATTTATGGCCAAACCGGCAATGGGCGATCCGGCGTTTGCTTGCCTTGTCCGGGGGAGTGTGGCTAGGTCCGGCCATGCTGGTCCGGCTGGGCCGCGATTTGCCGAAAGAGTTCGAAAGGAAGCCGATCTGTCGACCGGCGCTGAGAAGGTTTGGATGAGGCCGCTGGCACGATTTCTCGCGCTGGCGAGCGTTGCCGTGCTGGCCAGCTGCCAGATGTTCACGCCGCCGGACGTGCAGGAAAGCGGCTTCCAGCCTTCCGACAAGCCGATCACCGTCGACAACGTGGTCGCCAATGCCAAGCTCGCCGAAATGGCGAAGGCGCAGCATCCGCGGATTCTCGCCACCTATGGCGGTGAATATTCCGACCCCAGGCTCGAACGCATGGTGGCCAAGGTCGTCGGCAATCTGACGGTGGTGTCGGCGAACCCTACCCAGACTTATCGCATCACCATCCTCAACTCGCCCAACGTCAACGCCTTCGCGCTGCCGGGCGGCTATCTCTATGTGACGCGCGGCTTGCTGGCGCTGGCCAACGATTCGTCCGAGCTTGCCGCCGTCATCGCGCATGAGATGGGCCACGTCACCGCGAATCACGGCCTGCAGAGGCAGCAGCTCGAAGCCGAGGAAGGCCTGGCGACCAAGGTGGTCTCCGATGTGCTCGGCGACAGCCCGACGGCCAAGGCGGCGCTCATCCGCGGCAAGCTCAGGCTTGCGCAATTCTCGCGCAACCAGGAACTGCAGGCCGACGCCATCGGCATCAAGTCGATCGGCGAGGCGGGCTACGATCCCTATGCGGCGGGTCGCTTCCTCCAGTCGATGTCGGCCTATACGGATTTCCGCTCGGTCAGCGGCGCCACCGACGCCAGCCTCGACTTCCTGGCGACGCACCCCAACACGCCGCAGCGCATCGAGCTGGCGCAGCGCCTTGCGCGCAATTTCGGCCCGCCCGGCGTCGGCACGCGCGACCGCGACGCATTTCTGGCCGGCATCGATGGCCTGCTTTACGGCGACACGCCGGAAGAAGGCTATGTGCGCGGCCTGACCTTCATGCATCCCAAACTCGGGGTGTCCTTCACCGTGCCGGACGGTTTCGTCATCGACAATTCGGCGGCCGCCGTCACCGCGACCGGGCCTGGCGACATCGCCATCCGTTTCGACGGCGTGGCGATCGACAAGTCGGTATCGCTCCCCGATTACATCCGCAGCGGCTGGGTGGCGGGGCTGGAAGACGCCAGCGTGCGCCAGGAGACGATCAACGGCAACGATGCGGCGACGGCGCATGCCAGCGCGCAAGGCTGGCAGTTCGACATCGCGGTGATCCGCGCCGGCGGCCAAGTCTACAGGCTGCTGACGGCCGCGCCCTCGGCCAGCGCCGCGCTGGACCCGGTGGCGCGCTCGGTCAGCGGGTCCTTCCGCGTGCTGAGCCCTGCCGAGAAGGCGGCGCTTAAGCCGCTGCATATCAGGGTCGTCACCGTCCAAGCCGGCCAGACCATGGGCTCGCTCGCCGCGCAGATGGTCGGCGTCGACCGCAAGCTCGACCTGTTCCGCGTGCTCAACGCCATGTCGCCGGGCGCGACAGTGTCGTCGGGCGACAAGGTCAAGATCGTCACCGACAGGTAGGGACTCGCGATTCGGACCAACCAGGCGCCGCCCGGCTATTTTTACAATCGCCGGGCCGGGAGCTGTTGTCCTTCACAAGCCGTCACTACCGGTGTTGCCGCCGTCACCTTCGCCGTCGCCGGTATTGCCACCGCCGGTGGGGGCAGCGTGGCTACTGCCACCAGTCCAGGATGTCCTGCCGGTTTCCGTTGGGGTCGGCTTGACCTTTGGCGCCCCCGGAATTGTCGGTGTGACGGTCTTCGGTTTCGACACGGGCACGCGGACCACTTTTATCTTCGTGATAACCTTCGGGGCCTTGCACGCCATGACCACGGGGGTGGTGCGCGCGGGGTGCGCGGAAAGACCGAGAATGCCCATCGAATAGACGTCTTGCCGCTCCATGCCGGCTTGGAGGAAAGCCAGGGCGCGGGCCGGGTCGGCGGGCACGCCGTTGCGGCCTTCCTTGAAGATCACGGCGAGCTCCTTCATGGCGTCGACATGCCCCATCGCCGCTGCCTGGAGCAGCAGGTCGAGGCCTTTGCCGGTGTCGCGCTCAACGCCGAGGCCATTGAACAAAGCGCGTCCCCAGGCGGCCAGGGCGTAGGGGTCTCCCTTGTCCGACGCCTTCGAATAGAGGTCGTTCGCCTTCAATGTATCGACAGCCGTCCCTGTTCCGGACGAGGCGATGGAGCCGAGCGCGAACAGGGCGCGGATTTGTCCCTTGTCCGCGGCTTCCTGGATGGCCTGCCTGGCCTCGTCGATCCTGCCCGCCGCCAGCAGTGCTCGCCCCAGTTCGTAACGGAAGCGCGCAATGTCGGGGTAGGACTTCACCGCCGCCTCGCAGGTCTCGAGAGCCCCGCCGCCGATCTCATTCGGCAACCGTCCCGGGACAATGCCCTGCAGGTCGAGCGGCTCGCCAGCGGCCTCGTCGCAAGGGTCGACGCCCGGCGACAGTTTCATCGTCGCCCGCTTCGCGGCGTTGCCCAGGCGGATCTCGAAGCCGACTTCGACGGGAGCGGCCGAGCCGATCTGCGGCTCGTAGCGCAGATTGTCGACCTCGGCGGCCATCAGGCTCGATTGCGGCGACAGGACGCGATCGGGCAACGACAGCGTTCCGGTCGCCGGGTAGCTCGCAAGCTTGAGGCTGATCGAGGCATCCTTGGCCGGAAGATCCAGTTTCAGCGGAACCGGGCCGACGCCGACCGGGACGCGGATATCGCGACTTCCAATCGCCTCGGCGGCATCGGCGACCTGGATTCCGCGCTCCGCCACCTGATCGTTCTGCTGCGCGTCGGGAGGCGGCGGCGCTGGTTGCTCCGCCCCGCGCATCAGCACGACATCGTCGAGCAGCGAGGAGTTCTCCCACGGAACCTGCTTGCCGTTGGTGGCTTTGACCACGTCGCGGCGCACGGCCGCCATGACCGAGCGTATCTCCTGGTCCGGCGCCAGCGCGCGGCGGGAGAAGGACGACGAGAACGGGCTGAGATCGCCGGACCCGTCATAGGCGACCGCCCCCGGCTCGGTGGCAAAGGCAATCAGCGTGTTCTGCGAACCTGTTACCTGCGCAAGTCCGCTGCCGCCGGCGACGATCAACTGGTCGCGCAGCCAATAGTCCTTGCGCGGGAAGGGATTGTTGCGACAGGCGTCGAGGATGATCATCTGGATCTTCGATCTCGAGCGCAGTTGCCGCAATATGTCGTCGACCTTGATGGCCTGGACCTCCATGTCGGCCGCATCTTTCAGCGACGCATCCACCGGAATCAGGAAATTCTCCCCGCCGATCTGAAAGCCGTGTCCCGAATAGTAGACGACCGCGAGATCGGCGCCGTCGGCCGCCGCCAGATAGTGGCGGAACCGCTCTTCGAACTGAAGCCTGGTCAGATCCTTGGCGGCGAACACCTCGAAGCCGGCCAGCCGGAACGTGTCCGACACGTCGTCCGCGTCCTTGTCGGGATTCTTGAGCGCCGGGATCTCGCGATATTCGGAATTGCCAATGACGAGGGCAACCCTTCGATCGGCGTGCGCTTCGAATGTCGTGAGGCCAATAAGGAACAGGGTTGCAAGGAGCACGCAGCATCGCAGCATGGCAGATCCCCCATATGTCATGGTCTGGAGGCGTCAAAAAGCCCGATTGCGGCGCTACAGTCTGTTAAAGAGTTCACAATCAATATGCATCATCGAGGAAAAATTGCCTCGACGGCGATGTATTCTTATTTAATAAATTTCCTATCTTTGATTTTCGATTACATTAGCTTCAGGCGGCTTCCGCCAAAAATTCCGGATTCTGCTTCACAAGGGCCAGCTTCAGCTTCTCCATGGCGCGGGCCTCGATCTGGCGGACGCGCTCCTTGGAGATGCCCAGCTGTTCGCCGAGCGCTTCCAGCGTGGCGCCGTCGTCGCTCAGCCTGCGCTCCTCGATGATGCGAAGCTCGCGGGCGTTGAGCGCGCCGAGTGCGCTCTTCAGCCAGACAGCCCGGCGCTGGACATCGATCCGGTCGCCGACGATCTCGTCGGGGAGCGGGTCTTCGGAGACCAGGAAATCCATCCGCTCGGCGGCGCCGTTCTCGTCGGCCAGAGGCGCGTTGAGCGAGCTGTCGGGCGAGGACAGGCGTGAATCCATCATCGCCACGTCGGCTTCCGGAACGCCAAGCGCGGCCGAGACCTCGCGGTAGAGCGAGGCATTGGAGAGCGGCTCGGCGCCGTTGGCGAGGCGGGCGCGCAGACGCCGCAGGTTGAAGAACAGCGCCTTCTGCGCCGAACTGGTGCCGCCGCGCACGATCGACCAATTGCGCAGGATGTAATCCTGCATGGAGGCGCGAATCCACCAGGTGGCATAGGTCGAGAAGCGCACTTCGCGCGCGGGCTCGAAACGGGCGGCAGCCTCGAGCAGGCCGACATGGCCCTCCTGGATAAGGTCGCCGAGCGGCAGGCCGTAATGGCGGAACTTCGAGGCCATCGAGATGACCAGGCGCATATGGGCGACGGTGATCCTGTGCAACGCGTGCTGGTCGTTCTCTTCCTTCCAGCGCAAGGCGAGAACATGCTCCTCGTCGCGCTCGAGATAAGGAGCCTTCATTGCCGCCCGGACCAGCGTCCGTCCTGCTGTGTCCTCGATCATGCCGGCTCCTTTTGGCGGTGAGTGGGCTTACAGCGGTTGAAAAGACGCCGCCGCGCCCTACAACAGCGATGCAACGTGTCAGGCGCATCGATGGTTCCGCCGTCCGAGCGGGCAAATATTGCCAGCCGGAACATTTTGTCATCGGCCCGAAAGAGTCGCTTGGCGGGTTGTCAGGCAATTTTGAGAATCAGATTTCTGGCAGAGCTTATTTTTGAAATCTGGTTCCTTATTTCCCAGCCTTCTATCTGTCAGTTTCCGGCTCTCACAATCGCGCCGGGACACCGGTCAAAACGGGATCACAGAAAAATGAAATGGCTCAAATCGCTCCTTGTCGCCGGAACGTTGCAGGTTCTGGCGGTCACGGCCGGGCATGCCGGCGCCAATCTCGACCAGATCAAGCAGGCGGGCGTCATCAGGGTCGGCACCGAAGGCACCTACGCGCCCTTCACCTATCATGACGAATCCAACGCCCTGGTCGGCTTCGATGTCGAAATCGCCAAGGCCATCGCCGACAAGCTCGGCGTCAAGGTCGAGTTCCTCGAAGGCAAGTGGGACGGGCTGATCGCCGGCCTCGACGCCAACCGCTACGACGCCGTCATCAACGAGGTCGGCATCACCGATGCGCGCAAGGCCAAGTACGACTTCTCCGATCCCTACATCGCCTCGAAGGCGGTGCTGATCGTGCGCGGCGACAACACCGACATCAAGACCTTCGCCGACCTCAAGGGCAAGAAGTCGGCGCAGTCGCTGACCTCCAACTTCGGCAAGCTCGCCGAGGCCAACGGCGCCGAGCTCGTCGGCACCGACGGCTTCGATCAGTCGATCCAGCTTCTGCTCACCGGCCGCGCCGACGCCACCATCAACGACAGCCTGTCCTTCCTCGACTTCAAGAAGCACAAGCCGGACGCCAATGTGAAGATCGCCGCGCAGGAAGAGAATGCCGACTATTCCGGCGTCATCGTGCGCAAGGGCGATCCCGAGCTGGTCGCGGCCATCAACAAGGCGCTGGCCGACATCAAGGCCGACGGCACCTACCAGAAGATCGCCGACAAATATTTCGGCCAGGACGTTTCGAAGTAAGGCAATCGTCCTCTTGTTCGGAAACCGGCGGGCCGTCAAAGACGGCCCGTTATTTTTTGCACGATATTCATGCGCCGCCGTCTTTGACGGCCCGCCGGTTTTTGCATGATAGTCAGTCCATACGGGGGAACGCGCCGCCGTATCTGGAAGGGAGAAGCGCTCCGTGCCGCACTGGCTGCAATTGATGCTGGAATCGTTGCCGACGCTGTTGTGGGCGGCGCTGATCTTCACCGTGCCGCTGACGCTCCTGTCCTTCGCGCTCGGGCTCATCGCCGGACTGGCGACCGCGCTGATCCGGCTGTTCGGTCCAAAGCCGCTGGTTGTGCTGGTTCGCTTCTATGTCTGGATCTTTCGTGGCACGCCGCTGCTCGTTCAGTTGTTCCTGATCTTCTACGGCCTGCCGTCGGTCGGCATCCTGCTCGATGCCTTTCCCGCCGCGCTTATCGGCTTCACGCTGAACATCGGCGCCTATACGTCGGAGATCATCCGCGCCGTCATCGGCTCGGTGCCGAAAGGCCAATGGGAGGCATCCTACTCGATCGGCATGACCTGGAGCCAGGCGATGCGGCGCACCATCCTGCCACAGGCCGGCCGCGTCGCGGTGCCGCCGCTTTCCAACACCTTCATCTCGCTGGTTAAGGATACCTCGCTGGCGGCGGCGATCACGGTGCCTGAGATGTTCCAGGCGGCGCAGCGAATCGTCGCCACCACCTATGAGCCGCTGATCCTCTATGTCGAGGCGGCGGCGCTCTATCTCGCATTGAGCTCGGTGCTGTCGGCGCTGCAGGCGCGGCTGGAGGTGCGGCTCAACCGCTATGGCGGGTTCCTGGAGGCCAACGCATGATCGGCCTCACCAACATCGAAAAGCGCTTCGGCGACAATCTGGTGCTGAAAGGCGTCACCGTCAGCCTGGACGAGGGCAGCGTGACGGCGCTGGTAGGCCCTTCGGGCGGCGGCAAAAGCACGCTCTTACGCTGTATCAACCTGTTGGAGATCCCGACGTCCGGCGCTTTGCGCATCGGCGAGGAGAGGCTGGAATTCCGTCCGGGCATCAAGGTGCCGGCCAAGGACATCCAGCGCATTCGCCTGCAGACCGGCATGGTGTTCCAGAATTTCCAGCTCTTCCCGCATCGCACCGCGATCGAGAATGTCATGGAAGGGCTGGTGACGGTGCTGAAATGGCCGGAGCCAAGGGCGCGCGAGCGGGCCATGGCCCTGCTCGAAAAGGTCGGCATGGCGCACAAGGCCGATGCCTGGCCGGCGACGCTGTCGGGCGGCCAGCAGCAGCGCGTGGCGATCGCCCGGGCGCTGGCGCCGTCGCCGCGGGTGCTGCTTTGCGACGAGCCGACCTCGGCGCTCGATCCGGAACTGGCGCAGGAAGTGGTCGACGTGCTTGGGCAGCTTGCCCGCGAAGGCACGACCATGGTGATGGCGACGCACGATCTGAGGCTCGCCTCCAAGATCGCGCAGGAGGTCGTCTTTCTCGATGCCGGCTCGATCGTCGAGAAAGGCCCGGCCTCGGTCGTGTTCGACAATCCGGAGCGCGAGCGGACCAAGCGCTTCATCGCCTCGCTGCGGCAGGAAGAAGCGCAGAAGGAGCCTGGCGGCTGAGCATCACGCCCTTTGTTGGGGGCGGATCGAAGGTCCGGGTAACGAGCGGGGCTGCCGCTTCTTCAAGGCTTTGTTTTCATGCATGTCGTTATCGCAAAACCGCTGGCACACTTTTGCGCGACATGCATTTTAAAGCAGGTCGCGTGAAAAAGGATTCACACGACCTGCTTTAAGTTTTGATTTTAAGCATGTCTTTGTCCCGAAACCGGGCTCACTTTCGGGAGACATGCATCAAGCCCAAACAAAAACCCGGCGCGAGGCCGGGTTCTTCGCAGTTCGATGAGCGAAAAAGCTCAGGCAGCTTCTTCCTGTTCGGATTCTTCGTTGTCGGCCTTGGCGCCGCGCTTCGGACCCTTGTTGAGGTTGACCTCGATGAGGCGAACCGCCTCGGTCTCCGACATGCGGTTCACAGCGGCGATCTCGCGGGCCATACGGTCGAGCGCGGCTTCATAGAGCTGACGCTCGGAATAGGATTGCTCCGGCTGGTTGTCGGCGCGGTAAAGGTCGCGCACCACTTCCGAGATCGAGATCAGGTCGCCGGAATTGATCTTGGCATCATATTCCTGGGCGCGGCGCGACCACATGGTGCGCTTGATGCGGGCGCGGCCCTGCACGACCTTCAGCGCGCGGTCGACATAGTCCTCTTCCGACAGCTTGCGCATGCCGATCGAGGTCGCCTTGGCGACCGGTACCTTGAGCCGCATCTTGTCCTTCTGGAAATCGATGACGAACAGTTCCAGCTTGTGACCCGCAACTTCCTGCTCGTCGATCGCCACGATCTGGCCGACGCCATGCGCCGGATAGACGATGAACTCGCCGGTCTTGAACCCGTGGCGGGCCGCGTTGGACTTCTTCTGCGGGGTGATCGTTGCCATTACGCCCTGAACTCCTTAGTTGTGCAGCCGGCATCATGCCGGCTCGAACCGATGGGGCCGGCAACAGCCGACCATTAGCCACGCAACAGGATGAACCACCGGACAGCAGGGACCGGCATACCGCACGAATGCGACCGCCTGCCCCAGATCGCTCTGGTCCGGATCTAAAAGCTCACCTTTCAGTGATTTGGGGCGTTAGCGCCTTAAATCGACGTTGTGTCACCGGCATGTTTCGCTGATGTAACACAAAAAGTCGGAAGAATCAAGGTTTTGCTGCGTTCGCTAACGCCAAACGGGGTCGCTGCCTGTCAAGACAGCAATTGTATCGGCCCCGTTACGTCGTGTCATGCCGGCGTTGCCGGCGCCAGCATCAATCGCCTTCACCGGGCTCCGGCGAGAAATATTTCTCGAACTTTCCGGTCTCGCCGTCGAAGGTCTTGGCGTCCGCCGGCGGCTCTTTCTTGGCGGTGATGTTGGGCCATTTCTCGGCGTATTCGGAATTGACCTGCAACCATTTGTCGAGGCCGCCCTCGGTGTCCGGCTTGATCGCGTCGGCCGGGCATTCGGGCTCGCACACGCCGCAGTCGATGCACTCGTCGGGGTGGATGACGAGCATGTTATCGCCTTCGTAGAAACAGTCGACCGGACAGACCTCTATGCAGTCCATGTATTTGCATTTGATGCAATTGTCGGTCACGACGTAGGTCATTGCAGGCTCCGGAACGTCCCGATTTGCTCGGCTTTTTCAGGTTGAGGTAACGCCTTTGCCGGCTGCTTGCAAGGGCAGGGCATTCGGGCACTGCCGGCCCCGGGGAATAGAATTCCAGCGGTCTCGCCGCTGGCGGTCCGGCTGGCCCAATTCAATCATCGCCGAGCAGACGGTCGGTCTGCCGCCGCTCGCGTTTGGTCGGGCGCCCGCTACCGGCCTCGCGCAGGGCTGGAATGGCATCCGGAACCGCCTCGCCCTTGGGTGTCGGCGCCGGCGACATATCCTCGTAAAGCAGCCGCGCCTCTTCGGCCGGACCGCGTCGCGTGCCGCAATTCAGCACCTTCCAGACCAGGATACGGCCCTCGAGCGTGATGGTGAGAACGTCGCCGGGCTTGACCAGATCGGAGGCCTGCGCTGCTTTGTCGCGATTGATGCGGACGCGCCCGGCGACGACGACTTTCGCCGCCAGGGACCGTGATTTCACCGCGCGCGAAAAGAACAGCCATTTGTCGATGCGCTGGCGGCCCTCTCCAACCATCGGGGCTAGCTTTGTTGGAGCATGATCTTATCCGAAAACCGGTTCCCACTTTTCGCTGACGCGGTCCTTCGGCTCGGGATCATGCTCTAGCCTATTTCTTGAGCTGGTCGCGCAAGGCGGCGAGCTTGGCGAAAGGCGAATCCGGATCGAAGCGCTGCGGGCGTTCCTCGCGCGGCTTGCCTTGGAAGGCCGGCTTGCCGCCCTGGGCGTTGCCCTTGCCGTCCTGCCTGTTGCCCTTCCAGTCGGGCCGGCCCTCGCGGCGGCCCCCCTCGTGGCGATCCGGCCGCTCGCCTTGCGGTCTGCCTTCGCGCCGTTCGCCACCTTCGCGCCGGTCGCCGGTTTCCGGCCTGGGCTTGAACTTCGAGCGGTCGAAGCGCGGCTTGCCGGCGCCGTCGCGCTGCTCGCGGCGGCCTTCCTGGGCGGGCCGATCGCCGGGCTGGCCGGCAGCGGCGCCAGGCTGGCCATCGCGCGCGGGCTGGCCGCCTCGCGGACGATTGTCGCGACGGTTGTCTTGGCGATGGCGCGGACGCTGATGATCGAAGCGCGCCTGGCGCCACAGAAGGACAGGCTTCGGCTCTTCAGCCTCGGCCGCGGTTTCGCCGGTGGCGGCTTCCGTCGATGCGGGGGTCTCGCTCGTGGCCGGGATTTCGGTCTGCGAGGATACGGCCTGAGCCGAGGGCACGCTTTCCTCAGTCACGGCATCGCCGGCCGGCTCATCGCTTTGCGCTGCCGGTTCGCTTGCCGCCACGGTTTCCGTGGCCACTGTCTCCTGTCCAGCTGTGTCGTCGACAGGCTCCGCCGCGCTCTCGGCGGGGATTTCGGTCTGCGAGGATTCGGCCTGAGCCGAGGGCACGCCTTCCTCCGTCACGGCCTCCCCGGTCGGCTCATCGCTTTGCGCTGCCGGTTCGCTTGCCGCCGCGCTTTCCGTGGCTTCCGCGGCCAGTGTCTCCTGTCCGCTTGTTTCGTCGACAACCTCCGCCGCGCTCTCGACCGGCGTCTCCGCGGCATGGATTTCGGTGCTGTCCGTCCCCGGGCCCTCGCCGGACGTTGCCACGGGAGCTGGCGCCTCCGCCGCCTGCGCGGCGCGAGCGGCCTCTTCCGCGGCGAGCCTGGCCGCGGCCGCTTCACGGGCGGCGTCGTCCTGGGCGTCGAGCTTCGCCTTCACCTCGGCGGCCGGCTTCGCCTCGGAGCGATAGCCGAGACCCTTGAGGATCTCCTCCATGTCGTCGGCGGTGGCGCCGAGGATCGACATCATCGGCGGCGTCACCATGAAGGCGTGGCCGTCATAGGCGCCGTCCGGACGCTGGCCGAGGCCGGGCTTCCAGTTGGTCGCCGGGCGGATGAGGTCGGCGAGCCTTTCAAGGATGTCGACGCGCACGGCGCGGCGGCCGAGGTTGCGGTAGCCGGCGAGCTTGTAGAAGGTCTTGTCGAAGGCCGGGTCGATGACCACGGAGGTGCGGCCGGAGGCCAGCGCATGCACCACGTCGCCGAAGCCCGGCTTGTCCTTGCCGTCATTCTTCAACGCCCAGAGCAAGGTCACCAGGCCGGCCGGCGCCGGCTTGATCAGCGCCGGCACGAAGACATGGTAGGCGCCGAAGCGCACGCCGAGGCGGCGAAGTGCCGCGCGGCCTTCCTGGTCGAGAGACTTCATCTCTTCCGCGATGTCGCGGCGATTGATCAGGCCGAAATGCTCGACCAGCTGGAAGGCGATGCCGCGCGCGATGCCGGTGAGCTGGTCGGCATTCTTCAGGTCGACCAGCGGCTTCAAAAACGACTCGATCTGGAAATTGACGAAACGCTCGGCGCGCGCGGCGACCTTGTCGCGGGCAGGCCCGGTCAATTGCTCGTCGGCAAGCAGGACCAGGCGCGGCTTCAAGGCCTCGTCGCCGGCGACCAGCGTGCCGATCGGCGCACCGATCCAGCGCAAGACGCCGTCCGAGCCCAAAGCCAGGTCGCCATTGGCGCAGGCGGCAAAGCGCTCGGCGCGCGCCTCGAACTCGGCCGCGAGCGCCTTCTGGGCGGCGGTGCGCACCGCCTTGGCGTCCTCGCCGCCGGCGCTCTGGTCGGCGGTGAAGCGGAACCCCTGCAGCTCGCCGACATGATGGCCTTCGACGAGGACGGTTCCGGTAGGGCTGATTTCGGCTTCAGGCATGGTATTTTCTCTAAGGCGCCGCATGAGGACGGAAGTCCTGCGGTCTACGAAGCGTTTCGTCAACCGCTCATGCAGCGCATCCGACAATCTGTCTTCGATTTCGCGCGTCTTTTCCTGCCAGTGTAGCTGATCGGCCAGCCAGCCGGGGCGGTTGGAGACGAAAGTCCAGGTGCGGATCTGCGCGATCCGGTGCGAGAGCGTGTCGATATCGCCGTCCGTCGTGTCGGCGCGCCGCACCTGCTCGGCCATGTAATTCTCATCGACATGGCCGTGACGCGCAAGGTCCATATAGATCGAGGCGACGAGGTCGGCATGATGGGCCGGCGCGATCTTGCGGTAGTCCGGCAGCGCGCAGGCTTCCCACAGCAGCGCCACGCGCTCCTTGCCGGTGGCCAAAGCGCGGATGTCGCCATCGCGCGACAGATGCTCCAGCGCCTGCGCGTCCACGGCCGGCAGCGCGCGGGTCAACCCTTCGACCGGCGCATTGGCCTCGATCGAGCGCTTCAGCGCATCGAGGCTGGAAAAGTCGAAATCGGCGGTACGCCACTGCAGCACCTTCACCGGGTCGAAGTCGTGTCCCTCGATCTTGGCGACCAGATCCTCGTCGAACGGATCGACCTGGCCGGTGACGCCGAACGTGCCGTCGCGCAGGTGCCGGCCGGCCCGGCCGGCGATCTGGCCAAGCTCGGCGGCGGTCAGGTTGCGGTATTGGTAACCGTCGAATTTGCGGTTCTGGGCGAAGGCGACATGGTCGAGGTCGAGGTTCAGTCCCATGCCGATGGCGTCGGTGGCGATGAGATAGTCGACATCGCCGGACTGGAAGATCTCCACCTGCGCGTTGCGGGTGCGCGGCGAGAGCGCGCCGAGGACGACGGCGGCGCCGCCCTGCTGGCGGCGGATCAGCTCGGCGATGGCGTAGACCTCGTCGGCGGAGAAAGCGACGATGGCGGTGCGCCGCGGCAGCCGGGTGAGCTTCTTGGAGCCGGCATAGGCAAGGTGCGACAGCCGCGGCCGCGTCACCACCGACACGCCCTTCAACAGGCGCTGCAGAATGCCGTGCATGGTGGCGGCGCCGAGAAGCAGCGTCTCCTGGCGGCCGCGCAGATGCAGGATGCGGTCGGTGAAGATATGGCCGCGCTCGAGATCGCCGGCGAGCTGCACCTCGTCGATGGCGACGAAGGCGGCGTCGGTTTCGTGCGGCATCGCCTCGACGGTGCAGACCGAATATTTCGCCCCGGCAGGCACGATCTTCTCCTCGCCGGTGATCAGCGCCACCTTGTGGGCGCCGACCTTCTCGCAGACCCGGGCATAGACTTCGCGGGCGAGCAGCCTGAGCGGCAGGCCGATGACGCCGGTCTCATGCGCGACCATGCGCTCGATGGCGAGATGGGTCTTGCCAGTGTTGGTGGGGCCCAGCACGGCCGTCACGTCGCGGCCCGAAAGGATCAGCGGCTGGGAGTGTTTCGGCTGGATGTTCATCGGCTCGGAAATTAGGTTTCTGCCGCTTGTAGTCTGAAGCACGGCGGTGCCGCCGCGTGTGACAGGCGACACATAGGGACTTCGGGCGTGAAGCGAAAGCGGAATGTTCCTTTGGGGACAGGCAGAGCGGGCCGGGGTGGCCAAAATTCGGTCGTTGTTAACGGCTGGAACGAGTCTGGAACGAATCAGCGACGAATCGCTGACTCGTTCTGATTCAGGTTTTGTTCACGGCTATATGTGGGTTTTTTGACGGTGAGTCTCACCACATGCTGAATCGTTGAATTGGCCCGATTCCTGCGTGGCCCCGTCGGACCGAGACTGTCGTTAACTTTTGCCGGGCAACGGTCGCGGTCGACTTGAGCCTTGCCCTCAAAGTTTTGAAATTGTTGATTTTTCTTAATCGATTTTAACGAATTCGGCGACGTTTGCGCCGTCCGCCGTTAACTTTCCGGCCAAAGCCAGAACGAATCGGCGACGAATCAGCGATCCGGTTATTTTCCCGGTTTGTTCACCCCTAGATATGGTGTTATCCACAGCTTACCCACCGAGAATTCACAGCTTGTTGGCGGAGTTGCGCACAAGGGGGGCAGCTGCCGTTAACCTTTGCGTGCCGAATTGAGGCAACGTGACGCGCCGATCTCGTCGACCGGGCAAAAAGGCGGCTCCGATGTCGGGGCCGCCTCAACGCAAAAAGGGTATCAGGCGAAGTTGGGTATCAGGCGAAGTACTGGCCGCCATTGGCGGTGATGGTCGAGCCGGTGATGAAGCCGGCCTCTTCGGAAGCCAGGAAGACGACGCAGCGCGCGATCTCTTCCGGCTCGCCGAGGCGGCCAACCGGGATCTGCGGGATGATGCGCTCGTTGAGCACCTTTTCGTCGATCGCCTTGACCATTTCGGTCGCGATATAGCCGGGGCAGATGACGTTGACGGTGATGCCCGCGCGAGCGCCTTCTTGGGCAAGAGCCTTACTGAAGCCGATATCGCCGGCCTTGGCGGCCGAGTAGTTGACCTGGCCGGCCTGGCCCTTCTGGCCGTTGATGGAGGAAATGGTGATGACGCGGCCGAACTTGCGGTCGCGCATGCCGCTCCACAGGGGATGCGTCATGTTGAAGACGCCGGAGAGGTTGGTGTCGATGACTTCCTTCCACTGCGCGGGCGTCATCTTGTGGAACATGGCGTCGCGGGTGATGCCGGCATTGTTGACCAGCACCCCGACCGGGCCGAGATCGGCTTCGACCTGCTTGATGCCGGCGGCGCAGGCCTCGTAGTCGGCAACGGACCATTTGTAGACCGGGATGCCGGTCTCGGCCTTGAATTTCTGGGCCGCCTCGTCATTGCCGGCATAGTTCGCCGCGACGGAATAGCCGGCGGTCTTCAAGGCGACCGATATCGCCGCGCCGATGCCGCGCGATCCGCCCGTGACGATTGCTACCTTGCTCATGTGGTCCTCCCTTTAAAAATCGTCCGAGCGAATAGGGAGTGGCGAATAGCGAGTAGGGATCCGATGTCCCGCCGCGCGACGCTCCTTCTTCCCTATTCGCCACTCCCTATTCGCTGCTCGCTGAACTCAGAGCGCTTCCACGCACATCGCCACACCCATGCCGCCGCCGATGCAAAGCGTGGCGAGGCCTTTCTTGGCGCCGCGGCGGCGCATCTCGTGGACCAGCGTGTTGAAGACGCGAGCGCCGGAGGCACCGATCGGATGGCCGATGGCGATGGCACCGCCATTGACGTTGACGATCGAGGGATCCCAGCCCATGCCCTTGTTAACGGCGCAGGCCTGCGCGGCGAACGCCTCGTTGGCCTCGACGAGATCGAGGTCCTTGACCGACCAGCCGGCCTTCTCCAGCGCCCGCTTCGAGGCAGGGATCGGCCCCGTGCCCATGATCGCCGGATCGACGCCGGCGGTCGCCCATGAGGCGATGCGGACCAACGGGGTGATGCCGCGCCTTGCAGCCTCGGCCTCGGTCATCAGCAGCGCGCCGGCGGCGCCGTCATTGATGCCGGAGGCGTTGGCGGCGGTGACCGTGCCGTCCTTGTCGAAAGCGGGCTTCAGCTTGGTCATGGCGTCGAGCGTCGCGCCATGGCGGATGTACTCGTCCTGGTCGACGACGGTGTCGCCCTTCTTGCCCTTGATGGTGAAGGCGACGATCTCGTCCTTGAACCTGCCGGCCTTCTGCGCGGCCTCGGCCTTGTTCTGCGAGGCCAAGGCGAACTCGTCCTGGGTTTCGCGGGTGATCTGGAACTGGCGGGCGACGTTCTCGGCGGTGTTTCCCATATGATAGCCGTTGAAGGCATCCCACAGGCCGTCCTTGATCATGGTGTCGATCATCTTGTAGTCGCCCATCTTGACGCCGGCGCGCAGGTGCTCGGCATGCGGCGACATCGACATCGATTCCTGGCCGCCCGCGACGATCACCTTGGCGTCGCCGGTGGCGATCTGCTGCATGCCGAGCGCGATGGCGCGCAGGCCCGAGCCGCAAACCTGGTTGAGGCTCCAAGCGGTGGTCTCTTTCGGCAGGCCGGCATTGATCGAGGCCTGGCGGGCCGGGTTCTGCCCTTGAGCGGCGGTCAGCACCTGGCCGAGGATGACCTCATCGACATCCGCCGCCTCGACATTCGCTCGCGAGAGCAATTCCCTGATGACGACGGCGCCGAGCTCATGCGCCGGCGTGGCGGCGAAACTGCCGTTGAAGGAGCCGACCGCGGTGCGGGCGGCGCTGGCGACGACGATGGAATTGGAAGCGGACATTTTCTTCTCCAGACTTCGAGGTGTCGTATTTTCGAGATCGCTTTAGGACTTTCTTGCCCGTTCGAAACCCTGAGTCAAACCGGAAATGGGCATGACCGCCATGCGCGGCAAGCAGAGCGCGCGCCAGTCGCGGTAACGTGACGTTGGCCGTGCGGCGGATTTTGCAATGGCCGTGCAGCATTAATTGATGCCGCAGTGCACAAACCGCTTGGAATTGTGACGCTTTTGCGCGTATCCTCGATAACGGGTACAATCGTTACCGGCCGCTTACTCCTAAAGGTGCCGGTGTCCTGGGGAGGATACGGATGGCCGCAAAAGACGACCCGATCGTCATCAAGAAGTATGCCAATCGCCGGCTCTACAATACCGGCACAAGCACCTATGTGACGCTCGAGGACTTGGCCGAGATGGTCAAGAAGGGCGAGGAGTTCACGGTCCAGGATGCAAAGACCGGCGACGACATCACCCACCCGGTGCTGACGCAGATCATCTTCGAGCTGGAGAACAAGGAAGGGCAGAACATGCTGCCGATCCCGTTCCTGCGCCAGCTCATCTCCTTTTACGGCGATCAGATGCAGATGATCGTGCCGAGCTTCCTCGAACAGTCGATGATCGCCTTCTCCAAGGAGCAGGAGCGGTTTCGCGAACAGCTCAAGGGCGCCTTCGGCAAGACGCCGATCGACTTGATGAAGACGCCGATGAAGGCGCTCGAAGAACAGACGCGACGCAATGTCGAGATGTTCCAGAACGCCATGCGCATGTTCACGCCGTTCCCGCCCGCCGGCGGCAATTCGGCAGCGCCGGCCGAGCCGCCAAAGAAGGAAGAAAAGGGCGACGATCTGCAAGAATTGAAGGCGCAGATTGCGGCCATGCAGCGCAAGCTGGACACGATGTCCTGACGGGTGCGCCGATGTTCAGGTGAGGCCGGTCTGCGAACGACGGCTTCCTGCGCTTCCGGTGCTCATACTTCAAGTACGCTCCGCTCCGGTTCTCGGAAGCCATCGTCCTCGACTCGGCCTGACCTGAAACTCGACACCCCCCTTTCGTGTTTCACCGAAAGGCGAAGCGCTGAGCGCTTCACCCTTAAGGCACCCATCGGCCGCCACTAAAGCGCGTTGCGTCGAAACGGATTCACGCGACGCGCTTTAGGTCGTTGCTTGATGCATGTCGTTGTCGGAAAAACCGAGGTCACTTTTGCGCGACACGCATTAAGTCCCGACCGGTCCGTCATAGCGGGCGCGGGGCCTGATCAGCCTGTTGCTGGTCACCTGCTCGACGGCATGCGCGGTCCAGCCGACGCTGCGGCCGAGCGCGAACAGGCGGAACGGGGCGTCGGCGGGCAGGCGCAGGCCGCGCGTCATCGCGGCCAGCGCGAAATCGATGTTCGGATGCAGCCCGGTCGCGGCAAGAACCGCCTTGCGCAGTTGCAACAGGCCGTCATCGATCCTGAAATCGGAAAACAACCCCTCGGCGCGCGGATCGCCTTCGGGGTAGAGCGGGTGGCCGAAGCCCGGCAGCGGACGGTCATGGGAGAGCCAGCGGGCGATCGCCTCGTCCGCGCCCAGCCGCTCGGCATCCTCGACCAGCGCGATCGCCGCCGCGCCCGCGCCGCCATGGCGCGGGCCGGTAAGCGTCGCAAGGCCGGCGAGCAGGCAGGCGGCGACCGGCGCGCCGGTGGAGGCCGCGACGCGGGCGGCGAAGGTCGAAGCGTTGAGCTCATGATCGGCCAGCAGCACCAGCGCCTTGCGGATGAGTTTTGCCCCCGCGGCGTCCACCGACCAGCCCTGCGCCAACCTGTCATGCACCGGCTCCGATCCCGGCGTCGAGCCGAGCGCGGTGGCCAGCGCGCTGGTGGCGGCGGCGCCGTCCTGCTGCAGCATGGCCGGCCTGCGGCCGAGCGAAGGCCAGCCTTCGGCAGCCAGCGCCGAAAGCCTGGCAAATGCCGTTGGCGTGCCGCTTTGCCGGGCAGCCGAAGGAGTCAGCGAAGCGAACGACACCGGACGGTCGGAAGCCCACAGCAGTTCGGCGGTCTCCTCAAGCGTCGCCGTCGCCGAAAGCTCCACCGCGTCCCTGCCGCGATAGACGAGGCGGCCATCCAGCACCGTCGAGATTGACGTGGGAATCGCCGGCTCGCCCCAGGCGATGGCGCTCTCGGCGATCGCCCGCGGGCTCCTTCCGCGGTCGCGGCGCGTGGCGAGTGCTGCGATGTCGTCGGCGCGGTACTGGCTGCGGCGCGGGTCGGTGTCGTCCGGCTTCATGCCGATGCGGCCGCGGCTGACATAGGCATAAAGCGTCTGCGGCCGGACGTTCAGCCTCTCCAGCGCTTGCTCCCGCGACAGCCATTCCGTCATTTTGCCGCTTACGTTGATTATCTTGATCAAGATTGATGCGTTGATTGCGCAGCATTAATTGCAATGCACAAAAGGTCAAGGAGGCGATCATGGCGAATGGGCTCGATGATGTTGTGGCGGCCGACACGGTGCTTTCCGATGTCGACGGTGTAGGCGGGCATCTCACCATCCGCGGCCATTCGCTGATGGAACTCGCCGGCCGCTGGCGTTACGCGCAGGTGGTCCGGCTGTTGTTCGACGGCTTCTTCGATGACCTTCCCAGCGATGCCGAACTGGCGAAGGCGATCGGCAAGGCGCGGGTGGAAGTATTTGATCGTGTGAAACCGATGCTCACCCAGCTGGCGCCGCTCGATGTCTATAGCGGCATACGGGCCGGCATGGCCGTCCTGCCGGACGGCGACGGACTTGCCGACGCGCTGCGGTTGATCGCGGCGCCGGCGGTGCTGACGCCGGCCTTGCTGCGCCTTGGCCGGGGCGAGACGCCGGTCGCTCCCGACGAAAAAGCCGATCATGCCGGCGATATGCTGCGCATGCTTGCCGGCACCGCCTCGCCGGCGCTTGCCGGAGCGCTGGACAGCTATCTGGTGACGGTCTGCGACCATGGGCTCAACGCCTCGACCTTCGCGACCCGCGTGGTGGCCTCGACCCAGGCCGGCCTGACTTCGGCGATCCTGGCCGGGCTCGGCGCGCTGAAAGGTCCGCTGCATGGCGGCGCGCCGGGGCCGGTGATCGAGATGCTCGACGCCATCGAGGCCAGCGGCGACGCCACCGCATGGCTGCGCAACGAGATCGCGCATGGCCGGCGCATCATGGGCTTCGGCCATCGCATCTACCGCGTGCGCGATCCGCGCGCCGACGCGCTGAAGGCAGTCGTGCGGCAGCTCGGTTCCCGCAACGAGACCGGCAGCCGGCTGGCCTTCGCCGAGACGGTGGAGCAGGCGGCGCTCGAAGTGCTCAGGATCGCCAAGCCGCAACGCTCGATCCAGACCAATGTCGAGTTCTACACCGCGCTTCTCCTGGAAGCGGTAGGCTTCCCGAAAGAGGCATTCTCCAACGTCTTTGCCGCCGGCCGCGTCGCCGGCTGGATCGCCCACGCCCGCGAACAGCAGGCGACCGGACGGCTGATCCGGCCGCAGTCGCGCTATGTCGGGCCGGTGCCGGATCTCGTCGCCTGAGGGTAGTTCCTCGCCCCACTTCGTCTACGGCATGCACACATTTCCAAGCGGCTGGCCTTTGGCGATAGCGTGTATGCCAGCTTGGCGCATGCATTGGCTAACGTAGCGCTGATCGACCCCCACTCCGTCTCGGCTTCGCCGAGCCACCTCTCCCCCGATCGGCGGGGTAGAGGAAAGGCGCCAAGCTTTTTGCCGTCAATGCTCGTCCAGCAACGCTCCCTTCCTTTCCCTCCGGAGGGGGAAAGGTGGCGCTGCGAAGCAGCGACGGATTGGGGGAACCACGTGGCAATCAAGCCTCAGGTCTGATCAGTCACGCCAGTCACAGCATGCTGTAGCCCACTTCGTGGGGCGAGGAAAATCCATGATCACGCTTGTGTGTTCGTGTTCTTGCCTTGGTCCGCCCTTATATGCTGCACTGCAACATAGGCTGACTGCGCCGGCTCCGTCCAAATGACGCGGCGGTAGGCCGGCGCATCGAGACAAGGAACGCCATGGCGAAGAACGGCAAGGCGGAGGAAAAGAAGAAGATCAACATCGCCTTTCAGGGCGGCGGCTCGCACGGCGCCTTTTCCTGGGGCGTGCTCGACCGGCTGCTGGAAGATGGGCGGCTGGAGATCGCCGCGGTGTCTGGCACCAGCGCCGGCGCCATGAACGCGGTGGCGCTGGCCGACGGGTTTGTCCGGGGCGGCGTGGAAGGCGCGCGAAAAAAGCTCGACGATTTCTGGCGGGCGGTGGCCTCGAAGGGTCGTTTCAGCCCGGTGCAGCGCATGCCTTGGGATGTGGTCTGGGGCAATTGGTCGATCGAGAACACACCCGGCTATGTCTTCTTCGACACGATGTCGCGGGTGTTCTCGCCCTATGCCGCCAATCCGCTCGGCCTCAACCCGCTGCGCGATGTGGTGGAAAAGGAGATCGATTTCGACAACGTGCGCGCCTGCAAGTCGATGGAACTGTTCATCTCGGCGACCAATGTCGAAACCGGGCAACTGCGCGTCTTCTCCGACGGCGAGATCGACCTCGACACGGTGATGGCCTCGGCCTGCCTGCCGCAGCTGTTCCAGGCGGTCGAGATCAAGGGCGTGCCCTATTGGGATGGCGGCTATGGCGGCAATCCGGCGCTCTATCCGTTCTTCAAGACGGCGGCGACCGAGGACGTGCTCCTGGTGCAGATCAATCCTGTGGTGCGCGAAGGCACGCCGAAGAGCGCCAACGAGATCCAGAACCGCATCGACGAGATCACCTTCAACGCCGGGCTGCTGCGCGAATTCCGCTCGATCGCCTTCGTCAAGGAACTGATCGCGGCCGGGCGCTTGCCGCATGGCGAATATCGTGACATCCGCATGCACCGCATCGATGCCGACGAGGCCTTCAAGGACCTGTCCGCCTCGTCCAAGGTCAATGCCGAATGGGCTTTCATCGCCTATCTGCGCGACCTCGGCCGCAGTGCCGCCAGCGACTGGCTGGAAGAAAATTACGACGCCGTCGGCCAGCGGGCCACGCTCGATCTCTCGGGCGAGCTCGACGACGGGTTCAAGCCGCTGCGCGGCCCGGCGCCGGGGCGGCGCGTCAAGGAATTCCTCGCCGCGCGCATCAAGCCGGAATCCGCGCGGCGCCGCGCCTGATTGCGGGGTTCTGAACCTGCAAGACCGCGACCTGGTGGACAGCGCCCGGTCCGTTTTTTGAGTGGACAGGCCGCCGTCAGAGGGCGGCGCTATTTCAGCGGCAGAAACAGCTCGACGATGATTTCAGGCACCGGCGCGTCCGGGGAAAAGGACAGCCGCCGCTGGCAATAGATCGGGAAGTCGCGTGCTTCCTCGCCGCTGGCCGGAAGCCAGTCTCGATAAAGATAAAGCGCGGCCGGCTCCAGATTGTTGGTGTTGCCGGGGTAGCGCAGCACGGCGCAGCGTCCGCCGGGGATCACGCCAGCCTTCGTGTGCTCGTCGCCCGCGTCGATCGGCCGGTCGGTGCCGACACAAATGTCCATGCTGTAATCGGCCGCGACAGCGGGACATCTTTCGGACCGGAAGACGTTGAAGGTCGGGCTCGTTTCGGGCGACAGGCCGGCTGCCTTGCGCCAGGCGATGAACCGCTGGATTGTGTCGCCGAGCGTCGCCCGATCCCCGCGATGTTCCATGATCGCCACCGGGGTGGGCGGCACGTCGCGGATCATCACGTCTTCCGGTGTAAAGATTATCTGCATCAGCTTTCTCCTCGCGTTGTCGAGAGGCCCGAAGGCCATCAGCCACGAACCCCAGTCGGGAGATCTCCGGAACGACGACGGCGATTGCCCGCACCGTTGCCGGAAGGCGCGGGCGAAGGCATCCGGTGCGTCGTAACCGGCATCCATCGCTATATCGATGACGCTTTCGGCATCCGCGCAGCCCAGCCGGCATGAAGCGCGCTTCATGCGGGCGAGCTGGACATAGCGATGCACGGACAGCCCGAAGGCCGCCGTAAACTGCCGATGGAAATGATATTTCGAGTAGGCCGCGACACCGCTCAGCGCGTCCAGGTCCAGATCGTCGTCCAGATGCCGGTCTATGTGATCCAGCACCCTCTGCATCCGGGCATGGTGGTTTTGAACTGCCGCCTTCATCGTTCCATTCTCCATGGCAGTACCAGCTAAGCCGCGCGGACATGAGGCGCTCGACCGATCTTGCGGTTTGTCGCGAGCCGCCCACCGTCGCCAAGGACCGTTTTGCACGCCGATTCATGCATGAACGGCGAAAAGGGCTGTTTGCGGACCGGTGGCTTTCCTATGTCGATGACGGGGTGCCAAGCAGGATATCCGGATCGCTTGGATCGGGACATTCCCCTACGGAATCGGGGCAATGCTGGATTCGGTTGCTTGACCGATGTAACTTACCTGAACGTAAAGGGGAGGTAAGCGATGCTGCAGACCAGACAGAACGCTCTCGGGGTCAGGTTTGAAGCGCAGTGCAGGGCCTCCGAGAACGAACCGTTCCCGACGCTGGACATGCGCAAGGACCGGCTGAACCGCCTTCTGGCGCTCACCGAAAAGCATCAGGCCGAGATCTGCGCGGCGATCGACAGCGATTTTTCGGCACGCTCGGCTGAGGAAACGCGGCTTGCCGAGCTGTTCGTCGTGCGCGCCGGCATCAGGCATGCGCTGTCGCATCTCGGCGCCTGGATGCGCGAGCGGCGCGTCGCCACCAGCCTGCCGTTCCTGCCGGGACGCAACCGCCTCTTGCCGCAACCGCTCGGCGTCGTCGGCATCGTCTCGCCCTGGAACTATCCGTTCCAGCTCGCCGTTGCGCCGGCGACCGCGGCACTCGCCGCCGGCAACCGCGTTATGATCAAGCCGTCGGAACTGACGCCGAAGTTTTCGGACCTGCTTGCCAGCCTGGTCGAAAAATATTTCGCCGCCGACGAGGTCAGCGTGATGGTCGGCGACGCGGAGGTCGGCAAGGCGTTCGTGTCCTTGCCGTTCGATCACCTGCTGTTCACGGGCTCGACGGCCGTCGGCCGCCAGGTTGCGCTCGCCGCCGCCGCCAATCTGACGCCGGTGACGCTTGAGCTCGGCGGCAAGTCGCCGGCGATCTTCGATATCTCCTGCGATCTCGACGCGGCGGTCGCCAGCGTCGCCTATGGCAAGCTGCTCAACGCCGGCCAGACCTGCATCGCGCCGGACTATCTGATGGTCCCGCAAGGCCAGGGCACGGCGATCGCGGCCAAGTTCGCGGCGGCAATCGCAAAGCTCTATCCGCGCCTTGGCGACAATCGCGACTATACGGCGATCGTCAGCGAGCGGCATCACCGGCGGCTGGGCGACATGGTCGCGGAGGCGCGCGACAGTGGCGCCGACATCACCGAGATCAATCCTGCGAACGAGAAGCTCGGCGTCACTGACCGCAAGATGGCGCCCGTGCTGGTGCGCAATGCCGGCGAGAATCTGCGGCTGATGCGCGAGGAGATCTTCGGGCCGGTGCTGCCGATCGTCGAATATGGCACGGTGGACGAGGCCATCGAACATGTGAACCGGGGCGAGCGTCCGCTGGCGCTCTACTGGTTCGGCAGCGACAGCGCCAATCGCCAGAGGGTCATGCGGGAAACCGTGGCCGGCGGCGTCACGGTCAATGATTGCATGCTGCATCTGGTGCAGGAGCGGCAGCCCTTCGGCGGCGTCGGCGAGAGCGGCACCGGCGCCTATCACGGCGAATGGGGGTTTCGCACCTTCAGCAAGGAAAAGCCGATCTTCATCCAGTCGAAGCTCAGCGCCGGCGGCCTGCTGCGCCCGCCCTATGGCAAGACCTTCGAGCGTCTCTTCCGGCTGCTGAACCTCATCACTTGACAGCTTCAACCGGGAAATGGCGGGGCGTGACTGCGCTCCAGCCGGGCGACTGCCGCCGCCTGCGGAAGATTTTCCGCATCATGCTGACGGCTGCTGCCAGTAACCATGGGGAAACCTGTCGGCGCGCCCACAAAAGCGGCAGCCGGCTGACAGAAAAGCCTGCATTTGTCGAGCCACAGCGTTCCACGCCGCAACGCTCCCGCAACTTTTCCGGCTATATTGCGCCGCAACTTTCAGGTAAAAGCGGCGCTTCGCCGTTCACGGCAAATTGAACTGGGCCCCGTGCGCACCCATATCGGCCGCGCGCCCGAAGTCGGAAGCGCCGACCTCGCAGGTCCTGCAACGGAAAAATGACGATGCCGAAAATCAGGTTTCACAAGCTTGCAGCCATTGTCGTGCTCATCGGATTCGCGGCCTGGATGGGGACGGGCGAGTTTTCCTCCGTCGGCAGCGCCGCCGACAAGTCGGTTACCGCCAACAAGCAGTCTGACGCCGGCAAGCCGGCGCAGCCCGAAGCCGGGAAGCCAGCGCAGCCGGAGGCCGCCAAGCCGGACGCGGCGCAAGCCGAGCCCAAGGCTGCGCTTCGCACCGTCGCGGTGGTGACGCCGCCGCGCAAGACCTTTGCGCGCGCCATCCGCGTTTCCGGGCTGACCGAGGCCGACAAGCGCGCGGTTCTTGCAACCCGCGTCAATGGCGTCATCGAAAAGCTGCCGGTCAAGCAGGGCGATCACGTCAAGACCGGCGACCTGGTGCTGATGCTGGCCGCAGAGGAGAAGATCTCCAATGTCGACAATGCCAAGCAGCTTGTGGTGCAGCGCAAGGCCGAGCTCGATGCCTCGGAGCGGCTGGCCAAGACCGGCAACCTGCCCAAGCTGCAGCTCGACACCGCCCGCTCCAACCTGACGCTGGCGCAGTCCCAGCTGGATACCGCGCAGGCTGAACTCGACCGCAACGAAGTCAAGGCGCCGTTCGACGGTGTGATCGACCGCATTCCGGTTGAGCTCGGCAGCTCGGTGATGCAGGGCGGCGAGGTGGCGACGATCCTGAAGCTCGATCCGGTGATCGCGCGCGGCGAGATCAGCGAGCGCGACCTGCGCTACGTCAAAATCGGCGACGAAGCCGATGTGCGCCTGGTCAACGACCAGAAGGTCACCGGCACCGTGCGCTACATCAGCCGCGATGCCTCGGCGCAGACCCGTACCTTCCGCGTCGAAGTGGCGATCCCCAACGGCGACGGCTCCATCCCCGCCGGCATGACGGCCGAGATCACGCTCAGCGCCGAGCCGACCAACGCGGTCATGCTGCCACGCTCGGTGGTGACGCTGGGCGACAAGGGCGACCTCGGCATCCGCGCCGTCGGCAAGGACGACAAGGTGGCGTTCTTTCCGATCGATCTCGTCGACGACACGCCGCACGGCCTGGTGCTGGGCGGCATCCCGCAGGATGCGCGCATCATCGTCGCCGGCCAGGAATTGGTGAAGGAAGGCGACCTGGTGAAGCCCGTCGAGGCCGACCAGGCGACCATCAGCAAGCTGATCGGCGAAGCCACCGCCGGCACGCAGTAAAGCACGACGCGGCGCGCGCCGGGCCACCCGGCGACGGCACGTCCGCAGCCTCCGAAGCATAACAGGCCGAAGTCATGGATATCGTCAGACTCGCCATCAACAACGCCCGCCTCACCATATCGGCGCTGCTGTTCCTGCTCGTCGCGGGCTGGGTCGCCTATCAGTCAACACCGAAGGAAGCGGAACCCGACGTTCCGATTCCAATGATGTATGTCAGCCTGATCTATCAGGGCATCTCGCCGGAGGATTCCGAGCGCCTGTTGCTGAGGCCGATGGAGAGCAAGCTCAAAAGCCTCAAGGGGCTCAAGGAGATGCGTTCGGCCGCCTTCCAGGGTGGCGGCTACGTGCTGGTCGAGTTCCAGCCGCAGACCGACCTCGCGACGGCATTGCAGGACACGCGCAGCAAGGTGCAGGACGCCAAGGCCGACCTGCCGCAGGCGGCCGAGGAGCCGACGGTCAACGAGGTCAACGTCTCGGAATTCCCGGTTCTCGTCGTCACGCTTTCCGGCGATGTGCCGGAGCGCGTGCTGACGTCGGCCGCGCGCGAGCTGCGCGACCGTATCGAGGAAGTGCCCGGCGTGCTCGAAGGCTCGCTGCAGGGCGCGCGCGACGACCTCGTCGAGGTGGTCGTCGACCCGGTGAAGCTTTCCTCCTACGGGCTGCAGCTCGACCAGGTGATCCAGGGCGTCGCTTCCTCCAACAGCCTGGTTGCCGCAGGCAATCTCGAAGGCTCGGAAGGCAAATACGCGGTCAAGGTGCCGTCGCTGATCGAGAAGCCCGAGGATGTCGCCAACCTGCCGGTGGTCGCCACGCCGAATGCCGTGGTCCAGGCCAAGGACATCGCGACCATACGCTCGACCTTCAAGGACGCCGAGACGGTGACGCGCCTCGACGGCAGGCCGGCCATCGCGATCGAAGTGAAGAAGCGCATTGGCGCCAATCTGATCGACACGCTGACCCACGTCAGGGAAGTGTCGGACAACTTCATCAAGACGATGCCCGAGGGCATGCATGTCACCTACACGCAGGACAAGTCGGTCTTCGTCAACCAGCTGCTGGGCGATCTGCAGAACCATGTGATGATCGCCGTCATCCTGGTGTTCATCGTCATCCTCTACGCGCTGTCGGGGCGAGCCTCGCTGCTCATCGGCCTAGCCATCCCGTCGTCCTTCCTGATGGGCATCCTGCTGCTCGCGATGATGGGCTACACGATCAACATGATCGTGCTGTTCAGCCTGATCCTGGCGGTCGGCATGCTGGTGGACGACGCCATCATCGTCACAGAATTCGCCGAACGGCGCATGAGCGAGGGCATGCCGAAGGCGGACGCCTTTGCCTTGGCCGCCAAGCGCATGGCCGGCCCGGTCATCGCGGCGACGATGACGCGCATCGCCGCCTTCTCGCCGCTGTTGTTCTGGCCCGGCATCATCGGCGACTTCATGAAATACATGCCGATCACGCTGATCGTGACGCTGTCGGCCTCGATGCTCTACGCGCTGGTCTTCGCGCCGACTTTGGGCGCGATCTTCGCCAAGGCGCCGGAGCATCACGAGGAAGGCAACCGCGACGGCTGGTACATGGCCGTGGTCAAGCAGGCGGTGCGCTTCCCGATCACCGTCATCCTGCTCACGGTCGGCCTTTTGGTCGGCGTCGGCTTCGCCTATTCGAAATATGGCGCCGGCGTCGAATTCTTCCCCAGCGTCGAGCCGGATTACGGCCTGCTCTATGTCCATGCCCGCGGCAATCTCTCGCTGGCGGAAATGGACGCGGCGACGAAGACGGCGGAAAACCGCCTGCTCGGCTGGCCCGGCGTGAAGTCGGTCTACACGCGTGTCGGCAAGACGCAAGGCGGCGGCCAGGACATTCCCGAAGACGTGGTCGGCGTCATCCAGTACGAGTTCGTCGACTGGCGCGAGCGCAAGTCCGCCAACCAGATCCTCGACGACCTGCGCGGCGTCATGGCCGGCATTCCCGGCGTCGATGTCGAAGTGCGCGTGCCGGAAGCCGGTCCGCCGACCGGCAAGCCGATCCAGATCCGGCTGTCGGCCGCTGATCCGGCCGGACTCGACGACAAGGCGCGGGCGGTCGCGGCGCGCATCGCCAAGATCCCCAATGTCATCGACATTTCGGACGGCCTGCCGCCGCCCGGCGTCGACTGGGCGATCGAGGTCGACCGCGCCAAGGCGGCGCAATACGGCATCAGCCCGACTTCGGTCGGCACGGTGGTGCAGCTGGTGACCAACGGCCTCAAGCTGTCGGAGTATAGGCCGGCCGGCGCCGACGACGCCGTCGACATCCGGCTGCGGCTGCCCGAGGACCGGCGCACGCTGTCGACGCTCGACGAACTCCGCGTGCAGACCTCGCAAGGTTCGGTGCCGATCTCCAACTTCGTCGTACGCAAGCCCGAGCCGACCGTCGGCATCCTGAACCGCATCGACGGCGCACGCACGGTGGTGGTGCAGGCCAATGTCAGCGCCGGCGCGCAGGTCGCGGCGGTGCAGGAGCAGGTGACCAAGGCCGTTACCGACATGGGTCTCGGCAGCGGCATCCGCTGGAAGCTCGCCGGTTCCAACGAGGACAGCGCGGAGGCCAGCGCCTTCCTCGGCAAGGCCTTCGGTGCCGCGATCTTCCTGATCTTCCTGGTGCTGCTTGCGCAGTTCAACAAGTTCACCAGCGTGTGGCTGGTGCTGTCCTGCGTGGTCATGGCGACGATCGGCGTTTTCCTCGGATTGCTTCTGACAGGCGAGGCCTTCGGCATCGTCATGTCGGGTATCGGCGTCATCGCGCTTGCCGGCGTGGTGGTGAACAACAATATCGTGCTCATCGACACCTATGACCGGCTGCGCGAGGAAGGCTGGGACAAGATGGACGCGGTGCTGCAGACCTGCCGCGAGCGCGCCCGTCCGGTGGTGCTGACGGCGGTGTCGGCAATCCTCGGCGTGCTGCCGATCGCCTTCGGGCTCGGGCTGGAAATCTTTCATCACGAGACGACGATCAACGCGCCGTCGACGCAATGGTGGATTTCGCTGTCCTCGGCGATCGTCTTCGGCCTGTCCTTCGCCACGCTGCTGACCTTGGTGGTGACGCCGTCGATGCTGATGGTGTTCACCCGCGCCAAGGTGAAGCCCGGCCAGCGGCGCGGCTGGCTCAGCCGCCTGTTCCGGCGCGGCAAGGGCAAGATCGCGACCGACGAGCCAGCCAAGGAGACCGGCGCCGAGCCGGAAGTCGCCTTCCCGAAGGCCGCGGAATAGAGCAGTTTCGGAACCCAACGCAAAAGCCGCCAGGGAACTCCCGGGCGGCTTTTTACATTGTTCCCTCGAAGTTCAACCAGACGGCGAGGGTTTTTCATGACGATCGGCACAATTCTCGTAATTATTCTAATCCTGATCCTGATCGGCGCCGTGCCGGCATGGCCGCATTCGCGATCGTGGGGCTACGGCCCCTCGGGCATCGTCGGCGTCATCCTGGTCGTGCTGTTGATACTCTTGTTGATGGGCAGGATCTGATCAGGCGGCCTGGCGCGAACTCGCGGCGGAAATGCCGATATCCTGCAAGGCCTCCTTCACCGCCTGGTCCAGCGGGGTATGCGGGATTTCGCCGATGACCTCCTCCAGCCGCGTCGAAACCAGCCGGTGCGCTTCGAAGCGCAGATAGGACATCGAGACGATCTCGCGCCACATGGCGACAAACGGGCTGCCGGCGCGCAGCACCCACCAGGGCATGAAGGAGAGCTTCAGCTTGCGGCCGAGCGCCTTCTCGGCCGCCGCCTTCATGTCGAGGTCGGTGATGGCGTGCCCGGGGAAGTTGATGGTTTCGAAGAAACCGAGCTTGTCGAGATTGCGTGCCAGGCCGACGAAGCCGACGGCGAAGTCCGGCAGATAGGCCCATTCATGCACGAGGTCGGCCGGGCCGGGCGCGGTGTAGACGCCCTTCTCCATCTTGGCCGCGACGACGAGGTCGAACCAGGAGCCTGAGCCGGTGCCGCCGAAGAAATCGCCCGCGCGCAGGGTAATGGTGCGCACCCGGCCGGCTTCGGCCTCGCCGCGGAACAGCGCTTCCATGGCGCAGCGGATGCGGCCCTTTTCGGTGGTCGGATGGAACGGCGTCGCTTCCGTGATCACCTGCGGCATCGGCGAGCCGTAATTGTAGACTGTGCCCGGAAAGAGATGCAGCGCGCCGTTTTCGCGGCAGGCGGTCATGACGTTCTCGGCCATCGGCATGCACTTGTCCCAATCGGTATAGATCGGGTTCAGGCCGTTGAAGACGATGTCGACGCCGTGCGTGGCACGGATCAGGGAGTCGCGGTCGAGCGCGTCCCCGGCAATAGCGGCAGCGCCTTTGAGTTCCGCCGGCACTTTGCCTGTGCGGGTGACGGCGCGGACGTCGAAGCCGGCGTCGATGAAGGCTTTGCCGACCACGCGGCCGAGCCGGCCATTGGCTCCGAGGATTGCGATCTTGGTCATTTGCTCTCTCCGTTGTTTGAGGCGACGGGACAAGCCCGTCGCTTCAGAGGTTGTTCGGGTATGGACGTTCAGTGGTTGCCGAAGAGGTCGCGGCTGTTGCGTGGGACCGCCGGCGTCTGGTCGGTCGTCTCGGATTTGCTCGTTGATGCGGTGGGTGCCTTGTCGGTGCCGGTGACCGCCGGCTGGCTGGCGTCATTCGAGCCGAACTTGTCGCTGCCGGCAAAAGCGGTGCTGGCGGCGATGAGGAGAGCGGCGGCGGCGAGTGCGATCTTGGTCATGTCAGTTACTCCTGGTTGGTTGGTTGCAATCCGTATCGGTGTTTGCAGGTCGAATATGGTTGCCTCATCGGCGAATTGAAATTGACCACGGATGCAGAGTTGTTATTCATTATTGAATGGCCGATATGGATTGGAATCTGATCAAGAGCTTCGTGACGGTCGCGGAAACAGGCAGTCTCTCGGCTGCCGCGCGAAAGCTGTCCGCCAGCCAGCCGACGCTCGGCCGGCACATCGGGGAGTTGGAGCAAGAGCTCGGCGTCACGCTGTTCCGGCGTGGGCGAAGCGGCTATACGCTGACGGAAGCGGGAGCCACGCTGTTCGAGCAAGGTAAGGCCGTCAGCGAGCAGGCCAGCGCTTTTTCACGTCTGGCGCTGGGCTCGGCCGAGGCTATCGAAGGCACGGTGCGCATTGCTGCCAGCGAGGTGGTGGCGGCCTATGTGCTACCCGACATGACGGCAAGGCTCGGCATCGATGAGCCTGGCGTCGAAGTCGAAATCGTCGCCTCAAACCAAGTCGAGAATCTGTTACGCCGCGATGCCGATATCGCCATTCGCATGGTCAAGCCGGTGCAAAACGAACTGGTGGCGCGCAAGGTCTGCGATATTTCGCTCTGCGCCTGCGCGGCCATATCCTATCTCGACAGACGGGGCCGTCCGCTCGGTCCCGCCGATCTCGTCCACCACGCCCTGGTCGGCTTCGATCGCAGCGACGAGATGATCAGGGCCTTTGTCCAGCATGGCATCCCAGTCACCCGTGGCAGTTTTCGCTTCCGCGCCGACAACCAGATCGTGCTATGGGAGGCGGTGCGGGCCGGAAACGGCATCGGCCTCGGCCAGCAGCCGTTGGCGGAGCGGGACCCGCTGATGGAGAAGGTGCTGCCTGGCCTGCCACTGCCGGTTCTGCCCGTGTGGCTCGCCATGCATCGCGACGTGCGCACCAGCATGCGCATCCGCCGCGTGGCGGATTTCCTGCATGAAGAATTGAAACGCTATTCGGCGGGCATGGGCTCGGGCGCGAACTCGGCCCGGTGAGCGAGCCCGGCCATCAAGAGGACGATGACCAGCAGCCCGGACAGCGCGACGAAGATCGGCCCGAAGCTCGAATGCTCGGCGACGAAACCGATCGCCGACGGCGCCACCAATATACCGGAATAACCCATGGTGGTGACGACGCTCATGCCTGTGCCTGAAGACATGCCCTCCTGGTTGCCGCCGGCCGAAAAGAGGATCGGCACCATGTTGGCGATGCCGAAGCCGCAGAAGGCGAAAGCGGCGATGGCGAGGTAAGGCGAGGGCGAGAGACCGGCGACCAGCATGCCGGCGGCGGCGACCAGCGCCGAGCCGCGCAGCGTCGCCACCGCGCCGAAGCGGTTGCGCACGCCATCGCCCAGGAAACGCATCAGCGCCATGACTCCGGAAAAGGCGGCATAGGCGAGGCCGGCGACCGCGAGATCGGCGCCCAGCTCCTGGTGCAGGAAGAGCGCCGCCCAGTCGAGCACCGCGCCTTCCGAGATCATGGTGAGCAGCGCCATCAGCCCGACCAGATAGACAGCCGTGTGGCGCGGCAGCGTGAATTTCTGGTGCTCGACGGCCTGCGGCTTGTCTTCCGCGACGAGATAGCGAATGGCGAAGGCGATGATGGCAAAGGCGATCGCCGTCACCACGACGGCATGGGGAAGATACCCGTAGTTCTGGATCGAATAGCCGCCGAGCGCGCCGCCGGCGAAGCCGCCAAGGCTCCAGAAGCCATGCGAGGACGACATGATCGCCCGGGAAAGCCGTCTTTCAACCACCACGGCGTTGGAGTTCATCGCGACATCCATGCCGCCGATCGAGCCGCCGAAGATGAGCATGGCAATGGCCGCCAGGGGAACATTGGGCGCGAGCGCCACGATCAGCAGGCCGAAGCTCCCGCAGATGCCGAACCAGCGCGTCACGGTGCGCGAGCCATGCCTGGAAATGAGATGGCCGCACCAGGTCATGGCAATCACGGCGCCGACGCCGAACAGGAGGATCAGCAGGCCAAGCGTGAATCTCGTGATGTCGAGTCGGGTCAGGAACACCGGGATCTGCGGCGCCCAGCTGCCGGTCAAGAAACCATTGGCGAGGAAAATGCCGGCGACGGCCCAGCGGCCGCGTGTCGCGGCCTGCATCGTGGTTTGCACACTCATGGTCTGATTCCGCTGGGCCAAATGGCTCTGCGCGGCAAATTAGATCGATTCAATCGGTAGTCAAGGACCGTGTCGAGGAAGCGCTTGGACCAAGGGCACGACCGATGCCGTTTTCGTTCGTGGCGGGCTGCCGCCGTGGAGATTGGCCGAAACGCCCCTCCGGTTCGTCATCCACGGGCGAAGCAAGGAGCGAAGCGACGCGCGCAGACCCGAGGATCCATGCCGTGACCTCCACATAGAGTGCAACGGTGCAGAATTCTGTAATCGCTGCAACGCCTTAGCGTAACGGCATGGATCCTAGGGTCTACGCTCCGCTTCGCGTCGCTACGCCCTAGGATGACGACGCCCGGGCGGCCTGCGTCCTAATGATCCTTCGGCCGCCGCGCCTCGAATTCGGCCTTCTTGGCTTCCGACGCGTCGGTCTGGTTGAGCGCCTGCCATTCGGCATAGGGCATGCCGTAGATGATCTCGCGCGCAGCGTCCTTCGACAGCGCCACGCCCTCTGCCTCGGCGGCTTCGCGATACCAGTTGGACAGGCAGTTGCGGCAGAAGCCGGCGAGATTCATCAAATCGATGTTCTGGACATCGCCGCGTCCGCGCAGATGCGTCACCAACCTACGGAAGGCCGCTGCCTCGAAATCGCGCTTCTGGTCGTCGCTGAGTTCGGTCATGGGGAAACTCCCGGCCTGTCGGCCTTCTCACACCGGCCCGGTGCGCGAGCCGAACATCTTCACCTGGTGTATATCGGCGCGCCGGTCGATGGCGTCAACGATCGGCGCCAGGCGCTCGGCCCAAGCGAGAGCGCCGGCGCGGTCGGCGATCAGGTCCTGGCGGATCTCGATCAGCGCGTGGGCGTAGCCGTTGGCGATGGCATGGCGGAACATGGTGTCGCCGCGCAGCGCGCCGTCATAGGGTTCGTTGTCGCCGACGACGAGGGACTTATCCTCGGCCAGCGTGTCGATCAGCGGCCGCGCCACGCGGTCGTCGCGGTCCCACAGCACGCCGACATGCCAGGGGCGGACAAAACCCTGCATCACCGGCGTGAAGGAATGCACGGAGAAGATGAACGGCGCCTTGCCCGAGGCGTGCGCGACGGAGGCGATCATCGCGCCGACGGCGTCGTGGTAGGGCCGGTAGAAGCGGTCGAGCCTCCGCTCGCGTTCCTCCGGGGCCATCGGATAATTTCCCGGCACCACGGTCCCGTCATAGAGCTGGCGGATCATGGTCGGGTCGTCCTCGCCCCGGTTGGGATCGATCAGCAGCCGCGAGAAGCCGGCAAGCACCGCCGGCACGTCGAGCACTGCTGCGAGCTCGCGCGTCACCGTCTCGACGCCGATGTCATAGGCGATGTGACGATCGAATTCGGACGCCGGCAACCCGAGGCTGCCATACTC
Source organism: Mesorhizobium sp. B2-4-6 (assembly GCF_006442775.1). Lineage (NCBI taxonomy): Bacteria > Pseudomonadati > Pseudomonadota > Alphaproteobacteria > Hyphomicrobiales > Phyllobacteriaceae > Mesorhizobium > Mesorhizobium sp. B2-4-6. The sequence goes on from NZ_VFVI01000005.1 coordinate 329,144, forward strand.
CTCCGGCAGGTCGCGGCGAGCGTGATCGGCCAGAAGCACGACGCCTTTCTTGCGGTCGCCCTCGACAATGTCGAACGGCGTGAAAACTGTGGATCGGGTCATCGGCTGAAAAGGGGATGGCGGCTGCGATGTGCTATCGTCATTCCACGAAGAGGACGCCGGCGCAATGCCGTTGTTTGGCCAAGGTTTCTGCAAAAAATCCCCGGCGCGGGGAGAATTTGCGCAACGGGCCCTTCTAAATCGATTGGAATTGGACAAAACGGCGCGTTGACATGCGACCGGAGTTTGCTGAAAAGGGGCGTCGAGAGATGCAAATGTGGTTCGCAAGGGGATCTGCGATGGGTTTTGCCGGCCGGTTGCGCAAGCGCCTGGTCGTGCCGTTGCTGATCATCGGCGCGGGATTTTTCGCGATAGCCGCGACCTCGCCGGCCCGGGCCGACTTCCGCGTTTGCAACGCAACGCAAAATCTGGTGGGCGTCGGCATCGGCTATCGCGCCAAGGCCGGCTGGATCACCGAGGGCTGGTGGCACATCGAAGGATCGACCTGCAAGACGCTGATCGAAGGTCCGCTGTCATCAAGGTTTTATTATCTTTATGCAGAAGACGCCGAACGCGGCGGGCGCTGGGACGGCCCGATCAACATGTGCGTCGCCGAAAAAGAGTTCAAGATCGCCGGCGTGAATGATTGCGTCGCCCGGGGCTTCCAGCGCGCCGGATTTCAGGAATATGACACGGGCGAGCAGGCCAGCTGGATGGTCCAGCTGACCGACGAGCCCGCAACGGGAGGCGCGCCAGCAGCGGCCCCCGCTCCGGGAACAAACAGTCAATGAGACGTAACCGCAAGGTCAAGATCCTCGCCACCATCGGTCCGGCTTCCTCCTCCGAGGAGATGCTGAAGAAGCTTTTCGAAGCGGGCGCCGATGTCTTCCGCATCAATATGAGCCATACCGACCACGAGCTGATGCGCACGCTGGTCGGCCGCATCCGCGCCGTCGAGGAAGCCGTCGGCCGGCCGATCGGCATCCTCGCCGACCTGCAGGGCCCGAAGCTCAGGGTCGGCAAGTTCGCCAACGTCAAGGAAGCGCTGACTCCAGGGCAGACATTCACGCTCGACAACAATCCGGAGGCCGGCAATTCCAGCCGTGTCTTCCTGCCGCATCCCGAAATTCTGAGCTCGGTCGAGGCCGGTCACCGACTTTTGATCGACGACGGCAAGCTGGAGCTGAAGGCGGTCAAGAGCGACGGCAAGTCGATCACTTGCACGGTCGTCGCCGGCTCGGGAATTTCCGACAAGAAGGGCGTCAGCCTGCCCGACACCGACCTGCCGGTCGGCGCGCTGACCGAGAAGGACCGCGCCGATCTCGATGCGGTGCTCGCCACCGGCGTCGACTGGGTGGCGCTGTCCTTCGTGCAGCGGCCGGAGGATTTGGCGGAGGCCCGCAAGATCGCGCGCGGCCGCGCGCTGATCATGGCCAAGATCGAGAAGCCGCAGGCGGTGGCGCGGCTCCCCGAAATCATCGAGCTCTCCGACGCGCTGATGGTCGCCCGCGGCGATCTCGGCGTCGAGATGCCGATCGAAGCGGTGCCCGGCATCCAGAAGCAGATCACGCGCGCGGCGCGCCGCGCCGGCAAGCCGGTGGTGATCGCCACGCAGATGCTGGAATCGATGATCACCGCGCCCGTGCCGACCCGCGCCGAGGTCTCCGACGTGTCGATCGCCGTCTTCGAAGGCGCGGACGCGATCATGCTTTCGGCCGAATCCGCGGCCGGCGCCTATCCGGTCGAAGCGGTCGCCATGATGAACCGCATCGCCACCAAGGTCGAAGCCGACCCGACTTATGCCGGCATCATCAACGCGCAGCGCTCGGAGCCCGAGGCCACCGGGGCCGACGCCATTTCGCTGGCCGCGCGCGAGATCGCCGAGACGCTGAAACTGTCGGCGATCATCTCCTACACCGCATCGGGCACCACTGGGCTCCGCGCCGCGCGCGAGCGCCCGCAGGTGCCGATCGTAGCGCTGTCGCCGATCCTCAACACGGCGCGTCGCCTGTCGCTGCTGTGGGGCACGCATTGCGTCGTCTCGCCGGATGCCACCGACCTCGACGACATGGTCGACCGGGCCTGCCGGATCGCGCTGGAAGAAGGCTTCGGCAAGCCGGGCGACCGGGTGATCATCACGGCCGGCGTGCCGCTCAGGACGCCCGGTTCGACCAATATGCTGCGGATAGCGTATCTGGGATCGGACGCGCATTAGATATGCCGATATTCAGGTGAGGCCGGCCTGCAAGTAGCGGCTACCTGCGCTTCCAGTGCTCACGTATTTAAAGTACGCTCCGCTCCGGTTCTCGGAAGCCACTACTTTCGACTCGGCCTGACCTGAATCTCGACACACCTAACCGTCTCCGCCGTGGCATTCAGGAGCTAATTTCCCAAAAATCAGGTCGGCGCGAGCTCGGCGTCGGGCACTTTGATGTCGGGGCATTTGCCGTCGTTGTAGGCGTCGCCGGCGATCCGGCCTTCCACCGTTCTTGCCATTGCCTGCAGGTCGATCGGCGCACCGGCAACCTTCTCGATCGCGCCGACCACGAGGTCGGACGCGATCCAGTCCGGCTTGTGGCCGAGATTGTGGACCCAGACCAGTTCGGCGCCGGGAATGTCGCGTTCCAGGCCGATGGAGTGGATCGTTGCGTAAACCACCTTGTCGCGATCGCCCGAGATGACGACCGTCGGCGCCTTGATCTCGCGATAAGCGGGCGAGGCGGCGCGGACATAGTCATAGAGCTGGGCGACATCGCGGGCGTTGGCGCGGAAGGCGGACGGCCGCAGCACCAGCGGGATCGAGGTGTTGTCGATATAGAAGTCCGGCAGTTTGTTGGGCGAGAAGACGCAAGCCGTCGCATTGCCGATCCGCAGCATGCCGGCCGGATAAGCGAGCGTTTCGGAAAACAGCCAGCCAATCGCCGGCATGGCGGTGAGCTTGTAGTACCAGGCGGTCGCGCCGCCCGGCCAGGGATGCGTGGCGGGAGCCAGGAAGACGAGGCCGAGCGTTTTGTCCGGATGCTGGCGGGCGAAGGCCGTGGTGATCGCGCCGCCGAAGGAGTGGGCGACGATGACCGCTTTTGCGATGCCAAGGCGATCCATCAGCGCGGCAATGGTGTCCGCCTGCGCGACAAGCGTTTCATTATCGCCACGCTGCGACCAGCCGAAGCCCGGCCGGTCGAGAAACAGCATTTCGGCGCGGCCCTCGAGCAGGGGCTTCAGCGGCAGCATCTGGTCTTTCAGATTGGCGCTGGCGCCGTGGATGAAGACGACCGGCGGCAGATCGGCGCCGGCCGTCGTCGGGATATGGACGTGGTGGATGTGCGCGCCGTTGATCTCGGCGAACCCGCCGACGGGTGGATTGCGGCGCTCGATCGACCAGACGCCCGCGCGGGTGACACCGGCGAAGGCAAAGAGGAGAGCGACGAGAAAAAGGAAGGCGGCGCAGATGAGGTTCATGGGGGGAAATACGGGTGGGGAGGAAGTTTGGTTCAGGCAGTAGGCAGTAGGCAGTAGGCAGTAGGCAGTAGGCAGTAGGCAGCTCTCTTTCCCTACTGCCTACTGCCCAATTCCTATTGCCTAAATCCCCTCGCCGGCCAACTCTTCCGAGAGCGTCGAGACCTGGTTCTGGGCGCTGCGCATCATGGGGTAGATGGTGAGCACCCTCTGCCAGGCTTCCAGCGCCGATTGCTTGTGGCCGGTCTCGGCCATGATCTGCGCCAGCCCCGAGAGCGCGCCGAAATGGCGCGGCTCGAGCTGCAAGGTGCGGTCGATGTCGGCCATCGACTTTCCGTAGTTCTTCATCATGAAATGGACGGTGGCGCGCCGGTTCCAGCCTTCGGCATAATCGGGCTGCAGGGTCACCACCTGGTCGAGGAAGTCTAGCGCGACGTCGAATTTCTGGTCTTCCGTCGCCTTTTGCGCCCACTGCATCATCAGGTCTATCGAGGCGCTACCGGACTGGTTCCACTCGTTCCAGATACGGCCAGCGATGCGCTCGGCCGCCTTCTCGTTGCGCTCGCGCTTCAACTCGGCGAAGAGCTGGTCGAGGCGACCCTGCTTGGTCGGAGCGGCCGGCGGTGGCGTGGCGGCGGGTGGCGGCGCCTCATCTGGAGGCAGCGCGCCTGGCACCGTTTCTGCCCCTGCAGGCAAAGCTGTGCCGGACAGCAAAAGGGCGGCGAGAAATGCAAAACGAATCCGCATCGCCGGAATCTAATCCCGGGCGGCGGATCGTCAAAGTGATTTTAGCGTGAGAGGGCCGGCGAACCGGCACTCGACATCAGCGGCGCGGCGTGGTCGCGCCGCGCGCAGCAAGTCTCAGCCCTGGCGCGCCTTGTAACGCGGAGCGGTCTTGTTGATGATGTAGATGCGTCCCTTGCGGCGAACCAGCTGGTTGTCGCGGTGACGCGCCTTGAGCGCCTTGAGCGAATTCTTGATCTTCATGGTCTTGCCTGTTCGGTCAGGGCCCGTCCCGGGCCGAATTTTAAAGGCGCGCCCGGAAAAAGCGCGCCTTTGAACTTGCGGTGGCTCATAAACGAGGAGTGTTGTCCGTGTCAACCACGTGACGATGTCCGAATGCCACAAGTGGCGCGGCATATCAAATATTCGCCATCCGCGCGGCGCGGCATTGCGCGACTCAAGGCCGACTGGAATGGTGGGGCGACTGGAATGGTGATCCAGGCCCAAGCGACTGGAGATTCCCCATGCGCCGTCTCTTTCTGCCCGCTTGTCTGGTCTTGCTTGCGACCGCCCCGGCCGCCTTTGCCGAGGATTGCGACCGCAACGACGACAGCCAGTCGATGCTGAACATTTGCGCCGATGCCGACTACCAGGCCGCCGATGCCAAGCTCAACGCCGCGTACAAGGAACTTGTCGGCGACAATGACCAGAAGGCCAACAAATTGCTGCAGACCGCGCAACGCGCCTGGCTCGCCTTTCGCGACGCCGAATGCGCCTATTCGACCGCCGACAGCGAGGGCGGCTCCATCCAGCCGATGGAGGTTTCGGAGTGCCTGACGGAGCTGACCAACCAGCGCATAAAGCAGCTCACGTCCGACGCCAACTGCAAGCTGAGCGATCCGAGCTGCGCCGGCTCGGATGGGAGCGACGGCGACCAGGATATGCAATAGGGCGCGAGCTTAGCCCGGGCGTCGAATCCGCGTGAAATGGCCCATCTTGCGGCCGGGGCGTGACTCGGTCTTGCCATAGAGATGCAGCATGAGGTCGGGCTCGGCGAGCAGCGCCGGCACCTTCAGCATATCGTCGCCGATCAGGTTTTCCATCACGCAGTCGAAATGCCGGGCGGGCGAGCCCAGCGGCAGGCCGGCGACGGCGCGGATATGCTGCTCGAACTGCGAGACGACGCAGGCGGCCTCCGTCCAGTGGCCGGAATTGTGCACGCGCGGCGCCAACTCGTTGGCCAGAAGCGAGCCGTCGGCAAGCATGAAGAACTCGACGCCGATGACGCCGACATAATCGAGCGCGGACAGGATTTTCGCGGCTGCGTCCTTGGCGGCGGCGGCCGTTTGCGGACGGATGGCGGCCGGCAAGGTCGAGCTGCGCAATATGCCTTCGCGGTGGACGTTTTCGGCCGGATCGAAGGCGGCGATGGTTCCGTCGAGGCCTCGCGCGGCGATCACCGAAATCTCGCGCTCGAAAGCGACGAGCGATTCCAGGATCAGCGGCACATTGCCCATCGCCTCGCAGACGCCGGCAAAGCCGGCCGTTTCCATGTTGCGGAAGACGCGCTGGCCCTTGCCGTCATAGCCCATGCGGCGGGTCTTCAGCACCCCGCTGCCGTCGAACGCCTTCAGGGCCTCGGTCAGTTGGTGGTCATTGTCGACCGGGCGGAACTCCGCGGTGGGAATGCCTATGCCGTTCAAAAAGCCTTTCTCGGTGATGCGATCCTGCGCCACTTCGAGCGAGCGTGCCGGCGGATAGACCGGGACCTTTGCCGCCAGCGTTGCGGCGGCGGCGACCGGGACGTTCTCGAATTCATAGGTGACGACGGCGCTGGCGGCGGCCAGTTCGGCGAGCGCTGCCGGATCGTCATAGGCGGCGACGATCTGCCGGTTGGCGACCTGCGCGGCCGGGCAGTCGGACTGGGGCTCCAACACGACGATATGGTAGCCGAGGCGCGCCGCGGCCATAGCCAGCATGCGGCCGAGCTGGCCGCCGCCGATGATGCCGATGGCCGATCCAGGAGCCAGGCTCACGGCGCGTCCGTCGGCTCGGTGGCGACCTTGGCGGTCTGCGCCGAGCGCCAGGCATCGAGCCGGGCGGCGAGCTTGTCGTCGTTGAGCGCCAGCACCGCCGCGGCGAGCAGGGCGGCATTGGCGGCGCCCGCCTTGCCGATCGCCAGCGTGCCGACCGGGATGCCGGCCGGCATCTGCACGATGGAAAGCAGCGAGTCCTGGCCCGAAAGCGCCTTGGACTCGACCGGAACGCCGAAGACCGGCAGAGGCGTCATCGCCGCCGTCATGCCCGGCAGATGCGCCGCACCGCCGGCGCCGGCGATGATGACCTTGTAGCCGGCGGCCTTGGCGCCCTTGGCGAACTCATAGAGGCGGTCGGGGGTGCGGTGCGCCGAGACGATCAGCCTTCTGTGCGGGATGCCCAGCGCCTCCAGCGTCTCCGCGGCCTGGCGCATCGTCGCCCAGTCGGACTGGCTGCCCATGATGATGGCGACGTCGGCACGCTGATCGGTCAAGGTGTGGCTCCGCGACGGCAAAGGCGCGCCTTAGCGGAATTCGCCGACAGCCGCAAGGATGTGGTGGATGCGCTCTCCCGCTGGCCGCACGGCCCGTGGCCTCCCGGCCGCGACCCCGCGTCGGCTCCTAAGCGATGATGTCGGGGATGATGCGGTCTTCCAGCGCCGACAGCCGGTCTTTCAGCATCAGCTTCTTCTTCTTCATGCGCTGGATCTGAAGCGGGTCGCAGCCGGTGGCGATCATCGCGTTGATGGCGGCGTCGAAATCGGCGTGTTCTTGTTTGAGCCGGGAATATTCGAGGCGTATTTCAGCCTGTTCCTGTTCGGACATTATCTACCGTCTGCGTGTGCATCGCCCAATCGGGCTGTTTGGGCGGGGCCGTGACTTGCGGGTTTGTGACCGGCGCGCAGCCCTTACCACATTTCACTTTGTCGTGGAATGCTACCACGTGGCATTCGACATCGAGATCGGTTGGTGGCAAACTGTCATGGTGCCGTCACAGTCGCAATCTGCGGTGAAGGCGACCGCGACGGCTGCAATCGAGGAAACCATGAAAGGGAGAACCAATCATGTCTCTTGCATCCCATCTTGATGAGTTGCAGCGGAAACACGGTGACATCGAGCGCGAGCTCACCGATGCGATGAACCATCCTTCGGTGGACGACCTCGAAATCGTGAATCTCAAGCGACGCAAGCTGGCAATCAAGGACGAGATTGAAAAGCTGAAGGGGAGCCCTACGACACACTGAACATGCCCTAGGCAAACATCACCGCAGCAGCTGCGGTGCCAACCTACCGGTGGCAAGATATGCCGCCGGCTTGTTGGTTTTTACTGAATCACCAAGCCGTTTTAGTGTAGATCTTGCAGCCCGAGGGTTTTTACATGAGCCCTGCGGCCGTTGATCGCGCTCACCGATTTGCAAGCCTTGGCCGCAGCTTGCCATTGACAAGCCATCTTTGCTCCGCCACCTCATGCCCGGAACATCCCAGATGAAGGCGGCCGGCATGACCGGATATTTTTCTTCTCCCTTCCCGCGGCGCCAGTCGGTCGGCGTATCCGTCGGCGGCGTGATGGTGGGCGGCGGCGCGCCGGTCGTCGTGCAGTCGATGACCAACACCGACACCGCCGATATCGACCAGACCGTCGCCCAGGTTGCGGCGCTGCACCGTGCCGGCTCGGAAATCGTGCGCATCACGGTCGACCGCGACGAGAGCGCGGCGGCGGTTCCGCGCATCCATGAGCGGCTGCTGAGGCTCGGGATCGACGTGCCGCTGGTCGGCGACTTCCATTATATCGGCAACAAGCTGCTCGCCGATCATCCGGCCTGCGCCGAGGCGCTGGCCAAATACCGCATCAATCCCGGCAATGTCGGTTTCAAGGACAAGAGGGACCGCCAGTTCGCTGCGATCGTCGAGATGGCGATCAAACACGACAAGCCGGTGCGCATCGGCGTCAACTGGGGCTCGCTCGACCAGGAGCTTTTGACCCGGCTGATGGACGACAACCAGGCGAAGGGCTCGCCGCTCACCGCGCAGGAAGTCACGCGCGAGGCGATCGTGCAGTCGGCGATCCTGTCGGCCGAGATGGCGGAAGAGATCGGGCTCGGCCGCGACAAGATCATCCTGTCGGCCAAGGTCAGCGGCGTGCAGGATTTGATCGCCGTCTACACCGAACTCGCCACCCGCTCCGACCATGCGCTGCATCTGGGTCTCACCGAAGCCGGCATGGGCACCAAGGGCATCGTCGCCTCTTCGGCCGCCATGGGCATCCTCCTGCAGCAGGGCATCGGCGACACGATCCGCATCTCGCTGACGCCGGAGCCGAATGGCGACCGCACCCGCGAGGTGCAGGTCTCGCAGGAATTGCTGCAGACCATGGGCTTCCGGCAGTTCGTGCCGATCGTCGCGGCCTGCCCCGGTTGCGGGCGCACGACGTCAACCGTGTTCCAGGAGCTCGCCCAGAGCATCCAGGCCGATATCCGTAAGAACATGCCGGTGTGGCGAGAGAAGTATCCCGGCGTCGAGAGTCTCAAGGTCGCGGTGATGGGCTGCATCGTCAACGGTCCGGGCGAATCCAAGCATGCCGATATCGGCATCTCGCTGCCCGGCACCGGGGAGACGCCGACGGCGCCCGTCTTCATCGACGGCAAGAAGGCGGCGACGCTGCGCGGTCCGTCCATCGCGCAGGATTTCGAGAAGATGGTCGGCGATTATATCGAGCAGCGCTACGGACACGGCAAAGCAGCGGCCGAGTAGGCCGATGCCGCTTTTGCCGCGCGCGACGCTGATCCTGATCTGCGCGCTGATCCTTTCCGGTCAGGCATTCGCCGACCCACCGCAGTCGCGGTCCGCCGCCAAACGGCTGATCAACCGTGTCTGCGATCTGATCGAAGCCCAGGCCCAGCAGAACGGCCTGCCCAAGGATTTCTTCGCCCGGCTGATCTGGAAGGAAAGCCGCTTCGATCCGAACGCGGTGAGCCCGGTCGGCGCCGAAGGCATAGCGCAATTCATGCCGGGCACCGCCAAGATGCGCGGGCTCGCCGATCCCTTCGACATCGGGCAGGCCATCCCGGCCTCGGCCAAATATCTCGCCGAGATGAAGGTCAGCTACGGCAATCTCGGCCTCGCGGCGGCGGCCTACAATGCAGGCGAGAACCGTGTGTCGCGCTGGCTGAGTTCGGGCGGCTTCCTGCCGATGGAGACGGAGAGCTATGTCTTCGACGTCATGGGCGAGCCCGTCGACAAGTTCTCGGACAAATCCTATGCCGGCACCATCCAGCCGCTCGACCCGAAGATGAGCTTCGCGGTTGCCTGCCGCAGGCTGCCGGTGATCATGTCGCGGACCGTCGCCATGGCCTCGATCAACGTCAAGCCGTGGGGCGTGCAGGTGGCGGGCAATTTCCGCCGTTCGGCGGCGATAGGCCAGTGGCTGAGGGTCAGGGGCCGGTTCCCGGCGCTGCTCGCCAGCCACGACCCGGTGGTGAGCCGTGTGCGCACGCCGATCGGCCGGCGCGGCATCTATGCGGTCAGGATCGGCGCCGACTCGCGCGGCGAGGCCAACGGTATCTGCAACAAGCTGCAAAGCGTCGGCGGCGCCTGCGTGGTGTTGCGCAACCGGTGACGCCAACGCCAAGACAGATGGGGTGGCAAGAGATGACAACCAAAATCGTCCTGCTGAACGGTGTCGGCAGCGCCGGCAAAAGCTCGATCGCCAGGGCTTTGCAGGGAATGACCGCCGAGCCGTATCTGCATGTCGAGATGGACGCCTTCCTCGAAATGCTCCCCGAGGCGTTGCAGGAAAACATGCCGGGCTTCGCCTACAAGACCAACTGGAAGGACGGCAAGCCATCCGTCGCCATCGAGGCCGGGCTTGTCGGCAAGCGAGCCATGCAAGGCATGCGGCACGCCATCGCGGCGATGGCGCGCCAGGGCAACAACCTGATCGTCGACGATGTGATGCTTGACGGCGAAATGGCGCAGTATCTGGAATTGCTGTCCGATTTCGCGGTTTTCCGCGTCGGCGTGTTCGCGCCGCTCGATGTGCTCGAAGCCCGCGAAAGTGAGCGTGGGAACAGGTTGCCTGGCCTCGCACGCGGGCAGTTCGATCGCGTGCATGAGGGGCAGCACTACGACCTTGAAGTCGATACCAGCCTGCTTTCCGTGCAGGAATGCGCCCTTCGCATCCAACGGCGATTTCGGCTATAGGCGGCCGGGATCATTCCGGCTCCAGCAGCGGCGGGTAAAATGTTTGACGCATACATCATCTGCGGCACGCCCCGGACCGGCAGCACTTTGCTGTGCGATCTGCTGACATCGACCAAGAGGACTGGCGTGCCCCACTCGTTCTATCGCCGGCAGGACATGCCGGAATGGAGCGAGGAGTGGGGCCTGCCCGGTCGCGGCGCGATGAGCGAGCTCAACTTCGATGTCGCCTATCTCAACGCGGCCATCAAGGCCGGCAAGGGCGGCACGGGCATCTTCGGCCTGCGCCTGATGCGGGAAAATCTGGACGAGCTTTCGGCGATCTTCGACCGGATCCATCCCGGGCTTCCATCAGACAAGGCGCGTTTCGAGAAGGCCTTCGGCCGGGTTCTTTACATGCATCTTTCGCGCGAGGACAAGCTCGCGCAGGCCGTCTCGCTGGTCAAGGCGGAGCAGACCGGCCTCTGGCATATCGCCCCCGACGGAACCGAGATCGAAAGGGTCGGGCTGCCGGCTGAATCGCGCTATGATTTCGAGCGCATCAGGGATGAAGTCAGCGAGCTCCAAGCCTATGACACGGCCTGGAACGTCTGGTTCGCGCAGCAGGGCATAGCGCCGCTGCGGATCGGCTATGAGCGCCTCGCCGCCGATCCGGCCGCAACGTTGATTTCGATTTGCGAGGCGCTAGGCGCTCCACCTCCGGACGCCGATGACATCAGACCGGGCGTAGCAAAGCTCTCCGACGAGACAAGCCTCGACTGGATGCGCCGTTATCGTCTCGACGCGGCGATTTGACTACGCTGTCTTCGCCGCCATGGTCTCGCTGAGCCAAGTGCCGATCTTGGCGCCGAGGCGGTCGGGCGAGACAGGCTTGGGCAGATAGTCGTCCATGCCGGCCTCGATGCATTTTTCGCGGTCGCCCTTGAGAGCATGCGCGGTGACGCCGATGATCGGCGTGCGATCGCCGTTCTGCTGTTCGATCGCACGGATGGCGCGGGTCGCCTCATAGCCGTTCATCTCCGGCATGGAGACGTCCATCAGCACCAGGCGCGGGCGCAGCGAGCGGTACATCTCGACCGCGGTGCGGCCATTGCCGGCGATGCGGTAGCTGAGACCGAAACCGTTGAGTATCTGGCCGAAGACCAGCTGGTTCACATCATTGTCCTCGGCGATCAGGATGTCGATAGGGCCGCTCGGCGCTGCCGTCGATTCCGGCGCGGCCGGGACCGGAACGGCCGGGCCGCGGATGACGGTGAAGGCCGGCGGAGCCGCCTGCGCCGCGGCCGGCTCGCGCACGAAATGCGCCTTGGCGCCTTGCGTGCGCGCCTTCTGGATAGCGGAGATCACGGTGCCCAGCAGCACCGCCGAACGCGCCGGCTTGGTGAGATGCGCGACGATGCCGAAATCGATCACCATCCTGCCGAAATCGACCTGGTCGACCGAGGTCAGCAGCACGACCGGGATGGAGGAGAGGCGGGTGTCGGCGGCGATGGCTCTGGCGACATCGGCGCCGTTCATGCCGGGCATCTGGTAATCGAGGATAATGCAGTCGACCGAGGCGCCGAGCTGGCAGGCGCGGTCGAGGAAGGCGAGGCCGACCGCGCCGCTTTCGGCGGCGGCGCAGTCGAAGCTCCAGCTTCTGAGCTGCTCCAGCAGGATCTCGCGGTTGACCGGATTGTCGTCGATGACCAGCACCCGGGCGCCGGTGACGTCGACGGGCACCAAATCGTCGCGCGACTGCTGGTCGTGCGCCGGCAGCGGCACGGCGAACCAGAACACGGAACCGCGGCCGATCTCGCTTTCGACGCCGATCTTGCCGCCCATCAGGTCGACAAGCCGCGCGCCGATCGCGAGGCCAAGGCCGGTGCCTTCATGGCGGCGGGTCGAGGAGCCGTCGACCTGGGCGAATTTCTCGAACACGCTTTGCAGTTTTTCGGCCGGAATGCCGATGCCGGTGTCCTCGACGCGGACCTTGAGCTGGACCACGCCGTCGACGACATCGCCGCCGACATCGACCAGGACATGGCCCTTCTCGGTGAACTTCACGGCGTTGCCGAGCAGGTTGGTGACGATCTGCCGGAAGCGCCCGGCATCGCCGACGACGAAGGCCGGCAGGCGCGGGTCGACGCGCACGATGAGCTCGAGGTTCTTTTCGGCAACGCGTGCCGATACCAGCGTCGCCACATCCTCGACCGCTTCCGCCAGGCGGAAGGGGGCGGGGTCGAGCGTCAGCTGGCCGGCATTGATCTTCGAGAAATCGAGGATGTCGTTGATGATGGTCAGCAGCGCGTTGCCGGATTTGACGATGACGTCGGTGAAGGTCTTCTGGCGCGGCGTAAGCTCCGTCTTGGCGAGCAGTTCGGCCATGCCGAGCACGCCGTTCATCGGCGTGCGGATCTCGTGGCTCATATTGGCGAGGAATTCGGACTTGGCGCGGTCGGCTGCCTCGGCCTTGAACAAAGATGCGGCGGTCTCGGCGAAAGCGCGGCGGATCGCATTCTCCATCGGCCGGAAGATCAGAGCCGCGGCGATGGAGAGCACTGCGAACAGCAGGCCGCTCGCCCACAGGAGCAGCCGGTCGTTGGAAGCATCGGCGAGGCGGCGCTCCTCGTCGAGCGCGGTGCGCACCTTCACCAGCATCGGCTGGGCGAAAAGGTCGTTCTGGTTGCGGATTTCGCGGTAGCTCCACTCGTCGACCTTCTGGGCGACCGCCATCAGGTTGAAATTGCGCACCATATCGCGCGCCGACCAGAACAGGTCGTCATTGACCGAAGCGGTGTCCAATGCGTTGACGGTGCTCCTCGACAGGCGCGGCCTGATCGCGGCGAGCTGGGCGTTCAGGATGCCGATCTCGCCCGTCAGGCGTTCGGAATGGCCGCGCGCGGCGGTCGTCAAGGCGTCGCGCGTCTCGCTGCGCCAGGCGGTGCCGGTCGTCTCGGCGAAATTGGTGGCGTTGCGCAGGTCGCGGGCGAAGATGACGAAATTGCCGCTGAGGGCATCGACCTCGTGACGGTACGAATTCACACGGTTGAGCGCGAACATGACGGCGGCAGAGGCCAGCGCGAAGACAAGCAGTCCCGAAATGTAGCGGATCCGGATCGACCGGAGGAAGGAAGAATATTCCGGCATGCGCAACCCCAACACATACGCACAATTTTAATGGTCGGGATTACGCTTGATTTACATTAAGATTTCGTTGGAGGAATTGGCGAGCCTGATGACAGCTTTTGATACAGATTCGGCGTATCGGTTTCGCGACAAGCCAGATCGCCGATCGTCTATGATGCCGGTCCAGTGCGGAGCTTTACGCCGAGCGCATTGCGCATTCCAGGCAGTGTTTTGGAAGCCGAACGGCAGATCGTCAATCCGACGTATCGGAGAGGATTCGGTTTCCCTTGCACAGCGTGATCCGCCGCTGAGGGTGCTCGTCCCTTGCGGCTTGAAAAATAGCGCGGGCAAGCTGGGCCGTAACGGCGCGTGCGAGAATCCGTTCAACGATCTCATGGCTTTCGGCGTGCCAGAGTTCGATGCGATAGGGCAGTGCTTCAGCCGAACGGGAAGTGTTGGCGCTCCGTGTCATAGACAGGCCTCGGCCTAATTCGTCGGACCGTTCCATCTCGAAACGAAATTGTTCTTGTGCCGCAAAGTGACGTAACGGTCCGGATGCTCACGCGTCGCCGCATAATAAGCGGCGTAGCCAATGCTGGCGTTTGCCGTGACAGCAAGAATTTGTTCGACGCCATTCTTGGCGGCGTTCCACAATTCGACCTTATACGGGAGTTCGTCATGCTCGGCGGAGCCGAGCTCGTGAGAGGCGGAATTTTCCTCGTCGTCTCCGGGTTCGTTTTCCGGAGCAAAGCTGTATAAATGGTCAAGGTTTCTGAGATTGGCCGCGAGAGCGGGTGAATATGTCGCCATTGGTCCAAGCTTGTTGCTATGCCGGAGTGGGCGCGCCTATGCTGCGGACGCGTTACCGGACGAACTGCTTAATGCGAGCGTAGAACGCGAGTCCGACAATGCCATTGACCACAACCGACGCGCAACATCTTTCCGACAGCCATCGCCTCGAATTCTTCATCGATGCTGTCGCCGACTACGCGATCTACACCCTTGATGCAGATGGCTTCATCACCAGCTGGAATGCCGGCGCCGAAAAAATAAAGGGCTACGCGGCTTCGGAGATCCTGGGGCAACATTTTTCCCGGTTTTTCACAGTCGAAGATCAGGCGAACGGCGTCCCGGACAAGATGCTTGCCGAGGCAAAGGCGGAGGGAAGATACGAGGCAGAAGCCTGGCGGGTGCGCAAGGACGGGACCAGGTTCTGGTCGAACGGCGTTGTTCAACGGGTATTGGACCGCAACGGCGTTCTTCTGGGTTACGCGAAGGTCACGCGAGACATCACCGAGCGCGTTGCCGCGCATCAGTCGCTGCTGCAGAGTGAGCGGCGCTTTCGTATCCTTGTCGACGGCGTGACCGACTATGCCATCTATATGCTCGATCCAAGCGGCATGGTCACCAACTGGAACGCAGGCGCCGAGCGGCTCAAAGGCTACACCGCCGAGGAAATCGTCGGCCAGCACTTCTCGAAATTTTACACGCGCGAGGAACGGGCAAAAGGCACGCCGCTCCGCGTCCTCGAAGCAGCCATGCAGAACGGTCGGTATGAAGGCGAGGGCTGGCGCGTACGCAAGGATGGCAGCCGTTTCTGGGCATCGGTTGTCGTTACACCGATCCGCAACGATGCCGGGCAGCTCGAAGGATTCGCCAAGGTTACGCGCGACATCACCGAACGCCGTGCGGCGCACGAAGCTTTGCGTCAAAGCGAGCGCCAGTTCCGCCTGCTGGTGAGCGGCGTGACCGACTATGCGCTTTTCATGCTTGATCCCAACGGGCTGGTGACCAGTTGGAACACCGGTGCGGAGCGTATCAAGGGCTATACGGCCGAAGAAATCATCGGTCAGCACTTCTCACGTTTTTACACGGAGCACGACCGTGCCGCCGGTTTACCTGGCCGCGCGCTCTATACGGCAACGCGGGATGGACGCTTCGAAACCGAGGGCCATCGCGTCCGTAAGGACGGGACGCTGTTCTGGGCGAATGTCGTGATCGATCCGATCCGCGACGAGCGAGGGGAGCTGATCGGTTTCGCCAAGATCACGCGCGACATAACAGATCGGCGCGATGCGGAGGTCGCACTCCGGCAGGCGCAAGCGCAACGCGTCCATACTCAGAAAATGGATGCGCTCGGTCAACTGACCGGCAGCATCGTGCATGATTTCAACAACCTTCTGACGGTGGTCGAAAGCTATGTTCGCCTGGGGAAGAAAATCGGCACCGATCCCGAAATGAAGCGGGCGACCGAATCCGTGGAACTTGCACTCCAGCGCGGCGCCGCATTGACACGCCAGTTGCTGGCCTTCTCGCGCAAGCAGTCTGCTCGTTACGAGGTCGTATCGCTGGCGGAGCGGGTGGAAGCCGTTCGCGGAATGGTAGCGGGTTCCATGCGCAAATCGGTGAAGCTGGTCGCCGCTATCGGACCCGAAACCTGGCCGGTGAAGGTCGACCCCGGCGAACTGGAGCTTGGCCTCGTCAATATCGCCTTCAACGCGCGGGACGCCATGCCTGACGGTGGCCTGGTAACGATCACGGCGGAGAACGCGCTGTTATCGAGCAACGACAATGCAGCCGGACTGCAAGGTGAATTCGTCGTGTTAAGGGTGGCCGACACAGGCATCGGAATTGCGCCAGACGTGCTTCCGCAGGTTTTCGAGCCGTTCTTCACGACCAAAGGGCCCGAGAAGGGCACAGGTCTCGGCCTCGCACAGGTCTACGGTTTCGCGCAGCAGTCCGGCGGCGCGGTCGCGATCGACAGCGAAGTCGGCAAGGGCACAACCGTGACGATCTATTTGCCGCGAGCCGATATGACGGCCGCCGCGCAGGGCGCGGAGGCAGACCGGCCGACCGGTGCAAATGTGGTGCCATTGAGGACAAAGGGCCGTCTTGCAGGGGACCAGGACTGATCGGGCGGCTGACCGCGCTGGCCGCGCCACAGTGGCTCGCCCTGTTCAAAACAGACCGCATTTTTTGCCTGGTAGAGGAATCCCGCCGGATCACATTTAAAGCATCGCCGGCCCAACTCGTCCGGGCACAACCGGCCGCTCTCAGCTGCTTCGCGTCGCCACGAACGTCGCGGCGGCTTTCAGCAATTCCGCCTGCTCGCCATAGGGCTCGAGCAGCGCGTGCGCCTGGTCGATAAGGCCGTGGAGCTGGCCGCGCGCCCAGGCGGGGCCGTGCAGCGCGGCAAGCGTCGCCTTGCCGGCGGCAGCGTCCTTGTTCGTTGCCTTGCCCATCTGCTTTGCATCCGCCGTCAGGTCGAGCAGGTCGTCGGCGAGCTGGAAGGCAAGGCCGATCGCCGAGCCGAACTCGGCCAGCCTCTCGCGGTCGGCTGGCGGCGCGCCGGCGACGATCGCGCCGGCCTCGCAGGCGAAGCGGATCAGCGCGCCGGTCTTCATCGCCTGCAGCGTGATGATGCCCGCCTCGTCCGGCCGTTCGCGCTCGGCTTCGAGGTCCAGCATCTGGCCGCCGACCATGCCGCCGGCGCCGGCCGCGCGGGCAAGTGCGAGAACGAGGGTGGCGCGGCGCTCGGCCGACAGCACGGACGCTTCGTCGGCGATGATATCGAAGGCCAAAGTCAGCAGCGCGTCGCCGGCGAGGATCGCGGTCGCCTCGTCGAAGGCCTTGTGCACCGTCGGCTGGCCGCGCCGCAGATCGTCGTCGTCCATGGCCGGCAGGTCGTCATGGATCAGCGAATAGCAATGCACGCATTCCAGCGCCGCCGCGACGCGGAGTGCGGCCTCGTTCTCGGTCGAAAACAGCGCGGCGCTTTCCAGGACCAGAAAAGGCCGCAGCCGCTTGCCGCCGTTGAGCACGCCGTGGCGCATCGCCGCCATCAGGCGCCCAGGCCGCGCGATCTCACTGGTGAGCGGACGCGCGTCGAGGATCCGCCGCAGCTCGGTCTCGACCGCGGCGGCACGCATGAAAAGCGCGGATTCGAAGGCGATCTGGTCGTCTTTGCTCATGGCCGGAGCGGTAGCCGACACTCAGACATTGCGCAAGCAGGCTCGCGCCTTTATGCCGGAGGAGGCGAGGCACGGGTGGGGCGGCTTGACGGAACCGATCGTCGAATATGAAAGCGAAGGGCTGGACATGGCGCGACGTCGGCGCCTGAACCGCGCCGGTCTCAAGCGGCTTGGCCGGCGTTGCCTGGTCGTCGCCATCGTTTTGGCGGCCATCCCGGTCGTGCTCACCTTCCTCTACCTGCCGCCCTTCGTGCATCCGGTCTCGACGCTGATGCTGAAGGACCTCGTGACTTTTTCCGGCTACGACCGGCGCTGGGTGTCGATCGACGACGTGGCGCCGGTGCTGGCGCATTCGGTGATCATGTCGGAGGACGGGCAGTTCTGCTTCCACCGCGGCGTCGACCTCGGCGAATTGCGCGGCGTGGTCGACGACGCGCTGGCCGGCGAGGCGACGCGCGGAGCCTCCACCATCACCATGCAGACGGTGAAGAACCTTTTCCTGTGGTCGCGGCCATTGGGCAGCGTGCGCAAGGTCGTCGAGCTGCCGCTGGCCGTCTATTTCGACGCGGTAATGTCGAAGCGGCGGATCATGGAAATCTATCTCAACATCGCCGAATGGGGGCCGGGCATCTACGGCATCGAGGCAGCCGCCCAACATCATTTCGGCGTCTCGGCCAAGCAGTTGTCGCGAAGGCAGGCGGCGCTGCTGGCCGTCAGCCTGCCCAACCCGATCGCGCGCAATCCCGCCAAGCCGGGGCCGGGCCTGCGGCGGCTGGCCTCGCTGATCGAGCGGCGCGCGAGCAGGTCGGGTGCGTATGTGGGCTGCCTGGATTAGAGCGTGATCCCGAAAGGTGGGAACCGGTTTTCGGAAAAGACCACGCTCCCAACGAAGACTTGGATCATGACGGCGTTTCAACGAAACGGCGTCCCGATCCAAGCGAAGCGCCGCCGGCTCAAAAAAATTCGCGGCCAGCGCTGGCCAAAACGGCGCAAGGCGTGTATAGGCACCCGACTTTCTCAGATTATGGCCTCGATGCGGCCCTTTCGCGAGGGTTGTCGGGGCATTTTGACCATGTAGTGGAGCATATCCATGGCCGTTCCAAAAAGAAAAACCTCTCCGTCGAAGCGCGGCATGCGCCGCTCGGCCGACGCGCTCAAGGCCCCGACCTATGTCGAGGACAAGAATTCCGGCGAAATGCGCCGCCCGCATCATATCGACCTGAAGACCGGCATGTATCGCGGCCGCCAGATTCTGGAGCCGAAGGAAAGCTGAGAAGCTTCCACGGTTCATGACGTTTCAAAGACCGGCTTCTGGCCGGTCTTTTTGTTTTGGCGACCTCATGGGCGCGGCGGCCGACCCGAAATCGGCACAACCTGACTTCGCGCTGACTTCGCGCGGCCCCTGGGTCGTCTCCTCTCCATTTCAAGCGCTAAGGGTCGTTCGCGCGTGAGATGATGGCGCGATGTCAGTCGAACAACTGGCTGACATCGTTATTTCATTAGGTCTTAGAGCGTGTTCGCCGCCGCCGGTGAAAACCCTTGACGGCGCGCCTGCGGCGGATTTTACAAAAGGGTGCCCCCATTGGAGTCGCCCAGATGTTCGGTGCCATCCCGCTGCTGATCGTGCCCTTCGTCCTCTACAATCTCGGCCTGCTCGGATTGTTCGGCGGCGGCGACGATCCCTGGATGACCGAGATGTTCTCCTTCCGCATGATGTCGGGCGGCGTGTTCTCGATGACGCTCGGCGACCTGATGGTGCTGATCGGGCTGATCTTCCTGTTCATCGAGATCTCGAAATCGGTGCGCACGACCAATGCCTCGATCTTGGATCATCTTTTGTCGACGCTGGTCTTCATCGCCTTCCTGGTCGAATTCCTGCTGGTGAAGGGCGCGGCGCACTCCGTCTTCTTCACGCTGATGATCATCGCGCTGTTCGACGTGCTGGCCGGCTTCTCGGTGTCGATGCGGTCGGCGAGCCGGGATATCAATCTGAACTAGGTCTTCCAATGTCGTCATTCCGGGGCGAAGCGACGCTGCGCAGACCATAGGATGACGACGCGAGGGACGTTTCGGCCAATCTCCAAGGGCTACCGGGACGAAAGCGCTCAACCCACGGTGGCTTCAGCCTTTCGTGCGACAACCGCCTCGTAGGCAGCGCGCAGTTGCTGGCGCACGGTGGGCGTGTCCGGCGGCGTCTTCGAAGGCATGCCCAGGTGCTCGTAGCGCAGTTCGTCCATGAATCGCTCCCATAGCGGCGGGCCGCCTTTTTCGAGCAGCTCGGCGCGGATCGACAATTCTTCCGTAACCGGCAGCCAGACGCGTCCCCAGGCGCCGAGCTGCGCCATGATCGGCACCAGCGTGATCGCCATCTCGGTCAGGCTGTAGATCGCCTTCTGCTTGTGACTGGGGTCGTCGGCCTTGGTCAGAAGCCCGAGCTGCATCAGCCGCTTCAGCCGGTCGGCCAGGATGTTGGAGGCGATGCCTTCGATCGAGCCGTTGAGCAACTCGCGGAAATGGCGTTTTCCGCCGAAGATCATGTCGCGCAGGATGATCAGGCTCCACCGGTCACCGAACACTTCGAGCGACAGATTGATCGGGCAACCGGACCGACGGTCGATGCTCATGGCAGTCTCCAGAAAAACCAGTTGCATCATGATATCGGTTTCACTATCCTGCAACTGATTGCAAAATGCAATCAGATTGGAGGAGCAGATGACCACCGCAGCGCAGCGCCCCGACATTGTTTCGGAGACCTTCGGCAGTTCGAAAGATCCGACGATCCTTTTGATCATGGGCGCCATGGCCTCGATGTCGTGGTGGCCCGAAGCCTTCTGCCGGCAACTTGCCGAGCGCGGCCGCTTCGTCATCCGCTACGACAACCGCGATACCGGCCTGTCGACGAAATATCCGCCGGGGGCGCCGACCTACACGTTCGAGGACATGGTGGACGATGCCATGCGCGTGCTCGACGACCACGGCGTCGCCAGGGCGCATGTCGCCGGCATGTCGATGGGCGGCATGCTCGCGCAGAGCGTCGCGCTGAAATATCCCGAACGCGTCGGCGCGCTCACGGTGATCTCTTCTTCGCCGCTCGGCGTCGACACATCCGGCCTACCCGGGACGACCGAAGCCTATAAGGAACATTCGGCCCAGGGCGCCGATGTCGACTGGTCGAACAGGGACCAGGTGCTCGACTTCATGGTCAAGGACGCCCGCGCGATTGCCAGCACGCGCCATCCGTTCGACGAGGAACGGACGCGCGCGATGATCGAGGCGGACTACGATCGCTCCGGCGGTCTCGCCAGCGCGACCAACCATTTCCTGCTCAAGGGCGGCGGCCCGCAGCGGACGGTGCGGGATCTTCGCGCGCCGCTGCTCGTCATCCACGGCAGCGCCGACCCGCTCTTCCCGATCGAACATGGCGAAGCGCTGGCCAAGGCCGTTCCCGGCGCAAGGCTGGTCAAGGTCGAAGGCGGCGGCCATGAACTGCACCGCAACGACTGGCCTCAAATCGTCGACGCTATCGCCGCACATCATTAGGCGTGGCGGCTCCGGCTTGACTCAACCGGCTTGAGAAAATAGTTAAGTTATCACTTCAGTATTCCCGACGACCGAACGCGAAGAAGAGCGAGAATGTCCCTGACGCTGCATTTCCACCCGCTGGCCTCGTTCTGCTGGAAGCCGCTGATCGCGTTCTACGAGAACGGCACGCCTTTCGAACCGGTCATCGTCGATCTCGGCGACGAGGCATCGCGCATTGCCTTCCTGAAAGTGTCGCCGACCGGCAAGATGCCGGCGCTGCGCGACGATGCGCGGGACCGCACGGTGCTGGAATCGACCATCGTCGTCGAATATATCGCCGCGCATTATCCGGGGCCGGTCGAGCTCGTTCCCGCCGCTATCGATCTCGCCCTTCAGGTCCGCCAGGCCGACCGCTTCTACGATTTCTACGTGCAGCATCCGATGCAGAAGATCGTCGGCGACAGGCTGCGGCCAAAGGACAAGACCGATCCGTTCGGCGTCGAGGAGTGCCGGGCGCAGCTGCGCAATTCCTACGCCATCGTCGAAGAGGATATGCAGGGCAAGACCTGGGCGGTGGGCGAGACCTTCACGATGGCCGACTGCTCCGCGTCGCCGGCGCTGTTCTATGCCAACAAGGTCGAGCCGTTCGGCGACAAGTTCCCGGCGGTGAAGCGCTACCACGACCGGCTGCTCGCGCGTCCGTCCTTCGCTCGCGTCATCGAGGAAGCGCAGCCCTATTTCAAGTTCCTCCCTTACAACAACGGCTAGAGCCGGATGATTTCAGGTCGAATCGACCTGAAATCTGAATCCGTCTCTAAATCAAAGAGATAGAGCATGATGTCGTCCGAAAACCGCTTCACACTTTTCGGCATCATGCTCTAGAGCGCGATGCTGCACGATCCCGCCCAGCTCGACCTGATGTTCCAGGCGCTCGCCGATCCGGCGCGGCGGCAAATGGTGGATCGGCTGTCGCGCGGGCCGGCGTCGGTCAGCCAGCTGGCGGAACCGCTGGCGATGTCATTGTCGGCCGTCGTCCAGCATCTCAACGTGCTCGAGGCGAGCGGCCTGGTGAGGACCGAGAAGCTTGGCCGGGTCCGCACCTGCCGGATCGAACCGCAGGCGCTTCGGGCCGCCGAGCGCTGGATCAACGAGCGGCGGCTCGCCTGGGAGCGCCGGCTCGACCGTCTCGGCGATTTCCTCGCCCAGACCAAAGACGAAATCTGAAAGGATACATCATGAGCGAACGATCCGTCGTCCATTCCACCTTCGTCATCGAACGCGTCTACCCGGCGGCGCCCGAGAAGGTCTATTTCGCGCTGAGCGATCCGGCGGCCAAGAAGCGCTGGTTCGTCGATCCCGACAACCCCATGCCCAGCCGGCATGAGATGGATTTTCGCGTTGGCGGCAAGGAGGTGAACGCCGGCTGTCCCAGCGACGGGCAGATGCATTTCTACAACGCGGTCTATCAGGATATCGTGCCCAACCGGCGCATCGTTTACAGCTATGAGCTCTTGTTCGGCGAAACCCGGGTCTCGGTTTCGCTCGCGACGATCGAGCTTATCCCCGAAGGCAAGGGAACGCGGTTTATCCTCACGGAGCAGGGCGCCTTCTTCGACGGCATCGATACGCCGGCCACCCGCGAGCATGGCACCGGCGAACTGCTGGATGCGCTCGGCGCTGCCCTGCAGGCGGCGGCTTGAGGCCTCCAGCCAAAGCGCATCGCGCTTTGGATCTTTGTCTGATGCATGTCGTTGCCTCGGAACCGCTGCACACTTCTGAGCGACATGTCAGGACTATTCCCCCGGCGCCGTTTCCCAGAACTGGTCGAGCCAGATGTTGAGTCTGAGGAAGCCGGCGCTGCTGACGGCATAGACGCGCCTCGTGCCTTCGGCCTTGGCATTGACCAGGCCGGCGTCGAGCAGGACCTTCAGATGCTGGGAGACCGCAGGGCGTGAGACGGGCAACCCGGCCGCCAATTCGTTCACCGTCTTCGGGCCGCGCCGGAGTTCTTCCAAAAGATAGCGCCGGTTGGGATCGGCTATCGCCACAAAGGCGTCAGAAAACATCATGCCTTTATTTGTGAGGCAAAGTCTTGCGAATCTCAACTATTGGTTTCAACCTTTCTGCGCGGATCGAGCCGCGTGGCCTCGGGCGTGACCGCGCGGTCCGCGGGCTGCGTCTTGAAGGCATCGCGGTTTTCGATCGGCACCGGCGCGCGGGCGCGGATACGCAGCAGCGTGTAGCCGGCAAGGCTGAGATGCGCGAGCGCGGTTGCCAGGAAAAGCCCCTCCGGACGCACCGAGCCCATCAAGGCCGCGGCCAAGAGCGGACCGATCATCGTGCCGAAGCCATAGAGCAGGAGCAGGCCGCCTGAAACCTTGACGAAGTCCTCGGAGCGGGCGTGGTCGTTGGCATGCGCGACAGCGATCGAATAGAGCGTATAGGCGAACGCGCCATAGGCGGCGGTCATCACGATGATGAAGACGCTCGAACGCGGCGCGATCAGGAAGATCAGCACCGCGACCAGGGCCGCGCCGAAGGCCGCGCCAGCCAGCACGAAGCGGCGGTCGGTTGTATCCGACAGACGCCCGGCCGGTAGCTGCATGGCGGCGCCGGAAATGACCACCAGGCTCATCATCAGCGCGATCTCGGCGGTCGATATGCCGACGCGGGCGCCATAAACGGCGCCCAGCGTGCCCCAGGCACCGTTGGCGATGCCGATCAGGAGGCAGGCCACCGCCGATACCGGTGAATTGGCGTAGAGGCCTTTGACGTCGAGCTTGACGTCCTGCAGGGGCTTGGGATGCGACTGCGTCGACACGGCCGTCGGAATGAGCGACAGGCAAAAAAGGATGCCGGTGATCATGAACAGCGAGGCCGACCGCACATCGCCGCCGGCGACGATCATCTGGCCGCCCATGATCGAAGCATAGGTGACCATCATGTAGAGGCCGAAGACGGTGCCGCGGTTCTCGTTGGTGGCCTTCTCGTTCAGCCAGCTCTCGATCACCATGAAGGCGCCGGCCATGGTGAAGCCGGTGAAGGCGCGCAAAAGGATCCAGAAATATTCGTCGATGATGAGGCCGGTGAGCAACGCGATGATCGCGCCTGACGCGGCGAAGGCGCCGAAAGCCCTGACATGGCCGGCGCGACGCACGAGACGTGGTGCGAAGAAGCAGCCGGCGACGAAGCCGCCCGCCCAGGCCGTGCCCATCAGGCCGAGCGATGCGGTCGAAAAACCCTCCACCTGGCCGCGCAGCGGCAAGAGCAGGCCGTGCAGGCCGGACGCGGCGAGCAGGAACGCCGTGCCGCGCAGCAGCGAGAGGATCGGTCTGTAGGTTGCAAACATCGCTTGATCCGGGTTCGAGACGCAGGGTCTGAAGACAGATGTATTCGGGCTTTTCGGCGGCGAGCGAGCACGCCGAACAATTTATCCGCGGCGGAACAGCGACTCGGCGGCGGATTTGGTGGCGCCCTTGGCGGTGCGCTCGGCTTCCAGCCTGGCGATCTCGTCGCGCAGCAATGCGATGCGCTCGGACAATTCGTCCACGGACAGCAGCGACAGGTCCTGGCCGATCTCGTGCGGGCGCGGCTTCTTCCTGGGTTCGTCGTCGAAGATCGCCATCCGTCGCTCCTCCCTTACTTGGCCATTTGCCTGATTTGACAATCAGCATACATAGGGCAGGGGCGCTGATGCAAACGGCCGGCGACAGGCCTGGAGCGCCGCGCGCCTTTTCAGACGCGTAGTAAGTCGCGCAACGAGCTTTCCGACAATCGATTCCGGTTTTCGGGCCGAGGCGCATGCAAGGAGAACGGGACACTATGGCAAACGGGCAGAAGATTCCGGCAAATATGACGGCCATCGCGATCTCGCAACCGGGCGGGCCAAAGGTGCTCAAGCCGGAAACGCGCGACGTGCCGGTGCCCGGCCCCGGCGAAGTGCTGATCCGTGTGCACGCGGCCGGAGTCAACCGGCCGGACGTGCAACAGCGCAAGGGCGCCTATCCACCGCCGCCCGGCGCCTCGGACCTGCCCGGCCTCGAGGTGGCCGGCGAAATCGCGGCACTCGGCGACGAGATATCGCGCTGGCGCATCGGCGACCGGGTCTGCGCGCTGACGCCGGGCGGCGGCTATGCCGAATATGTCAAGGTCCATGCCGGCAGCGTGCTGCCGATCCCGGCCGGCTTCACCTATTCGGAAGCCGCCGCCGTGCCGGAGAACTATTTCACCGTCTGGCACAATGTGTTCGAGCGCGGCGGCCTGAAGAAGGGCGAGACACTGCTCGTCCATGGCGGCTCGTCCGGCATCGGCACCACCGCCATCCAGCTCGCCTCGGCATTCGGCGCCACTGTGATCACCACCGCCGGCAGCAAGGAGAAATGCGACGCCTGCCTCAAGCTCGGCGCCGCCCGGGCCATCAACTACCGCGAGGAGGATTTCGTCGCCGCGGTGAAGGACGCGACCGACAGGAAGGGCGCCGACGTCATCCTCGACATGGTCGGCGGCGACTATGTCGCGCGTAACTACGAGGCGGCGGCCGTCGAGGGGCGCATCGTCCAGATCGCGGTGCAGGCCGGCGCCGTCGCAAGCACCAATTTCGCAACGCTTATGGTCAAGCGCCTGACCCACACCGGCTCGACACTTCGCCCGCGCACCGTCGAATTCAAGGCGGCGATTGCCGCCGCGCTGGAGGCCCAGGTGTGGCCGCTGCTCGGCACGCGCAAGGTTGCCCCCGTGATGGACATGATCTTTCCGCTGACCGAAGCCTGGCGCGCGCATGAGCGGATGGAAGAGGGCGAGCATATTGGCAAGATCGTCCTCGACGTCGGCTAGGACGGGCCGATACAGGTGAGGCCGGCCTGCGAATAACGGCTTCCAGTGCTTCCGGGGCTCACGTACTAAAGTGCGCTCCGCTCCGGTTCTCGGAAGCCATTGTTCTCGGCTCGGCCTGACCTGAATCTCGACCCATCCTGGCTCCGCGCCCTCCCTTAGCGACAAGCTGAACGAAGGCTTAATGCTGCAATGCACAAAACGCATTGCGGCCATGCAAAAGCGTCCGTTCAATTTGTGGGCAGGAGTGCCTATTTACGCGGCATCAAACGATTTGACCAAACGACTGGAGAAACCATCATGAACCCGATCAGTGCTTTCCGTAAGTGGCGCATGTACAACGAAACCGTGCGAGAGCTGAACAAGCTCAATGCCCGCCAGCTGAGCGACCTCGGCATCAACCGTGCCGACATCGAGCGTATCGCCCGCCAGGCGGTGTAATCAGACGCAGGCCGACCGCAAGGCCGGGCTGCGGCATGCAAGCCAGAGCCGTCGAGACGCTTGCTTTGTTTCCGGTTCCAAACCCGCTGGACCTCGTCCAGCGGGTTTTGTCTTTCCAGGGCTGTGAATCGGGGCCCTTCCCAAAAACATTGCGAAAATTGGAGGGAGCGTTTATACAGGCCGCGAATTTCCCATTTTGGTGGCTCTAAAACCACCGCCCGCGCGGGAACGCGGGCGAACGAGAAGGATTTTTGATATGGCCAATTCGCTGCTGATGCCCAAGGCGACCGCCGTCTGGCTGGTCGACAACACCGCGCTCTCCTTCGAGCAGATCGCGCAGTTCTGCGGACTGCATCCGCTTGAGGTCAAGGCGATCGCCGACGGCGAGTCGGCGCAGGGCATCAAGGGCATGGACCCGATCATCACCGGCCAGCTGACGCGCGACGAGATCGCGCGCGGCGAGAAGGACGTCAACTACCGGCTGAAGCTGTCGGAGCCGAAGGTGCGGGTGCCTGAGTCGAAACGCAAGGGCCCGCGCTACACGCCGCTGTCGAAGCGCCAGGACCGGCCGAACGCCATCCTGTGGCTGGTGCGCAACCATCCCGAGCTCAAGGACGCGCAGATCTCGCGTCTTGTCGGCACCACCAAGTCGACGATCGAGCAGATCCGCGAGCGCAAGCACTGGAATTCGGCCAACCTGCAGCCGATGGATCCGGTGACGCTCGGCCTTACCTCGCAGATCGACCTCGACCTCGAAGTCAACCGCGCCTCGCGCGGCCGCGAGCCGGCGCAGCCCGTCGGCGACACGCTGCTGCCCGCGGCGCTCACCGAACGGCTGGTGCCCGCGCCCGAGAAGCCGAAGGACGAAGACCAGGAATTGGACGCCAACGCCGTCTTCGCCAAGCTTTCGGCGCTCAAGTCGAAGAACGAGGATGCGGACGACGAGTAGTCGTCGCGCTGCGGTTTCTGCACGCTTTTGAGCGGCGGTATCCACGAACCCAACAAAAAAGCCCGCTTCACGCGGGCTTTTTCGTTGGACAATGGCTTGGGAGGAAGTCACGTCCGCGCGGCGCGGTCGGGCGCCATGCCGTAATCCTCTGAGCGCTCGACGGCGCGGTAGAAATCGGCGAGCTGCTTGCCGCGCTCCGGCTTGAAGATACGGCCGGCGATGACGACCGAGGCGATGCGGTCGATGCGGAAAGCGCGGAAATCGTCGCGCATCTCGCACCATGCGACCAGGGTCCAGACCTTGCCCCAGAACCACAGGCCGAGCGGCCTGATGTCGCGCGCGGTGCCGCGGCCGGCCTCGTCGGAATAGTCGATGGTCAGCACCTGGCGTTTCTCGACGGCGCGCTCGATCAAGTCGATGGCCTCGCGCGCGGCGTCGCTCACCACCCACATCGGCGTGTGGATTTCGGTGCGGGCGATGCGATCCTTCTCGGCATCGGGCAGCACGGCGCCGATCTTGACCAGCGCCTCGTCGGCGGCCCTCGCCATTGCCGCGCCGCCGAAAGCGCGCACCATGCGGGCGCCGGCAACCAGCGCCACGATCTCGTCACGCGTGAACATCAGCGGCGGAAGGTCGAAACCCTCCCTCATCATGTAGCCGACGCCCGCTTCGCCGTCGATCGGCACGCCGGTCGACTGCAGGTCGGCTATGTCGCGGTAAATGGTGCGCTCGGAAACCTCGAGCCACGTGCCGAGCTTCTGCGCGGTGACCAGCCGGCCACCCCGCAAATGCTGCACGATCTGGAAAAGCCTGTCGGCGCGGCGCATCGATTTCTCCCCCGGGGTTTATGGCTTCAGCCCTTCGCGCTTGCGTTGCGCGGCAACGAATTTCGCTCCGAAGGACAATCTGCCCGTGGTCGGCGTCCCAGCATCCAGCACTCGCCAGAAGGGCGCGACGTCGCCCGGCGCCATGCCGCGCTCGAGGTTCTCGTGAGCGGCCTCGGCAACGGTGCGCAGATGGTAGCCGATCGTCACCGGGCATGTCACTTCGGCGCCGTGCTCGATCGCCAGAGCGGTACGCAACGCACGAACATCCATTTCGACGCCTTCAGGAATCGAGCGGATGAAGTCGTCGACCTGACGCGCAGTCGGCACCAGCATCGACTGGCCCTCGACGACATCGCCGACCGTGCGCGGCGACGGCTTGATGCCGTTGATGCCTGGCGTGTTCAGCCTGTCGTTCCAGCTTTTCACCATACGCGGATTGGTCCTGATCGTCGGTTCGTGTTCGTTGCTGTCAGGATCGAAGCCGCTCCAACTACCGCACGCCTCCTGACAACATCCTGTCAGGAGGCTGCGGCGAAGCTACCGGCAAACAATGCTTCTTCCCTGAACTCAACGTCACTGGCTGCCATTACATCTGGGCGCGGTGCCGCCACAATCCAAGTCGCGGCGGCAAAATTTCAGTTTTCGCGCACGCGGCCCGTGTAAAGGTCCGGCCAGCCGATGTCCTTGCGGATGTCCGCCGGCAATGTGTTCAGGAAACGCTGGGTACGGATCTCGTTGCGCACGGTGCGGATCCTGCCGACATAGTGCTGCACGCTGCGCAGAATGGTAAAACCGTTCATGACCTCACTCCTCTCTTTTCGATGAGGAGAGTATCTCACACCCCTCCTGACAGCAGTCTGTCAGGAGGTTGACAGGGTGCCGAAGAAGGCGGTGCGGTGCCCCTCGCAGAGTTCAAAGGAAGCCGGTTCTGTCAGGAATGGTCCGCACGAAGCGTGCCTTAAGAACGGCTTTGACAGGCATCGGCATTGCTGGTCAAAGGCGGCATGACGAAACTGCTCGCCCTTGTCATCTGCGGCATCATGCTGATCCAGGTCATCAAGCCGCTGGGATGGCCGGGGCTGAAGCGGCGCGGCGATTTCTGGAAGCTGGCGCTGCTGGCCATGGCCGCGATCTCGCTTGCGGCGGTGCTTGGGCACTGGGCGTAGGTCTGTCCATATTCAGGCGAAGACGGCCTGCGAGTGGCGTGTCCTGACCTGAGGCTCAACTTACCTGGCTCGCTTCACCACAGCACGAAATCCAGCAGATGCTCCGCCCAGGCGCGATAGCCTGCTTCGGAAGCGTGGAATCCGTCGGAGGCGAAACCGGCCTCGGGATCGGTGATCGGCAGGCGCGTGGCGGCAATGGCGCCGCGCTCGTTGCAGAGCCGCACGCCCATGCGGTTCATTTCCGTGGCGCGGATCTCGAGAATCCCACCGAGCAATGGCGGCATTGCCGGCGAGCGGGTGAATTGCAGCACCGGCGACCACACGACACGCGCTTCCGGCCATTTGGCGCGCAGCGCGTAGAGCGGCCGCCGAACTCCTTCTTGAAGCGCGGCACGGAGTGGAAGTTCTTGGTGTCGTTGGTGCCGATGGCGAGCACGATATGGGTCCAATGATCGGCCGACAGATTGGGCAGCACATAATCGCGGATCTGGCCGGATGTCGCCGAATTGAAGCCGGCGGCGCGCCAGCGCACGGCGCTGCCGGTGCGATCGGCGATCAGGCCGGCAAGCTGCGCGGCAAGCCCGTATTCGGATTGCTCGATCCCGACCGCCGCTGCCGAGGAGTCGCCCAGGACCAGCAAGGCGACGGGCGGCGCCTTGCCCGGTATCTCGTGCAGGACCGGGCCTCGCGCGGGCAGATGCGCGTGGTGCGCCGCCGCACGCCGAGGCCCTGCCAGACATAGATCGGGAAAGCGAGCCAGGTAAGAAGGGCAAGCAGGCGCGGCATGGCGGTTCCGTTGGCGTGACCCGCAAGCCATTAGCGCATGTTTGGGCTGACGTGAACGACACCGTTCACGCGCAGCAGTCCGGCCCGTCCTTTTCCTTGTCCTGATACTCGTCGTGGAGGCGCACCCAGTCCATCAACCCGTGATAGGGGCCGGTCTCATCGCGGCCCTTCGGCGTCATGTCGAGATAATGGTAGGCGCCGATCAGCGCGTCGCCGCCGCGGGCTCGCGACAGGAAGGTGAGGAAGATGTCGCCATTGCCGTCGCGGTAAAAGACGCTGGTGCCCGGCAGGTCTTTCGATCGCAACGGACGCTTCTCGAAATTGTAGGTGGTTTCGCCGGCGGCGATCTGCTTGTCGGTGAAGGAGACCTGCAGGTCGAAGTTGAAATCGGACGCGTAGGAAGACACCCAGTCGAACTTCCAGCCCATGCGCTGCTTGTAGGGCAGGATCTCGGCCAGCGGTGCGCGCGAAATGACGACGAGCGAGACGTCATGATGCTTCAGATGCTGGTTGGCGCCGTCGATATGGTCGGCGAGGAACGAGCAGCCCTGGCAACGGTGATCGCAACCCGGCGTCATCATGAAATGGTAGACGATCAGCTGGCTCCTACCGGCGAACAACTCGCCAAGGCGCTTCGGCCCCGCTTCGCTTTCGAAGACATAATCCTTGCGCAGCTTGAACCAGGGCAGCTGCCGACGCTCGGCGGCAACAAGGTCGCGGAACCGTGTCAGTTCCTTCTCGCGCTCGAGGTGCGTTCGGTGCGCTTCGAACCAGTCTTCGCGCGAAACCACGGCATTGCGTTGCATGACCATCTCCTGTCCTCTCCTGCCAAGGACGTTCGACATGGGCGCGATCCGACATCGCTGCCGCGTTTCGCTGCATCAGGTAGGGATGCGGCCTGCAAAAAACAAAAACCCGGGCCGATGGCCCGGATTTTCCGTTGACTGCGAAGGGATGGTGTCAGGCGGCTTTCTCCAGCGCCGGCTTCCATTTTCCGAGCGCCGCCAGATGGTTCATCTGAGCGCGGTGGATGAAGGCGGCCTGGCCCGCGGCAACGTTCGCAGCCTTGCCGCTCCACGCCTTCTGCGGCGCGGCCTGCAGGGCGCGGCCATAGGAGAAGGTCAGCTTCCACGGATGCGGCCCGATGGCGTTGATGGCGTTGAGGTTGGCGGTCGCCTCCTCGTCCTCCTGGCCGCCGGAGAGGAAGGCGATTCCCGGCACCGCCGCCGGCACCACTTCGCGGAACAGCTTGATCGTCTTCTCGGCGATTTCCTCCGGGCTGTCGGTCCTGCCCGATTTCTTGCCCGAGATGACCATATTGGGCTTCAGGATCGAGCCTTCCAGCACGACGCGCGCCGCATAGAGCTCATCATAGAGCTTGACCAGCGTCGCCTTGGAGACGTCGTAGCAGGTGTCGATCGAATGGGCGCCGTCCATCAGCACTTCCGGCTCGACGATCGGCACGATGCCGACCTCCTGGCAAAGCGCGGCGTAGCGAGCCAGCGCATGGGTGTTCGAGGCGATCGAATTGGCCGAAGGCACGCCCTTGCCGGCGTCGATATCGATCACCGCGCGCCATTTGGCGAAGCGGGCGCCGAGCTTGTAATAGTCGGCGAGCCGCTCGCGCAGCCCATCGAGGCCCTCGGTGATGGTGTCGCCGGGAAAGTTCGCCAAAGGTTTGGCGCCAAGATCGACCTTGATGCCCGGAATGGAACCGGCTGCCTTGATGATATCGACCAGCGGGGTGCCGTCGGCAGCCTTCTGGCGGATGGTCTCGTCATAGAGGATGACGCCGGAGATGTACTTCGTCATCGCCTCCTTGGCGCGGAACATCATCTCGCGGTAGTCGCGCCGGTTGTCGGCGGTCGATTCGACGCCGATGACGTCGAAGCGCTTCTTGATGGTGCCGGAGCTTTCATCGGCGGCCAAAAGGCCTTTGCCATCGGCCACGATCGCGGCGGCGATATCTTCGAGACGTTCGCTCATGGTGCTCTCCTTGACGGTAATATTCCGCGCCTAGCAGAACACTAGCGCCAAAGGAATGACGCCGAAAAGCTCGAATCGATCGAAAGTCCTCGATAACTGCGTCTGCTCGCTGAGTCTTGAATGGCTCAGCGCTTCAGCACCTCGACGCCGGGCAGCGGCTTGCCTTCCATCCATTCGAGGAAGGCGCCGCCAGCGGTCGAGACATAGGTGAAGTCGTCGGCGACGCCGGCATGGTTGAGCGCCGCCACCGTATCGCCGCCGCCGGCGACGGAGACAAGCTTGC
Organism: Mesorhizobium sp. B2-4-6; assembly: GCF_006442775.1. NCBI lineage: Bacteria > Pseudomonadati > Pseudomonadota > Alphaproteobacteria > Hyphomicrobiales > Phyllobacteriaceae > Mesorhizobium > Mesorhizobium sp. B2-4-6. The sequence goes on from NZ_VFVI01000005.1 coordinate 361,464, forward strand.
CCGCCTTGGTGCGCGCTGCGGCATGCTTTGCCGCGGCCACCGTGGCGCGGTCGAAGGGCTCGATCTCGAAGGCGCCAAGGGGGCCGTTCCAGACCAGCGTCGCGGCGCGGTCGATCCAGTCGTTGACGCTCTGCACGGTCTTTGGGCCGACATCGAGGATCAAGCCGTCGGCCGGCACGTCGGCGATGGCGACGGTCTGGCTGGCGGCGCCCGCCTTGAATTCCTTGGCCACGACGCCGTCGGCGGGCAGGATGATGGCGCAGCCGGCTTCGGCGGCTTCGATCATGATCTGCTTGGCGGTGCCGGCGAGGTCATGCTCGCACAGCGACTTGCCGACATCGGTGCCGCGCGCGGCCAGGAACGTGTTGGCCATGCCGCCGCCGATCACCAGCGCGTCGACCTTCTTCACGAGGTTCATCAACAGGTCGATCTTGGTCGAGACCTTGGCGCCGCCGACGATGGCCACCACTGGACGGGCCGGATCGCCAAGGCCCTTTTCCAGCGCGTCGAGCTCGGCTTGCATGGTACGGCCGGCATAGGCCGGCAAATGACGCGCCAGGCCTTCGGTCGAGGCATGCGCGCGGTGCGCGGCGGAAAAGGCGTCGTTGACATAGATGTCGCCATTGGCGGCGAGCTTTTCGGTGAAGGCCGGCTCGTTCTTCTCCTCGGCCTTGTAGAAGCGGGTGTTTTCGAACAGCAGGACGTCGCCGTCCTTCATCGCCGCGACTGCATCCGTCGCCTTGTCGCCGACGCAGTCGGCGGCAAAGCCGACCGGACGGCCGAGAATCTCAGCCGTGGCCCTGGCGATCGGCTCGAGCGAGAATTCGGCCGATGGGCCGTCCTTGGGGCGGCCGAAATGCGCAAGCAGGATGACCTTGGCGCCCTTTTTCGAGAGCTCGGCGATGGTGGGCGCTATGCGCTCGATGCGGGTGGCGTCGGTCACCTTGCCGTCGGCGACGGGAACGTTGAGGTCGACGCGCACAAGCACGCGCTTGCCGCTGACGGCGCCGATATCGTCGAGTGTCTTGAAGCCGGCCATGGTCGTTCCTTTTTAGCGAAAACGCGGCGACCTTACCCGGCGCGAGGGACGATGCAAGGGTCGCGTCGACGGCTCGCGCGCAAAAATGATGTCGACGTGAGACATCAGCCTTCGCCGGTTGCCTTCCGCCCGTCCGGCTCGGGCGCCTCGGGGTCGATCGGCACGTCGTCGGCCGCCTGTTGTTCCACCGGCCTGCGCCAGTTGCGGATCATGGCGGCTATACGGTCGCCGATCTCGCCGGCGCTCAGGAAAACCGGCACGCGCGCGACCGGCGCGGTCGGCTCGAAAGACAGGCCGAGGCCGGCGATCCGGCCTTTTTCGTCGACATCGCGCACGATCAGCTCGATCGGACCGATCACCACGCGGTCGGCATATTCGGGATGGCCGCCGAGCCGCTCCGATACCAGCGCGGCGACGGTGAGCTTCTGTTCCGCTTCGGTCAGGCCCGGCCCGTAGGCGGCTTCCAGTTCCGCGGCCGAGCGGGCCGGATCGACGGCAAAGGCGCCGAAGAAGTCGGCATCCTCCGGATCGACCACGGCGCGGCTGGCGAAAAGCTTGTCGAGCAGGCGCGGGTAGCGGTCCGGCACGAAGATGTAGACCTGATCGCCGGCCGCCAGCCGGCCCATGTCCTGGAAGCGCATCGAGCGCCCGTCGCGCAGCACCAGCGAGGGTCTCGCCCAGCGTGGGATACGCTCGCCCCGCGCCACCGGGCTGCCGGGTGCTACGCGATAGGCGAGCAACTCATGATGCGCCGAGCCCGGCAATTCGAGCTCCACCTTGTCCAGCGGCCCAAGACGGGCCGGTACGATCAGACCGAGACGCCGCGCCAGCGGACCGACCGTCCAGCCCTGCACCACCAACGATACAAGCACGATGATGAAGGCGGCGTTGAAGATCAGGCGGCCATGCTCGAGACCGCCGAGCAGGGGCGTGATGGCGAGCAGGATCGAGACCGCGCCGCGCAGGCCGACCCAGGAGACGAAGGCGACCTCGGGGCGCGGCAGCCGGAACGGGATCAGGCAGAGCCAGACGGCCAAGGGCCGGGCCACGAAGATCAGGAACAGGCCGAGCAGGATCGCCGGCACCAGGATCGCCGGAAACTGCGAAGGCGTGGCGAACAGGCCAAGGATCAGGAACATGATGATCTGCGCCAGCCAAGACATGCCGTCCTGGAAACGCTTCAGGATGGTGACGGCGCGGATATCGGAATTGCCGGCGATCAGCCCGGCAAGGTAGACGGCGAGGAAGCCCGAGCCGCCGATGGCGCCGGCCGCCGCGAAAACCATCAGCGACAGCGTCAGCACGAAGATCGGCAGCAGGCCGTGGTCGAGGTTCAACCGCTCGACAAGACGCACGATGCCAAAGCCGCCGAGCACGCCGATGACGGCGCCGAGCCCCATATTGGCGAGGAAGCCGAGCAAAAGGTTGGTGGCCAGCACATTGGCTTCCGGGTTGGCATGCGCGGCGATGATCTCGACCAGGGTGATGGTGAGAAAGATGGCGATCGGGTCGTTGGTGCCGGATTCCACTTCGAGCGTGGCGCGCACGCGCTCGCGCAGGTGGATTTCGCCGGCGCGCAGCAGGAAGAAAACGGCGGCCGCGTCGGTAGAGGCGACGGCGGCGCCGAGCAAAGAGGATTCCAGCCAGCTGAGTTTGAGAACATAGGAAGCGGCGGCACTGAAGATGGCTGTGGTCAGGATAACGCCGATCGTGGCCAGCGACAGCGCGGGCCCCGCTGCTTGCCTGAGCGCGTTGAGCGGCGTGCCGAAACCGGAATCGAACAGGATGATCGCCAAAGCCAGTGAGCCGGCAAAATAAGCCAGCCGCGCATTGTCGAATTCGATGCCGAGGCCGTCGACGCCGGTGGCAAGGCCGATGCAGAGGAAGAGCAGCAGCAAGGGGGCGCCGAAGCGGAAGGCGATCAGGCTCGAAAACGCTGCGGCGACAATGAGCGCCGTGCCGACCAGCGTCACGAGATAGATCGCATGCTCCATCCGCTATTGCCCCCTCCCAGAGCGTTTCACCGTTTCGCGGAAACGGCGAACCGCTCTATCTCTTTCCATTGACGCAATTCCCGACGGAAAACCGCTTCACACTTTTCCTAGAATTGCTCCAAATCCCTCTATCTGCCGCTTTAACAGAGAGTGGGGCGAAGGCATGACCAGTGCAAGGCAACGGTGTGTTTTTTGGCTCAGCCGGCCAATAAAAAACGCCCGGCCGAGGCCGGGCGTTTCAAACTGGGAGCAAGGCTACGATCAGGCGATGGTCTTGCCGAAGGCGACCGCAGTGTCGCCCATGCGGTTCGAGAAGCCCCATTCGTTGTCGTACCAGGACAGGACCGAAACGAAGTTGCCGTCCATCACCTTGGTCTGATCGAGCGCGACGATCGAGGAATGCGGGTCGTGGTTGAAGTCGATCGACACGTTCGGGTGATGGGTGACCGACAGCACGCCCTTGAGCTTGCCCTTCGAGGCGGCGATCAGCGCCTCGTTGATCTCCTGCGGCGTGGTCGAACGCTTGGCGATGAACTTGAGGTCGACGACCGAGACGTTCGGGGTCGGCACGCGGATCGAGATGCCGTCGAGCTTGCCCTTGAGGTCAGGCAGAACGAGGCCGATCGCCTTGGCGGCGCCGGTCGAGGTCGGGATCTGCGAGAGCGCCGCGGCGCGGGCGCGGTAGAGATCCTTGTGCATGGTGTCCAGCGTCGGCTGGTCGCCGGTATAGGAGTGGATCGTCGTCATCATGCCCTTCTCGATGCCGACGGTCTCGTGCAGAACGGCCGCCAGCGGCGCCAGGCAGTTGGTGGTGCAGGACGCGTTCGAGATGACGATGTGGTCCTTGGTCAGCTTGTCGTGGTTGATGCCGTAGACGACGGTGAGATCGGCGCCTTCGGCCGGGGCCGAGACGATGACGCGCTTGGCGCCGGCGGTCAGGTGAGCCGCGGCCTTGTCGCGGGCGGTGAAGATGCCCGTGCATTCAAGCGCGACGTCGACGCCGAGCTCCTTCCACGGCAGCTGGGTCGGGTCCTTGATCGCGGTGACCTTGAACTTCTCCTTGCCGACCGAGATCTGGTCGCCGTCGACGGCCACCTCATGCGGGAATCGGCCATGCACGCTATCGTAGCGCAGCAGGTGCGCGTTGGTCTCAACCGGGCCGAGATCGTTGACGGCGACCACGTCGATGTCCTTGCGGCCGGATTCATGGATAGCGCGCAGGATGTTGCGGCCGATGCGGCCAAATCCGTTGATGGCAACTCTGACGGTCATTGTTCTCTCCCTTGGGGGCTGGAAAGCGGATGGGTCCGCAGTTTCATAACGGCGGAAGGCGCAAGAATCCAGCCGCAGAACGTCGCATTTAAATCGATTAGGTTGGTCCAGCCCGGCAAAACCGTCAATCGGCACTGCCGGGCCCGAGGCAATTCCTACTTGCCGTGCAGGCGGGCTTCGACCGCCTTGGCCGCGGCGTCGGCGGTGATGCCGAAATGCGGATAGAGCTGTTCGATCGTGCCCGAGGCGCCGAAGCCATGCATGCCGATGAAGATGCCGTCGGTGCCGATCAGGTGGTCCCAGCCCTGGCGGATGCCGGCTTCGATGGCGACCTTCACCTTGGCGTTGCCGATCGTCTTCCTGCGGTAATCGTCGCTCTGCTGGTCGAACAGCTCGAAGCACGGCACCGAGACGACGCGGGTCGGGTGGCCATGCTTTTCCAACAGCTCGCGCGCACCGAGGGCGATCTCGACCTCGGAGCCGGTGGCGAAGATCGTCACCACGACCTCGCCGCTGGCGGCGGCCAGCTCGTAGGCGCCCTGGCTGGAGAGGTTCTTTGCCGAATGCTCTGTGCGCACGGTCGGCAGGTTCTGGCGGGTCAGCGCCAGGGTCGACGGCGTCTTTTCGGATTCCAGCGCGATCTGCCAGCATTCGGCGGTTTCGACCGCGTCGGCCGGGCGGAAGACATTGTGGTTCGGGATGGCGCGCAGCGCCGCCAGATGCTCGACCGGCTGGTGGGTCGGGCCGTCCTCGCCGAGGCCGATCGAGTCATGCGTCATGACGAAGATCGAGCGGATGCCCATCAGCGAGGCAAGGCGCATCGAGGGGCGGGCATAGTCGGAGAAGCACAGGAAGGTGCCGCCATAGGCGATCAGGCCGCCATGCAGCGTCAGACCGTTGATCGCCGCCGCCATGCCGTGCTCGCGGATGCCGTAGTGGACATAGCGCTGACCGTAATCGTCGGGTGTGATGTTCTTGGTCTGGCTGGTCTTGGTGTTGTTGGAGCCGGTCAAGTCGGCTGAGCCGCCGATGGTCTCCGGCACGGCGCCGTTGATGACTTCCAGCGCCATTTCCGACGACTTGCGGGTGGCGACCTTCGGCTTGTCGGCCGACAGCTTCTTCTTGTAGTCGGCGATGACGGCATCGAAGTTCGACGGCAGCTTGCCGGCAAGGCGGCGCTCGAACTCGGCCTTCAGCTTCGGCTCGGCCTTGGCCAGACGGCCTTCCCAGTCGGTGCGTGCCTTGGTGCTGTTTTTACCCACGGCGCGCCAGGCGTCGAGGATGTCGGCCGGAATCTCGAAGGGCGGCGAGTCCCAGTTGAAGAATTTGCGCGCGCCGGCGATTTCATCCGCGCCCAGCGGCGAGCCATGCGCCTTGTTGGTGCCGGCCTTGGTCGGGGCGCCGAAACCGATGGTGGTCTTGCAGGCGATCATGGTCGGCTTGTCGGAATGGCGCGCCGCCTCGATCGCGTAGGCGATCGCTTCGGGATCTGTGCCGTCGATGTGGCTGGCGTTCCAGCCGGACGCCTGGAAGCGGGCGACCTGGTCGGTGTTGTCGGCCAGCGACACCGGGCCGTCGATCGAGATGTTGTTGTTGTCCCAGAAGACGATCAGCTTGTTGAGCTTCAGGTGCCCGGCCAGCGCGATGGCTTCCTGGGAGACGCCTTCCATCAGGCAGCCGTCCCCGACCAGCACATAGGTGTAGTGGTTGACGAGGTCGTTGCCGAAGGCGGCGTTCATGATGCGCTCGCCGAGCGCGAAGCCGACCGAATTGGCCAGGCCTTGGCCGAGTGGGCCGGTGGTGGTCTCGATGCCAGCGGCATGGCCGTATTCCGGGTGGCCGGCGGTCTTGGAGCCGAGCTGGCGGAAATTCTTGATCTGATCGATCGTCATGTCCTCATAGCCGGTGAGGTAGAGGAGCGAATAGAGCAGCATCGAGCCGTGGCCGGCCGACAGGATGAAGCGGTCGCGATCGGCCCAGTGCGGCGCCTTGGCGTCGAATTTCAGGAAACGGCTGAACAGCACCGTGGCGATGTCGGCGCAGCCCATCGGCAAGCCGGGGTGCCCGGAGTTCGCCTTCTCGACGGCATCCATGGAAAGGAAACGGATCGCGTTGGCCATCCGATCATGTTGTTCACGCGACGTCATGCTTCCTCCGGAAGTGGGTTGGAGCTTGGGAGAACCCTTGGAAAGGATGCCGGGACACATAGCAGGCACGGCCTTTTAGTCAACAAATCGGGGCGGATTTTGCCGGGCTTGTGATGGCATCGAACGCCTTACATTAGCGATAGCGGGGGACAGTCGCGAGAGCTTTGTTGACGCGCCCTTCACCCGGTGCCTAATCTTTCCGAGGTAACGCATTCTGAACGCGCGCGATTCGGTGATGGGCAGGGCATAGGACGAGGCCATGACCGGGGAAACGACCCTCAAGGAAGTCATCGCCAGGCTGGGCAAGGCCATGGAAGGGCTGGAAAACGCCGTGGCGGCGAAGCTTGAGCATGACCGCGATTATTCGGAAGCCGAGGCCGAGGTGCAGCGCATGAACGCCGACCGCTCGCGCCTGGCGCAGGAGCTCGACAATTCCGAAGCGCGCGCCGAGCGTCTGGAAGATGCCAACAAGGAAGTGTCGCGGCGGCTGGTGACCGCCATGGAAACCATCCGCGCGGTTCTGGACAGGTAAGGCAATGGCACAGGTCACCGTTTCCATCGACGGCAAACAGTATCGCATGGCCTGCGACGAGGGCCAGGAAGAGCACCTGATCGACCTTGCCGAACGCTTCGACCGCTATGTCTCGCACCTGAAGGATTCCTTCGGCGAGATCGGCGACCAGCGGCTTACCGTCATGGCCGGCATCATGGTGATGGACGAACTTTCGGAGCTCACCAAGCGCGTCAAGGGCATGGAGAGCGAAGTGCTGACCTTGCGCAAGACGCGCGACGAGGCGCTGACCAAGGCCGACAAGAGCGACAGCGTGCTCACAACCGCGCTCGGCGCGCTTGCGCAGCGCATGGAAGATCTCGCGGCGACGCTCGCGATAAAGAAAGCCTGAGCGCCCGGCGCCAACGGTAAATCGAAAATCCTGCCTCCAATTGCGGGCGAGGGCGAAAAATTTTCACCTGCCATGGGCAAGCTTCCTACTCCCGGCGTTTGAACCCTACCCTCATGGTGCTAGAACTAACGTCCGGCCTCCGCCCAACGGGGGCGCGCCGGCGGTTTTCACAAAAGGGTAGGGATAGGTCATGAGTCTTCGTATCAACGATATCGCGCCGGATTTCACGGCCGAGACCACGCAGGGCACCATCAAGTTCCACGATTGGATCGGCGACGGCTGGGCAGTGCTGTTCAGTCATCCGAAGAACTTCACCCCGGTCTGCACCACCGAGCTCGGCACCATGGCCGGCCTGGAAGGCGATTTCAAAAAGCGCAACGTCAAGATCATCGGCATCTCGGTCGATCCGGTGTCGAGCCACGACAAGTGGCAGGCCGACATCAAAACCGCCACCGGCCATACGGTGCATTATCCGCTGATCGGCGACAAAGACCTTCACGTCGCCAAGCTCTATGAAATGCTGCCGGCCGGCGCCGGCGAGAGTTCGGAGGGTCGCACGCCGGCCGACAACGCCACCGTGCGCTCGGTCTACGTCATCGGCCCGGACAAGAAGGTCAAGCTGGTGCTGACCTATCCGATGACCACGGGCCGCAACTTCGACGAGATCCTGCGTGTCATCGATTCCATCCAGCTGACGGCCAAGCACCAGGTGGCGACGCCGGCCAACTGGAAGCAAGGCGACGACGTCATCATCACCGCCGCCGTCTCCAACGAGGACGCGATCAAGCGTTTTGGCGCTTATGAGACGGTGCTGCCGTATCTGCGCAAGACGAAGCAGCCTTCGGCGTGATGAGCCTTTTTCCTTCTCCCTGTTAAACGGGGAGAAGGTGCCCGAAGGGCGGATGAGGGGCGGCGCGGCGGTCGAAGATGAGCGCGCGCCTGCTTCCCGGTCCGATTGTTTGTTCTGAGTTGACAACCTCGCAGCCTCGGCGCTGCCCCTGATTGCTGCCCATCCTCCGCTGCGGCTGCGGAGGGTGAACCGGCATTTCTCCTCGCATAGCGACTGGGAGAAAGGCGCGCGCCACCGCTTTCGCCAAATAAAAACGGCGGCGCCAGATTCTGGCGCCGCCGTTTTGCTGCTCAATGCGCGGTGGCTTTACGCCGCCGGCTGCGCCTCGATGGTGCGCAGCGCCTGGATCTGGCGCTTGGCGGCGGCCTTGACCGCGTCCTGCACCTTCTCGAAGGCGCGCACCTCGATCTGGCGCACGCGCTCGCGGCTGATGTCGAACTCGGCCGACAGCTCTTCCAGGGTCAGCGGCTCTTCGGCGAGGCGACGCGCCTCGAAGATGCGCCGCTCGCGGTCGTTGAGCACGGACAGGGCGCCCGACAGCATGGAGCGCCGGTTTTCCAGCTCGTCCTGCTCGATCAGCATCTCTTCCTGGCTTTCGTGGTCGTCGACCAGCCAGTCCTGCCATTCGCCGGACTCGCCCTCGCTCGCCCGGATCGGGGCGTTGAGCGAAGCGTCGCCCGACAGGCGGCGGTTCATCGATACCACTTCCGCCTCGGAAACGTTGAGGCGGGTGGCGATCTCGGCGATCTGGTCGGGCTTCAAGTCGCCATCGTCGAGCGCCTGGATCTTGCCCTTCACCTTGCGCAGGTTGAAGAACAGACGCTTCTGGTTGGCGGTGGTGCCCATCTTGACCAGGCTCCACGAGCGCAGGATGTATTCCTGGATCGAGGCCTTGATCCACCACATGGCATAGGTGGCGAGCCGGAAACCACGCTCCGGTTCGAATTTCTTAACGGCCTGCATGAGGCCGACATTGCCTTCCGAGATCACCTCGCCGATCGGCAGGCCGTAGCCGCGATAGCCCATGGCGATCTTGGCGACGAGCCGCAAATGGCTGGTGACGAGCTTGTGGGCAGCCGTGGTGTCCTGATGCTCGGCGTAGCGTTTCGCGAGCATGTACTCTTCCTGCGGCTGAAGCATCGGAAAGCGGCGGATTTCTTCCAGGTAACGGGCGAGACCGCCTTCACCGGAAACGATACTGGGTAATGATTGGGCCATGATAGCGCCCCCTCTCTCTTTGGAGTGGATGCCCCCGAAACGCGGCGGGCATTCGTCACAGATGCCAAAGGCTCATCCGCGACAACCTACATATATAGGAACAAAACCAGAAAAGACAGGCATTTGTTCAACGCTAAACAGTCTGTCACGCTAAAGTGAACAACGCCGGTCAGGTTTTTTGATGGCTGGTTTGCAGCTTGTTCGTGGCGGGTCGGTTCAAAGTTCCCGGAAGTCGCCGACGAGTTCCTCCATGTCTTCCGGCATCGGCGCTTCGAACCTCATCGTCAGATGGGTGGTCGGGTGCCGAAATTCAAGGAGCCAGGCATGCAGGGCCTGCCGGGGAAAGGCGCTGACCTTGGCTTTCAAGGGTTCGGGCAGCCGGTTGGCCTTGGTGCGGAAGGCCTGCCCGTAATCCGGGTCGCCGATCACCGGATGGCCGATATGCGCCATGTGGACGCGGATCTGGTGGGTGCGGCCGGTCTCCAGCCGGCATTCGACCAGGCTTGCGGTGGCGAAAGCCTGCTGTCCTTCGCCGAAGCGCTCGACGACGCTGAAATGGGTGACGGCATGGCGGGCATCGTCACGGCCTTCCGGCACCACCGCGCGGCGGACGCGATCGGCGGCGCGGCCGAGCGCGGCGTCGACGGTGCCCGTCGGCCGTTGCGGAATGCCCCAGACCAGCGCCAGATAGGCGCGTTCGAGATCGCCGGTGCGGCCGTGGTCGGCAAAGGCCTCCGACAGCGCCTTATGCGCGCGGTCGGTCTTGGCCGCGACCATGACGCCGCTGGTTTCCTTATCCAGGCGATGGACGATGCCCGGCCGCCTGACGCCGCCTATGCCGGACAGGCTGTCGCCGCAACGATGGATCAGCGCGTTGACCAGTGTGCCGGTCCAGTTGCCGGCGCCGGGGTGGACGACCAGCCCCGCAGGCTTGTTGATGACGATCAGCTCGTCGTCCTCGTAGAGGATGTCGAGGGGAATGTCCTCGCCTTGCGGCTCGGCCGGCACCGGCGCGGGCACCAGAATTTCGATCCGCTCACCGGCGGTCAGCTTGCGCTTGGCCTCCAGCACCTGCCTGCCGGCCATGGAGACCGCGCCCTGTTTGATCAGCGCCTGCACGCGGCTGCGCGAGAGCTCCGGCCCGAGCCGGGCGGCAAGCCACTGGTCGAGACGCTGGCCGGCGGCGTCGGCGCCGGTTTCCAGCACGACGGCTTCGCCGGCAGCCGATTCCTCGTCCGCCAATTCGTCCTCTATCAATATCGGGGTCTCTTCGTTATGAGCGCTCATCGAAAACCGTTGCGGATCGTCTAGCCATGGCCCGGCCAATCGCCGAAGAAGATGAGGAAAAGCCGCTCGACCCCGCGGCCGAGAACGTGCGACGCAAGCTCGTCCGCTTCATGATCGTCAATCTCGGCCTACTGTTCCTCGCCCTTATGGTGGTGATCGGGGCGCTTGTCTACAAAGCCCGCAACGCGCCGGTGGCCGGACCGGCTCCCGCCGCTGATGTCCAGGCTCCGGCCGGCGCGCCGCTGTCGGGCGACATCGTGCTGCCCGTCGGCGCCAAGGTGATCAGCCAGTCGCTCTCCGGCAACCGCCTGTCGATCGATGCCGAGCTTATAGATGGCAGCCGTTCGATCTTCGTCTACGACATCGCCGAACGCCGCATCGTCGGCCAGTTCTCGATCCGTAACAAATGAGCGGCTTTGCCGAACGCCGCAGCGTCGCGACCGTCGCGCTCGTCGTCGGCAATTACGACGAGGCGGTCGCCTGGTATGTCGAGCGGCTCGGCTTCATGCTCATCGAGGATGTCAACCTCGGCGGCGGCAAGCGCTGGGTCATCGTCGCGCCGGCGAAGGGCCAAGGGGCGCGGCTGCTCCTGGCGGAAGCATCCGGCGAAGAGCAGGAAAGCCGCATCGGCAACCAGACCGGCGGCCGCGTCTTCCTGTTTCTCGAGACCGACGATTTTTCCCGCGACCATCGGGCGATGCTCGCAAAGGGTGTCGAATTCCGCGAGGCGCCGCGCTTCGAGGCCTACGGCACGGTGGCCGTCTTTTCCGATCTCTACGGCAATCTCTGGGACCTGATCGAACCGAAACGGCAGGGCTGACCGGTGGCGGCCGGCAAAGCGCGCGAAGCGGTCGAAACCCTAGGCGGAGCACTCAACGGCGAGCCAATGAATGCTCGCCTTAGGCCTTTTGTTTTGTCGCAGATTCTTGTCGGAAAACCGTACGACACTTTTCCGGAATCTGCTCGGTTGCTTTTTCCCGGCCGCCAGCCTATGTAGCCAATTCTTGAGCGCGCCCATCGTCTAGCGGTCAGGACACCGCCCTCTCACGGCGGGAACAGGGGTTCGATTCCCCTTGGGCGTACCAGACAATCAAACAAGCCGAATTTTTTGCCGAACTACAACTGCCGACGCCGTATTGTTTCGGCGAGTTCGGCAAAGGCATCGACGATTCCCTCACCGTTCTTGGCGCTCACGAACT